>JAJYPS010000136.1 GCA_021795215.1 Actinomycetes bacterium
GCCTACGGGAGCTATCGCCATGTGGGGACTCCTGCGCAAGACGCTCACCCGCGGCTTCAGCCTGCTGCCAGCGTCCTTCTTCGTCTGGAACGGGTTCATCGGGCAGGACGCCGGGCAGTGGTTGCCACTGGCCGCCACCGTGGTCGCCGGGTACGTAGCGATCATGCTCGTGAGAGCCCCCGTCCCGCTCCTGGGCCGCATGTTCCCCCGACTGCCCCTTGCGAAGGTGGGATATGCCCTCTCCCTGCTGGGCGCGTCGGCCGCAGCCGTCGCCGCCGCTCCCCTGGCAGGCAGCGCCGTACCGAAGTCGCTCAGTGCTGCCGCCAGCGCCTTGGCCCAGGTGCCACCCGGTGACGTGCTGGTCGCGGCGGCGGCCGGTCACCTCTGGGCGCTCCTACCGCTCGTCGTGGTTCCACTGCTGTGGGCCGCCCCCTTCGCCTGGTCCAAGCCGGACCTGGTGCCCGAACTGTGGGACGCAACGGTCCAGCGAGAAGCGAGGCTTTCCGACATCCGGGCGTCGGGACGACGCGGTCTCGTCGGCGCACTCATCCGCTCCGGTGACCAGACGCGATCGCCTTCTCGACCTCGGGGCGCTTCGTCTCTCTCACGCCAGGGTGTCCGTCCACGCCAGCGTCTTCGCCGTCCGGGAACAGGGTCGGAGGAGGCTCGAGAGGGGGCGAGCGCCCGTCTCGACACGGCTGCGCCGCCGGGTGCCTGGGCGGTCGGCTGGCTCAAGTGGATGGAGCTGCGCCGCAGCACGACGGTCCTACGCCTGGCGGCAGCCGGTGTCGTGCTGCCTGTCGTCTTGGGAGCTCTCACAGGAGTGCTGGTCCAGCGGTATGTGCCCCATCCGGCGGTGGTCGTGCCGGCTGTCGGATCGGAGATGCTCCTCCTCCGGACGGTGTTCCAGATCCAACGGCTCGGCGGCGAGCTGGGTCAGCCTCTGTGGTGGCTGTCGGCCGACACGCTGAGAGCTCGGCTGTCCGTGTTGAACGCCGCCAACACCGTCGCATGGACAGTCCCGCTGGTGCTCGCACTTGCTGGTGCGGCCGCAGCCACGTCCACAGGCCAGGTTCTCGTCTGGGCACCGCTCCTGGCGGCCGTCCTGTGGCTGTTCCGGGGATCGAGCCTTGCCACCTACTCGCTGATGCCCAGCTCGGTGGACCTCCGGGGCCCCGGCAGCGTGCTGCGCATACTGGCCAACCTCCTCGCGGCCGTTCCGCCGGCCATCGTCACCATCGCCCTCGCCGCCAGCGCCAACGCACTGCTCGGATCGCTGGTGGGAGCGGTCGTGTGCATAGCGGAAGGGTGGGGGTTCGTCGCGTTCGCCGCAGCTCGCCTCGACGGGGACGGATTGCGCTACTTCAGGGAGGAGCGCGGCTGATGAGGCCCGCAACCGTCCCGGCGGTCAGATCGGAAGTGCTGCAGTGCTGATCCGGATCGATCCCCGTGCCGTCAGCCCCCTGTTCGAACAGATCGCCGCCGCCGTGAGGGGCGAGATCGCCGCAGCGGCCGTCCGGCCCGGCGAGCAACTGCCTCCCGCAAGACAGCTGGCCGGATCGCTGGGGGTCAACATGCACACAGTGCTGCGCGCTTACCAGCTGCTTCGGGAGGAAGGCCTGGTCGAGATGCGACGAGGTCGAGGGGTGGTCGTCACCTCGTCCCGGCCCCACGAGTCGGCCCGGTTGAGCGAGCTCGTGTCGGAGCTCACCGCTCAGGCCCGCCGTCTCGGGCTGGAGCCCGATCAGGCGGCCGAACTGATCAGGAAGGCGATGAGCTGTTGAATTACTTCTATGTGGTGCACCTCGCGGGAATGCTGATCCTGGCGGCATCTACGGCCATGATCTGGAGCTACCGGCTCAGCGCCGGGAATCCATTCGCATGGGTCTTCCCCAACTCAGAGCGGGCGGTATCGTGGATTCAACGGCATATCTTCGGATCTTCGACTGACGATGAAGTCGAGCAGCCCGAAGACAAGCGCCAACTCGAGGAGGCCTCTGTCCAACTGCTCCCCGGCCAAAGAGCAATGTGGACTGGCCGTGCCAGCAATCCGCTCTTGATACTCGCCGCAGTGCTGGGCGGTGCGGCCATGGCGTGGCACTCCCCGATGTTCATCGCCATAGGGGGCCTGGCCTGGGCGGCTACGACTGGCGGAGCGTCGTCGGTTCGTGTGACGGTCGATCGTAGCGGCGTCCGCATCCGAACCTGGCCGATGCCGGTGCTCAGCCGCCACGTGCCGCTAGCCAGGATCACCGGCGCGAGATGTTTCAACCTGCGCCCTTCCGAATGGGGAGGCTGGGGCCGCCACTTCATGCACCAGAGCTGGGTCTACGTAGTGCGAGGAGGCCCTGCGCTCGCCGTCGAGCTCGAGTCCGGTCAGGCCGTGATGGTGACCGTCGACGGAGCCGAGCAGGGAGCCGGCCTGTTGAACGCTCTCAGCGGCTCTGCAGGCGCTTGATAACCTCGTCCACCACTTCGCTGGTCGACGCCTCTCCTCCGAGGTCGAAGGTCCGTACGCCCTCCGCCGCCACTTCCAAAGTGGCATCACGCAGGGATGCGGCATCCTGGGCGGCTCCTTCGTAACCCCTTGTCTCCGCCTGGTCCAGCACCGCCGCGCAAGCCAAGAGCATCGCCATCGGATTTGCCACGTTCTTTCCCTGCAGCGACGGAGCAGTGCCGTGCGGCGCTTCCGCCATTGCCACGGAGGGGTGCAGGTCGTCGTCCAGAGCCAACAGCACGGACTCGGCGCCGGCAATGGAGCCGTACAGCGCCAGCACAAGGTCCGACAAACAGTCACCGTCCCGGTTGAGAGCGGGGATCACGAGCGTGTTGTCGACAGACTCGGTCAGCAACCCCGCGTAGCTGGCGTCGATCAGCACTGGCCGGTAGTGGACGTCCGGATGGCGAGCGGCGGCCACGTCCATCTCCTCTTTCAGCATCGCCTCGTAGAGCGTCGAAACGGTCCACTTCGGACCGCCGTACACCGTCGCTCCCAACGGTGCGGCCGCTTGGAACGAGTACTCCGCAACGGCGCTGCACACGTCCCTCGTGATCTGCTCGGTCCGGAACGCCTGCTCCTCGGGGTCCCCCGGTCTGCCCGACCGCCATTCGTGCGCACCATAGGCATCGCCCACAGCCATCCGCACCACCACGATCGGATGAACCACGGGCGCCAGCGGCGCCACCCCTGCTATACGGCGGCCCGTACGGACTATCACCGAGCCGCCCACGCCTTCGCGGAGGATCTTGTTGGGGGACCCTACGTCGTCCACCTGAGGCGGAGTGACCGTCGCCGCCTTCAGGCCCAGCCCGGTGGCCCTCATCGCCTCCGCGGCCTCGTGAACCACCCGGTTGGCGGTACGGCGCCTGTTGTCCAAGGACAGATCGAACCGCTGCAGGTTCGCCCTGCCTTCCAACAGCCCGCTCCCGAACACCCGCAGCGCCTGCTCCAACAGCTCTTGTCCGGTCTCGTCGCCGTCGCACACGACCAGTTCGATAGGGCTACCCATTCCCCCACCGTCGCATGGAAAGTGCCTCCCCATCCAGTCCGGAGCGGGGTGTTCCCCCAGTATCCGGGCCGACGGCAAAAGAAAATCCGGCAATTGCCGAAACTTAACGCAAGTGAAACGGTCCCGACACCGAAGCAACGGGACGAGTGCATCGCCTGTTGCCCACTGACCGGCGGGTGCGGAAGGGGAGACGAGTGAAGATCGTACAAAAGGGCGCCCTACTGATCGGGGCACTGATGACAGTGGCGGTCGTGGGTGAGAGCATCAGCATTGCCAAGGAGGCCCAGGCCGCCAGCGCGCTGAAGGCTTTCAACGGCAAGACGCACGTGCTGGGAGTGTCCGTCCAGCAGATGCAGCACGACTTCTTCCAGTACGGGTACGCGCTGAACCGCTACGTCCTGACGGCCGAAGCCGGACCGACCCAGTCCAAGCTGGCAGCTGCCACCTACAAGCAGGCCAACGTGGCATACGGCAACTTCCAGTCCATGCTGGCCAGGGGACAGGGCGTGGCCTCCGCAGCCAACGTCGGCCCGGTCCTGCAACGGGTGCAGGGCGACATGGCGTCGTTCCACTCCTACGCGCTCCAAGCTCACGCAGCGGTCCAGGCGGGACACGTCCATCAGGCGGTCCTACTTTTGAGCGTCGGCAACCTCGCTCCCTCCAGGGACATCGCGCCCGCGCTCGCTCTGGCCGGCAAGCAGGTGCTGGGCACGGTCAGCAAGCAGCTGCACGCCATGGAAGCCGCCCAGCGGGCCCTCGTCGTGCTGTCGGTGCTGATCGGGCTCTCCGTCGCCGGCCTTACGGCCGCGGTCGCGGTCGGCGGCGCGCGCTGGGTCATGAGACCCATTTGCAAACTTCGCAAGCGCCTACACGAGATAGCAGAGGGCAACGGCGACCTGACTCACCGTGTGCAGATGGACCGCGACGACGAGTTCGGCGAGCTGGCGGAGCTGTTCAACGGCTTCGTGGCAGGGATGGGAGACGTGATAGGCAGCGTCGCGACGTCCGCCGTGGCGCTGTCGGCCTCGTCGGAGCAGCTTTCGGCCACGTCGGCCCAGCTGTCGGGATCGGCGGAGGAGACCGCCGGACAGGCCGCC
>JAJYPS010000048.1 GCA_021795215.1 Actinomycetes bacterium
ATCTCGATCCCCCGTGCTGAAAGGGTCAGCAGCACCGGGCCGCCCTGCCACGCCATCGCCTTCGCCTCGCAGGCGATGTCACCGTTGGCGGAGAGGAGCAGGGCTCGCCGGGCATCCGACGGAGTCGGCGGCTTCAGTCGTGCCGCGAGGTTCGGATGGGTCCCAGGAGCGGCGCGGCAGTTGCCGACCGTTCGCTGCCATACACCCGCCTCGAATCCACCGTCGACCAACTCGTTGCGCCCCACCCTGGTGGACAGCGAAGCGAAGGTTCCCGCCGACGTCGCCTGCACGGTCACGTGCACAGCGCCCACCGTTTCCTGGCCACCAATTGGCAGCGTTATGGTGCCGTTCGTCCGACTTCTAGTGGCAAGCGCGATCGCCCTGTAGGAGCGTCCAGGTGGCAGCGTCACGGTCTCTTGCAGCTTGCCTCCGCGGAGGTGCCACGATGATTCGCCGCGCACCTGGACGACGGCGGGCACCCCGGAAATGGGTGCATGGCGGACAATGGCAGTGCCAGCTGGAAGTGCAGAGAGCGCCAGTAGGTTCGGTGTGGCGGTCGCGGTGGTGACATACGACACGCCGGTGTGTACACCTCCGACGTTACGGGCGCTGCGCAGCCGGTATAGCGACAGCGCCCCCGATCGGTGCACCAGCTTCACGCCAGGGTCGCTACGAAGCGCTGCAGCGAGCGCCTGAGGCGTGTCCGACGAGGCCACCGGCCCTCGCGCGGAAATGTCGCCGCGGACCAACACGTCGGGCGTCCCCAAGGCGGACAGGATCCGGTTGGCAGCCGTATCGCGACCGGCCAGCAGGCTGTTGGCGACCTGCTCGACCGCGGCGGTGAGCGCTCCTCCGGCTGCCCCGTATCCCTGACCGGAAGGATCCAACACGTTTCGCCGGATCATGTTAGTGATGAAGCCGTCGTTGCCGTAGTAACCCCACGTATAGAGCATCTGGTAGAAAGGATCGGGAGGTAGCACCAGCAGGTTGCCGGGCGGGCTGGCCGATCCGTTCAGATAATTGGCCATTGCTGTCCAGTACCGTGGTAACCGTACGTGCATGGGCGGCATAAAGCCGTGCCATGCGTCAGGGGCGACGAGGCCGAAGACGAGAGGGTAGCCGGGTGCGAGTGCCCCCACGCAGACGACGGCACTGGCAACGCCCAACTTGGTGGCCAACCGCTTGCCGGTCGACCACGTGCGCAGCGATTCACCGACGCCGTCCAGATGAGCTAGCCACCGGTCCAGCGTCACCGCTGCCATGGCGGCGTAACCGACGCTAGCGAGAAGCAGGAACCGGCCCGGGCCCTGCAGCAACCAGCCGTAGGGAAGGCGGTACAGCAGGTCGAACAGCAGCGAGCCCGGCAGGCGGGTGCCCGTCGACAAGAAGATGAGCAGCAACGACCCGGTGGCACCCGATGCCGCCAGCACGAGATGGCGGATGGACTTGGGCGACGGAGGATAGCGAAAGGTCAGCGAGGCGAACCCGATGATCGGGAAGGCGTAACGGAGCATAGAAAGCGGAGGGGTGGCGTAGTTGGTGCTGTACGGCAGGTACTCCTTGAACCGCCAGACCCATGAGGTATTCAGCCAGAAGGCGTTGGCGAGCGTGGAGCGGCTCTCTGTCCACGTCCAGCTGGCCAGGGTGCTGAGCTGGCCGACGGCGTCGAAGGGAAGCTGCTCGAAGGAGGGTACGGCCCAGTACAGCGACACCGCCGCCGCCAGTGGCACGCCGAGCGCCAGGAAACCCGCTGTCCGCTGACGGGCAGGACGTCCATACCAGATCGCGGTCACTGCAAGGCCGGCCACCCCGGCGGCAGCGACAGCCAGGGCCAGCGGCGGATTCTCGTAGGCGTATCCGATCAGCGGCACCGTTGCCACCAGCGCCACGGCACCGCTGCGGCGCTTCCACTGGCCCGAACCGACCGACAGGACAATGGCGGGCTCCACCACCACCAGGACGAGCGCAGCCAGGAACACGGGGTTGATGCCGATCGTGGCGAAGACGAACGGGTTGAACAGGTAGAGCAGCGACCCGACGGTGGCAGAGATCCACGACGTCCGCAGCAGACGGAGCAGCCAGAGCGCGCCGAGGGCGGCGCCCGTAAAGAGGAGCGTGTACCAGAGCCGCTGGGCCAGCACGGCAGAGCCGCCGACGCTGTGCACCAGCCACAGCAGCCCAGCCCAGGGGAGCTGGGTCTGGACGCTGCCCGGCCCACCGAGATCTGAACCCGACCACGTCCACGACGAGAAGAGCCGCCCCAACCAGGCTGTCCCGTTCGGCGGGGCCACGTCGCCCTGGGCGATCGCGGTCCCTGCTGTGAACCAAGTCTGGGCGGCGCCAGCGGCGATGGCGGCGGTGACACCGGCCGCAAGGAGCGGGCTCCAGCGCCCAAGTTTCCGTCGCAGAGGGGCGGCCGGCTCGGCCGGCGGCTGCTCTAGCTGAGCCTGAGGCGCCACATGCTCCCCCTGGCAGTGGCGACGGAGGTGCCCGATCTCGACCCAGGCCAGAATGGTGGCGATGGCCAAACCGACGAAGGCCACTCCGGCGAGGAGTTGGTCGCCTCCGACGGTGCCAAACGTAGCGAGGGCTAGTAGGGCTATGGCTCCCGTGGCGGCGGTTCGCCGCCGCCACAGGGCGATGACGGCATCGCCAGATTGCTGCACCTGCGCCGGGGACTGGCCGTCTGTCGGCCTGGATCCTTCAGACCCCACGGTGTTTCCCGTCTGATGCAGGCCGACCGCCCAACTGTGCCGCGCGGCGCGAGCGCCTCCACCCGCTCGACAAAGGCCACCACACGGCGGTCGCTTCACCGGCTTTCAAGGCGATAAGACCCGCACCGCGGCGATCAGGAGCTTCTGTGGCTAGTGCAGCCACGGCCAGCGGCTCGCCTGCATCACTGCCCAGAATCCCCGCTTGGCGACGTACCGACGCACCCCCTTGGCGTAATACGCCTTCTTGCGGCAGGCGTCGAGATAGGTAATCATGCCCTCCTCGTGGTGGATCACCGCCATGAGGAGGCCACCGAGGCTAGCTGGAACACGTCCCAGGCGAAGAAGCGTGCCGCCTCGATGGCGTCCGAGCTATCGTAGAATGAGCGTTCGAAGGTCCGGACTTCCGCCCAGAACCCGCTGCCCACCGTGTGCTCGGGCACGACGACCGATCCGGCCCCGTGGCCAGTGGCCGCCATCGCCTCCGCCACGACCGTCGGAACCAGGAGCATGTCGGCGTCGACGGACCTGACGATCTCCGCCGGATAGGCGCGGGCACCACAGTTGCGCTGTGCCGACCGCTCAGGGCCGCCATGGAGCACGACGTCGGCCCCCTGCTCGGCGATCACCGCGGTGCCATCGCCGGAGTCGTTGTCCACCACCACCCAGCGGCATGGATAGGCCTGCGCCCGTAGTGACTGCAGGCAGGCGGCAAAGCTACGAGCAGCGTTCCTCGTCGGGACCACCACCGTCGGCGACGGGCCCGTGTCGGCCGACTGGTCCGAAACGCTCTGAGCGTCTGCTGTCACTGGGCGACCTTTCCGTCACTTTGGATGAGACCCTCCGGCAGCAAGGGGGCTCGATCGGTTGGCCGGCTAGCTGTGGCTCGACACACAACCATATCTCACCGGGAAGAGGCGAGCCGACGCTCTGCCTGCGTTTGCGCCCAGCGTCGGAGCAGCGGCATCGAGCCCCTCGGTGCCGAATCGGGCCCTCGTCGGTACCATCTGAGTCTCTCTGGGTTTCGTGCAGTGCCTATCCCGTGGTTTCGGCTGCGGGGCAAGGAGACTGCATCCGACGGCCCGACCGAAGAAGTATTCCGATGAGTTCCGGCGCCGATGGCCGATGGCCGATAACAGTGTCGTACCAATATGTCTGAATAATTTGCTACCGCTCATGGGCATGGGTCTGAGTTCTTATTATGGATCTCCATTTGTAGTGAGCTGGTAGCCCTGGGGGAGGATTCGCCAAGAGTGCAGTGTTCGCTCGCCCCATATGGCGTGTTGCGTAATATGGCCCTGTTATCGCGTTGGAGGAAGCGTCGACGCAGTTCGGCGACGACAAGCGTTGTCCCAATCGCCGCGGCCTCACCGGCTTTTAAGGTCAATAGACCGAGTCCGTATGAACAGAGCAGCGTCCGCGGCTCACTCAGCCAGGCTCGGTGTTTAAAGCGCTGGATCGAGTCGGGTCCATGTTTAGCGACGTATCTGCGGAGTCCTTCGGCGTAGTAGCTCTTCTTTTTGCATGCTTCTATATATCCCAACTGCCCTTCGTCATGCTTGATGATTGAGTTGATACGAGCTACAGGGGCTAATTTTCGGGCGGAGTCGCTCAGGTCCCAGTCTTCGGGGCCCGTTAAGCACTCATCGAAACCTCCAGTCTGCTCAAAAATCTCCCAGCGGAAGAAGCGAGCTGCCTCCACCGCGTCCGACCCATTGTAGTATGAGCGCTCAAAGGCCCGGACTGCCGTCCAAAAGCCGGTCCCTACGGTCCGCTCGGGCACGATTACCGAGCCAGCATCGGCGCTTAGAGCCGTAACTACGCCCTTGACGACATCCGAGTCCACTATCATGTCCGCGTCAATGAAGCCGATGATGTCAGCCGGGAACTGCCGGGCACCAACGTTACGTTGAGCCGACCGTTCCGGACCGGCGGAGAGAATTGCGTCGGCCCATCGCTCTGCTATAGCCTGGGTAGCGTCGCTTGAGAAATTGTCTACCACAACCACTCGGCACGGATAAGTTTGATTCCGAAGTGACTGTAGACACTCCGCTAAAGTGCGCTGCGCGTTCCGGGTTGGCACCACGATGGAGACAGATCGTGTAGCATGACGGGGCAGGTCCGTGAGTTGGTCGGTGTCGATTATCGGGATTCCCTTCTCGTCGGGCAGGGCCGCTGATCGCCGTATAGCCAATCCTTGAGCGTCGCTGAGAGGTTAGATGCTTTCCGTCCGTGATTCTCGGTAGATGCCGATAGTAGGATAGCATGTCCGACATGACCGGATTCTGTGGGCTGTGATCGAGTGACCCGTATCGCCGTGCTGGGCGCCGGCTACGTGGGCCTCACGACTGCGGCATGCCTGGCCCACTTCGGCCATCAGGTGATCTGTACCGACGTGAACGAGGAACGTATCGCGGCGCTGGTCAACGGCGTCGTTCCGATCGTCGAGGCGGAGCTTCCGGAGTTGGTCCGAGAAGGCCTGTCGAACGGCCTGCTGTCGTTCTCGACTGACAACGCAGATGCGGTGCACGGTGTCGAGTTCACCTTTCTCTGCGTGCCGACTCCCCAGAGCCCCAGCGGCCGAGCGGACATGTCTTACATCGAAGCTGCCGCGAGGGAGATCGGTCCCCACCTTGCCCGGGAATCCATCGTCGTCAACAAATCTACGGTACCGGTGGGATCGACAAAGGTGGTGGAACGAGCACTGCGAAGGCCCGACGTGGCGGTGCTCTCCAATCCGGAGTTCCTTCGGGAGGGTTCCGCAGTGCACGATTTCCTGCATCCGGACCGGATCGTGATCGGAGCGGAAAGCGAGGCGAGCGCAGTGCGGCTATCGGCGCTGTTCCTCCGACTCTCTGCGCCTGTGGTGGTTACCGATCCCGCCAGCGCAGAGACGATCAAGTACGCAGCGAACGCTTTTCTCGCGACGAAGGTCAGCTTCATCAATGCGGTAGCGGCACTGTGTGAAGCAGTCGGAGCAGACGTCCGTCAAGTGGCGCTTGGTCTCGGTTACGACCGAAGGATCGGTCCGGAGTTCCTGAGGCCCGGTCCGGGCTGGGGGGGTTCGTGCTTCCCCAAGGACACCGCCGCGCTGATCCGCATCGCTGAGGATGCTGGTTATGACTTTGGTCTACTCGCTGGGGTTGTGGCGGTCAACGAGGAGCAGCACCAGCGAGTGGTAGCCAAGGCAGTGGAGCTAGCTGGCGGCTCAGTGCAAGATCGAGTGGTTGGCGTCCTTGGTCTGACCTTCAAAGCAGGAACCGATGACATGCGCAATTCTCCGGCTGTAGAGATCGTCCGTCACCTGATTCGCCTGGGTGCGATAGTCAAGGCCTACGACCCGACCGTACGAGAACCCGTAGCGGGCTTGGACGACGTGGAGCTGTGCCAGGATCCCTATGCAGCCTGCGAAGGAGCCGTCGTCATGGTCCTGGCCACCGAGTGGGACGAGTTCCGCTGGTTGGACTTTGACAAGGTCTCGGGCCTGATGGAGCGGCCGGCCCTCATGGACTGCAGGAACCTGCTCGAAGGAGCGATGCTGCGCCGCTTCGGGTTCGAGTACAAGGCGGTGGGCATACCGTGAGCCGGGTACTGGTGACGGGGGGCGCTGGCTTCGTGGGTTCGCATCTCTGCGAAGCTCTGGTTGCTCGTGGCGACGAAGTGATCTGCGTGGACAACTTCTGCACGGGCCTGCGAGACAACATCGTCGACCTCGAGTCCAGCCCACTGTTCTCGTTTCGCCTGGCGGATGTGTCGAAGGGAGTCCCACTGGAGGAACCCGTCGACGCCGTGGTTCATCTCGCGTGCCCTGCGTCCCCTCCGGACTACCTGGCGATGCCCCTGGAGACACTGGCAGTCACAAGCAGGGGGACAGAAGCTGCTCTGGAGTCGGCGAATCGCTGGAACGCCAGGTTCCTCCTCGCCTCTACGAGCGAAGTGTACGGGGAGCCGCTGGTTCATCCCCAGTCGGAGCAGTACTGGGGCAACGTCCACTGCACCGGTCCCCGCAGCGTCTACGACGAGGGCAAGCGCTTCGCGGAGGCCCTCACCATGGCCTATCGCCGGGTTCACGCGGTGAACACTGGCATCGTCCGCATCTTCAACACCTACGGTCCCCGCATGAGACCGGAGGACGGGAGGGTCGTATCCAACTTTGTCGCCCAGGCGCTGAAGGGGGAACCCCTGACCGTGTACGGCGACGGGAGCCAGACCAGAAGCTTTTGTTACGTGGAAGATCTTGTTGCAGGACTCGTCCGGATGTTGGATTCGGATGAGAGTGGCCCGATCAATCTGGGCAACCCGATCGAACGTACCGTTGCAGAGCTGGCCGAACTCGTCATCAGCATTACCGGATCCACCTCGACTATTGTGCACAACCCCTTGCCAGTCGACGATCCGAGCCGACGACGCCCGGACATCACCCTCGCCACCACGCTCCTCCAGTGGGAACCGACTGTGGGACTGGAGGACGGGCTCGAACGTTGCGCCAAGTGGACCAGGCAGCGTCTCGATTTGATGCCTTTACAATCCGCATTTCTCTCATCGACGCAAGTCGATTGATCGTAAGCAGCCGGTCTGCATGTCGGGAGTCGCCGTTCTGGTCGCCCAGGTCAGCCGCAGCCTCGTGGAGCGGCAGTGTACCGGGAACGGGCGTTCCGTTGTGACCGGTGCCGCACCCGCCCCCTCAGTTCCGGATCACCACGAACTTGAATCGCCCCTCGATGAAGTAGGTCTTGGAGTAGAGCACCGGCCGATCTCGCAGGTCGAAGTGGACCTGGTCCAGTACCACGTAGAGCTGGGGGGTCTCGTCGGTCTCCCAGCCGACGGTCTCGGAGCAGATGGCGTGGACCTGGGCGGTGGCCCGGACCGCCACGACTCCCGCCTCCCGCTGTAGGAACGCGAACAGCGAGCCCTGAATGCCGGTGCCGTCGTGCTCCGGACCGAGCAGTTTTCGGGGAAGGGCGTCGTAGGAGTAGGCCACCACCACGTCGTCCGCAAGGATCGAGCGCCGTATCCGCACCACCTGGTCGTCCGTCGCCAGGCTCAGCGCATCGCTCTCGGTGGGGTCAGCTTGGTCGATCTCGACCGAGTGGTAGTGCATTCCCGGACGGAAGCCCTGTTCGGCGATCGTCTCGCTGATGGAGCGCAACTGCTGGATGCCCGCGTGAATGCCGCGGTCTGCCGCCACGAAGGAGCCGCGGCCGTGCCTCGTCACCACTATGCCCTGAGCCTCCAGGCCCTTCAGGGCTTGGCGGACCGTGCTGCGGGACACGCCGTAGTCCTTCACCAGCACCGCCTCGGTCGGCAGCTTCGAGCCCGCCGGGAACTCCCCGGAGCGGATACGGCCCCTTAGGTCTTCGCCCAGACGAGTCGACAGCCGCACCGGGCTTCCGAGAAATCTCGACTCAGCCAACTCATCTCCTTGACAGTCGTCTGACAACTGACAAAATGTAGTCCATGGAGACGCTCCGCACCATCGACTGGGAAGACGGGAGCGTCGTGCTCATCGACCAGCGCAAGCTGCCCGATCGTTACGAGAGGGTAGTGCTCTCGACCGTCGGACAGCTGGTTGAAGCTATCAAGACCCTGACCGTCCGTGGAGCGATGGCCCTGGGAGTTGCCGGGGCGATGGGCGTCGCCCTCGGGGTCGCCAGAGCGGCCGAGAGCGGCGAGGACTACGAGGCCGCGGCCCGCCAGGCCGCCGTGGAGCTGGTCGGCTCCCGGCCGACCGCCGTCAACCTGGCCTGGGGCGTCGAACGGGCCCTCGCCGCCGTACCGCGAGGTCCGGCCGCCGTCACCGAGGAGGCTCTCAAGGTTCGCGACGAGGACATCGAGACCAACAGGGCGATGGGCGAGCTGGGCGCCGACCTGCTCGGCGATGCCCGCAGGCTGCTCACCCACTGCAACGCCGGCGCCCTCGCCGGTGTCGAATGGGGCAGCGCCCTCTCGGTCGTCAGGGTCCTCCAGGAGCGCCACGGCGTCGAGGACGTGCTCGTCAGCGAGACCCGGCCCCTGCTCCAGGGCAGCCGCCTCACCGCGTGGGAGCTCGGCCGGATGGGCATCCCCTTTCACGTAATAGTGGACGGAGCAGGGGCTGGTCTGCTGCTCCAAGGTGCCGCCGAGGCGGTGGTGGTGGGCGCTGACCGCATCGCCGCCAACGGCGACGTCGTGAACAAGGTCGGCACCCTCGCCCATGCACTGGCCGCCAAGCGGGCCGGAGTGCCCTTCGTCGTTGCCGCTCCGGAGTCCACGATCGACCTGTCGACGGCCACCGGCCATGAGGTGCCGGTAGAGGAGAGGGACGCCCAGGAGGTTCTGACTTTCGCCGGAGAGCCGGTGGCCCCCCTGCACTCTCTCGCCCGGAACCCCGCGTTCGACGTCACCCCGGCCGATCTCGTGACTGCGATCGTGACCGAGAAGCGAGTGATTCGGGTCTCCGAAGGCCAGCGTCCAGACGAGGGGCGGGTGCAGTGAGACCCATCAGCGGCCCGGTGCCAGACGGGGCATCGCCCGAGGCCGACCGACTCGCTGCGCCCGAAGGCGGCGTACCGGCGGAGGCCGCATTAGCCGGCCTCGTGAGCCGTTCGCGAACCATCGGTTCGCGGCCCGACCTGGTGGTCCACGGCGGCGGCAACACTTCGGTCAAGACCGAGGAGGTCGACCATCTGGGCCGCCTGAGGCAGGTGCTCAGGATCAAGGGAAGTGGGAGCGATCTGGCGACGGTCACCGAGGGCGACTTCCCCGGGCTCTTTCTCGACGAGCTCGGGGTGCTTGCCCGCCGGGACCGGATGAGCGACGAGGAGATGACGGAGTTCCTGCGCCACTGCACGGTCGACCCCGGCTCGCGTCGACCGTCGATAGAGACCCTCCTGCACGCCTGGCTGCCGGCCCGCTGCGTCGACCACGTGCACGCCGACGCCGTCTGCTCTCTCACCAACGGCCCCGATGCCGCCAAGGCCGTGCACGAGGCGATGGGACCCGACGTAGCGCTGGTGCCCTACATCCGCCCCGGCTTCGCCCTGTCCAAGACCGTCGCTTCGCTGGCCGGCTCGGCGGCGGTCGTCCTGGCGCACCACGGTCTGGTCACTTGGGGAGAGTCCCCCGAGCAGTGCCTGGAGGCCACTTTCGGCTACGTAGAGCGGGCCGAGAAGTACCTGGAAGACCGGGGAGTTCAGATCCAGCACCGTTGGAGCGGTGAAGCGGAGGGTCCGACCGTGCTCGTGCCGGACGGCTCGTGGCCCCAACCTTCCTCCTCCGGCGTGGAGGAGCTGAGCCCCGGCGAGCTGGAGAGCATCCTTCTCGAGCTTCGCGGAGCGGTCTCCAAGCGCTCGAGGAAGGTGCTCCACCTGGAGGTCGCCGGTCGGCGCTTCGCGGACCGGCCGGACGCCTCCGACCTTGCCTCCGCAGGTCCGGCCACCGCCGACCACGTGCTGAGGATCGGTACCGCCGCCGCGCTGTTGCACCGAGACGCGGCCGGATCGGTGACCGAGGAGGTCGACCGGTTCGAGCGCTCCTACGAGAGCTACTGGGAGCGCTGGCACAGCCGGGTTCACCCGGCGGTGGAGATGCGTGATCCGGCTCCGGCTGCGGTGCTGGTGCCCGGAGCGGGCCTCGTCTGCTGCGGGCGCAACGCCGCGGAGGCTCGTGCCGCGTCGGACGTGGCCATGCACACCCTCGCGGTCGCCAGCGCAGCGAAGGATGCCTTCGGCGCCGTCGATCTGCTCTGTGAGCAGGACCTGTTCGACATCGACTACTGGCCGCTGGAGCTGGCCAAGGTGTCGTCCCGCCGCTACGGGGAGCTGGAGGGCCGGATAGTTGTGGTGAGCGGCGCCGCCACCGGAATCGGCCTGGACATCGCCGGCCATCTCGTCTCGCTGGGCGCCCACCTGGTGCTCGGCGACATCGACGCCTCCGGGCTCGCTGGCGCCGTCGAGGAGCTACAGGGCCGAGGCGGGGAGGTGGCCGCCGTGCCGGGCGACCTATGCGACCAGACCGTGGTCGAGCGCCTGTTCACGGAGGCCATCCGCCGTTTCGGTGGCGTGGACGGCGTCGTCGCCAACGCCGGCATAGCGGCCCCGGGCGAATTGGCGACGCTGTCGGTGGAGCAGTGGCGCCGCAGTCTCGACGTCAACCTCACTTCGCACTTCCTGCTGACCCGCCAGGCGCTCGCAGCTCTGGCCCGGCAGGGATCGGGCGGCAGTCTGGTCTACGTCGCATCCAAGAACGCGTTCGACCCGGGTGCCGGCTTCGGCGCCTACAGCGTCGCAAAGGCCGGCCAGGTCCAACTGGCCAGGATGGCGGCGATCGAGGGCGGCCCGATCGGGGTGCGGTCCAACGTGGTGAACCCCGATGCCGTCTTCGAAGGGTCCCACCTGTGGAGCGAGGAGCTTCGGGCGAGCCGGGCCGCCGCCCACGGAGTGCAGCCGGACCAGCTGGAGAGCTTCTATGCGTCGCGCAGCCTGCTCGGAAGGAGCGTCACCGGCCATCACGTCGCCGAAGCGGTCGGGTTCCTGCTTTCGGACCGCTCGGACCGCACCACCGGCTGCGTGGTGACAGTCGACGGAGGGGTGAAGGGGGCGTTCCCCAGATGAGCACCACCAGCTTCGTGACCAAGGGAACAGGTGGCCGAGGCGGATCCGGAGTCGTCGTCCCCCCTGGCTATGCGCCACTGTCCAGTGCCACTGCGGCCGCGTTGGCGGCATCGGTGCTGGGGCCGAGCTTCGAGCTTTCGGGCCCGGTGGAGGAGATCGGTGACGGCAACCTCAACCTGGTGTTCCGTGTCCCTTTCGGCGACCGGACCGTGGTGGTCAAGCAGGCTCTGCCGTACCTGCGAGTCGTGGGCGAGGGATGGCCCCTCACCTTGGATCGTGCTCGCGTCGAGGCCGAAGCGCTGTCGATCGCCTCCGCGCTGGCTCCGGGTCGGGTTCCCGAAGTCTTCGGCTACGTGGAGGACCAGGCCGCCATCGTGATGGAGTGCCTCTCGCACCACGTCGTCTGGCGCGGTGCCCTGGTGGCCGGGGTTCGGGTGGGTGGAGTGGCGGAGCAGGTTGGGTGGTACTGCGCTCGGACGCTGATGGGGACGAGCGCTTTCTGCATGGACGACGCCCGGCGGCGGCAGATGGTCGCCCGGTTCGCGAATCCGGAGCTGTGTGCGATCAGCGAGGATCTCGTGTTCACCGCACCGTTCGGCCCCGCGGCTTCGAACCGGATCGACGGCGAGGTGCAGGACCTGGCCGCCTCCGTTTTCGACGATTCCGCGCTCCGCAGTGAGGCCGCCCGGCTGAGGTGGGAGTTCAGGACCTGCTGCGAGGCGCTGCTGCACGGCGACCTGCACACAGGCTCGGTGATGGTTGCCCCCGGGGATGCGAGGGTGATCGACCCAGAGTTCGCGTTCTTCGGGCCCATGGCGTTCGACGTCGGTTCGCTGCTGGGGAACCTTGCGCTCTCCCGCTCGGCACACGCCGCATCGGGATCGGGTTTCGTCGGCGCACTGGACGAGGCCGCCGGGGAGTTCTGGGAGGGATTTCGCGACGAGGCTGCGCGGTCCTGGCCCACCGGCGAGCCCTGGAGGGAGCAGTTCTTCGCCTCGCTGATCGGCCGTTCCGCACGTTTCGCGGGAGCCGAGATGGTGCGACGTACCTTCGGATTGGCCCACGTCGCCGACATCGACAGTCTGGGGCAACCGGCACGGGAGAAGGCGCAGCGGGCAGCCATCGCGTCGGCGCGGGAGCTGATGACCGGCCCCGCCCCGACGTCCTTCGGGGAGCTGTGGACACGAGCAGGAGGGAGCGCTGTGTAGGAGCCCGGCGGCCGGGCGGAGGTTTGCGCGGCAGCTCCTGGAGCATCTTCATTCGATTCTCATATCAACTTCAAGAAAATGGGGGGTAATTACATTGCTAGGCCATATGAGCAAGCGGACCATTGTTGCAGCAGCGATCTTCCCTTTGGCGCTTGCCGCCTGTGGGTCCACGACCACACCTGCTCAGGGCAGCAGCGGTAGCGGGGGTGGAAAGACGGTCACATTCTCCAAGATGACCATCGGATATTCGGTCTCCACACTGCAGAACCAGTTCTTCGTCGGCCTGACCCAAGGGGTAAAGAGGGAGGCCAAGGCTCTGGGCATCCACCTGGTCTTCGACAACGCCGGTGGGAGCGCTTCGACGCAGTCCAACCAAGTTCAGGAGCTGGTCAACCAGCATGTGAACGCGATCATCCTCAACCCCATCAACGCCTCGGGGATCATTCCCGCCGTCCAGCAGGCGAACAGAGCCCACATACCGGTTATCACCCTCGACCGGACGGCATACGGAGGCAAGATTGCCAGCTTCGTGCGGGACAGCAGCGCCCAGATGTCCCAGGAGGCGGCCAAGTGGTTGGTGGCCCAGCTGACGAAGAGGTACGGATCTCCCAAGGGCCACATCGTCGATCTGGAAGGGCTGATGAGCACCAGTCCCGGCCAAGCCCGCCAGAAGGGCTTCATGAGCGTGATAAGCAAGTACCCGCACATAAAGGTGGTGTCCACACTGCCGGGGAACTTCAACCCATCCGTCTCGTTCAACGCGATGACGGACGCCATACGGGCGAACTCGGGGGTCCGGATCGACGGCGTCTTCAACGGGAACGACGACAACGCCATAGGCGCGGAGCGAGCCATAGCAGCGGCAGGTCTGTTCAAGCCGATCGGCTCACCGCAGCACATCTTCATCGCCAGTATCGACGGCACGTCACAGGCATTCGCCGCCATCCGTAGCGGGCAGCAGGACATGACCGTCGCCCAGAACCCGATGAAGGAGGCCGAGGCAGCCGTTCAGCTGGCAGCGGAGGTGATCAACGGAAAGCCGATCCCGGCCAACGTCAAGTGGCCCCACATGCTCATCGACGCGGCCAACATCAACTCGCCCGCCGCGAAGGCCTTCGGCCTGTGGTCTCTCGATCTCACGAACCCCGCCAAGGGCAACATACCGAACATGAAGTCGCTGCCGATCTACAGCTCCGCAGGAGTACCAACGGGTTCCTACGGCTCCCTCTACACCCAGGCCAGCAAGTGATACCGGGCACCGCCGATCCCAAAGAGCGGCTCGGGCCAGCACTGCAACCGTCGGGGCCGTCCCGTCGACGAGGTCGGACGGTGACCGGACGGGAGTCTCGGTGAGCGACGAATTGGATGACCGGAAATCTCCTGTCATAGGGGTGTCCGGCCTGACGAAGCGGTTTGGCCATGCGACCGTCCTCGCCGACGTCGCCTTCGAGCTCGGCCGCAACGAGGTCCTGGGCCTGGTCGGCGAGAACGGTGCCGGTAAGAGCACCCTCGTGAAGCTGCTGTCCGGCGTTTACCAGCCCGACGAGGGGCAGATGCTGATGGAGGGCAGGCCCTACCGGCCCCGGAACCCGACCGAGGCGATCCGGAGGGGGATAGCCACGGTCCACCAGGAGTTGAGCCTGTGCGAGAACCTCACCGTGGCGGAGAACCTGGTGCTCGGAGAGATGCCGTCCCGCCGGGGGGGCGTGCTGGACCGTGGCGCGATGATCAGGACAGCCGTGTCCACCCTGGAGCGCCTCCAGCTGGACATTCCGCCGCACAGCCCCGTGGCCGGACTGCCGATCCTGCAGCGTCAGCTGGTCGAGATTGCGAAGGCGCTGCACAAGCGGGCGAGGGTGGTGATCCTCGACGAGCCGACGTCCGCCTTGAAAGAGGCCGAGAAGGAGATCCTGTTCCGGCTGGTCCGCCAGCTGTCGGAGCACGCCAGCGTCATCTACATCTCCCACTATCTGAGCGAAGTACTGGACCACTGCGGCCGGGCGTTGGTGCTCCGTGACGGCCGGGTGATGATGGATCGCCCGACTTCGTCACTCGACAGCCGTCAACTGATCGCCGCCATGGTGCAAGAAGAGATGGAGTCCTTCTATCCCAAGTACAACGATGTCGACCGATCCGGCCCAGCTGCGTTGAGCCTGCGAGGGGTCTCGGGAAGAGTCGGCCTCACGGAGTTGCACGACATCTCCTTCACGGTGCGAAGAGGCGAGATCGTGGGTCTGGCCGGCCTGAGCGGCAGTGGGGCAGCCGAGTTGACCGAAGTGCTGGGAGGCCGGGGGACGCTTTCGGGAGAGGTGGTGGTGGGGGCCAAGGCCGTCAAGTTGCGGTCGCCAGCAGATGCGGTGATGGCAGGCATCAGTTACGTGCCGAACGACCGCAAGCGGGACGGCCTGGCGATGGAAATGGATGCCGTCGAAAACGGTGCCCTGTCCGTACTTCGCCGACTGGCCAGGACGGGCGGCACGCTCCTACCACGCGACGCTGCCCGCAACGTCCTGCCACAGCTGAGCAACGTGGAGTTCCACGGTGGTACCGAAGTTCCCGTACGTTCTCTGAGCGGGGGGAACCAACAGAAGGTCGTGTTCGTGAAGATGGCAAACGTCGCCCTCGGATCGGTGGTCCTCGTGCTGAACGACTTCACCAGAGGAGTGGACGTGGCGGCGAAGAGAGACCTCTACCACGTGATCATGCGAGCGGCGAACAACGGCGCTGCGGTGCTGCTGGCCAGCTCGGACCTGGAAGAGCTGGTGCAGCTGTCGGACAGGATCATGGTGTTCCGCAGCGGCCGGATCGTAGAGGTGCTCGGTGCCGGGGTGGGCATGCGAGAGGTGCAGGCGGCGATCGAGCGGACCGCTTCGGAGGTGGGCCATGTCGGGTGACGGATCGGTTGGGACGGGGGGAACCAGGACTGTGCAGGCCTCATTAGGGGAGTCACGAAGCCGGACGGGACAGGTGCAAGCCGTTCCCAGCCGGCGCCTGTGGGGAGCATTCCTCGACTCCCGCCGCCTGCCGCTGATCGGCTTCCTGCTCCTGCTGTCCGCCTACTTCGGGCTGACGAACCGGTACTTCTTTACTTTGGGCAACCTCACGACCGTTTTGTCCCAGGTGTCCGTGCTGGGCATCCTGGCAGTAGGGGAGACCTTCGTCATCCTGCTGTCCGGAATTGATCTCTCCGTGGGCTCGATCCTGGCGATCAGTGGCGTGCTATCGGCGACGTTGGCACTTCACCATGTGCCGGTCGTGCTTGCAATGCTGAGCGGCGTAGTGATCGGGCTCGTGATCGGGCTGTTCAACGGGTTCTTCAGTTACGCGTGGGGAATGGCATCCTTCATCGTGACGCTCGCGATGCTGTCGCTGGCCGGAGGTTTGGCTCTCGTCATCACCAACGGCAGCACGGTGTTCGGGTTTCCCAACAGCTTCAACTACTTGGGTTCAGCCACGTTCGCCGGTATTCCGGTATCGGTGTTCATCCTGGTCGGAGCTTTTGTCGTAGGGCATCTCGTCCTCAAGTACACGGTCTTCGGCCGGACGGTATATGCAGTAGGCGGGAATCCGAACGCTGCCAAGCTGTCGGGTATAAACGTGACTGCGGTCGGGATCAAGGTATTCATGATCTCCGGTGGCCTGGCAGGCTTGGCTACTCTCATAAACACGGGGCGCTTGGCTTCAGCCATACCGATCGCCGGCCAGACCATACTTCTGCCGACCATCGCAGCGGTGGTGATCGGAGGCACGTCGCTGTTCGGTGGTGTGGGATCGCTGGGAGGCACGTTCGTCGGCGTGCTGCTGATCGGAGTGCTCAACAACGGCCTGGCGATCAGCAACGTGTCAGCGTTCTGGGACCAGGCGGTGCAAGGAGTCGTGATCTTTGTGGCCGTTGCGATCGACGCTCTGGCGCAGCGGAGAACTGCCCGAACCTGAGCTGACAAATCGGCCTCGTGGATAGGCAGCGCGGTCAGCGCTGAGCGGCAAGCAGGAGCATGATCGACAAAGGGGGTCAAGTGAAGAAGATCATCAACAGACCGGAGCAGTTCGTCTCGGAGTTCCTGGAGGGCATTCTGCTGGCCCACCCTCGCGCTTATAAGAGAGTGGGCGGCGCCGGTCACGGCTTGATACGAGCCGATGCCCCGTCGCCGGGTCGCGTCGGCATAGTGACCGGAGGCGGCTCAGGCCACTTGCCGCTCTTCCTCGGGTATGTGGGAATGGGACTGTGCTCGGGCGTGGCGATCGGCAACGTGTTCTCGTCGCCTTCTGCCGAATCGGTGCTGGAGGTTACCCGAGCCGTGAACGGCGGGGCGGGAGTGCTCTACCTCTACGGCAACTACGGCGGTGACGTGATGAACTTCGACGAGGCGGCGGAGATGGCCGCGGAGGAAGGGATCGAAGTCGAAACGGTCCTCATGACCGACGACGTCGCCTCGGCTCCGCGGGAGAGGGCCAGCGACCGCCGGGGCATCGCCGGGATGGTGTTCGCGTTCAAGTGTGCGGGAGCCGCAGCCGAGCAGGGGGCTTCGCTTGCCCAGGTGACCGAAGTTGCCAGAAGCGTGACGTCTGTGACGGCGACGATGGGGGTCGGATTGGCGCCCACGATCCTCCCAGAGGCCGGCCGACCCACCTTCGTCCTGGGCGACGGCGAGATGGAGATTGGCATCGGTATCCACGGGGAGCCGGGAACCGCGAGGGGGCAGTTGCTGCCAGCCGACCAAATAGCCGCCGAGCTGTTGGGAGCGGTCTTGGAGGACCTGAAGATCAAGGAGGGGGAGGAGGTGGCGCTGATGGTCAACGGGCTGGGAGCGACGCCGCTGGAGGAGCTTTACGTGCTCTGCCGGAAGGCCCACACGATCATGGGCGGGCGCAGCATCGGGATCGGGCGCAGCTTCGTGGGAGAGCTGGCCACCAGCTTGGAGATGGCAGGAGCGTCGATCTCTGTGATGGCGCTCGACGCCGAGCTGTCCCGCCTCCTCGATGCGCCCGCGTTCTCGCCCTTCTTCTCGGTTTGCGGATCTGAAGCGGTCCTTGCGTGAGCCCCGAACGTGCCAGACGGGTGCTGATGGCCGCGATGGAGACGCTGGCGTCGGGCGCGGACCTGCTTCGGGACCTCGACGCGGCAGTCGGGGACGGTGACCTGGGTCTGACTGTTGCCAAGGGGGCTGGTGCGGTACGTGGTGCTCTCGGGGAGATGCAGGCCCCGGACGCACCAGGTCTGCTTGCGGCAACAGGTAAGGCATTCTCCCAGGCGAACCCTTCGACGATGGCGGCGCTGACGGGAGCGGCTTGCACGAGCGCGGCAAGAGCGCTGGCTGGCTGCGAGGCGCTGGACCGTGAGGCGGCGGTTCGGTTGGTCAGGGCGGCGGCAGACGCTGTGGCCCGGAGGGGCAAGGCAGAGGTGGGGGACAAGACGGTGCTGGACCCACTGGCAGCAAGCCTGGAAGCGCTGGAGTCGTCCAGCGACGTAGATGGCTACGAGGCTCTGGTCCGGATGGTGGAAGCGGCAGCGGAGGCGGTGGAGGCAACGGCCGGCCTGGTGGCCCGCCGCGGTCGGCCATCGTGGGTCGGCGAAAGGGGGGCCGGGCAGCGTGATCCGGGTGCGGTGTCGTACCTGATGTTCCTTCGGGCGCTCCAGTCGGCCTGGTGCGAGGCGGCCGGCCCCGCGGAGCTGCCGTCGGACAGTGGGGCCGCGAGGGTGTACCCGGACGGGAACCCGTGAGCGCATGCAAGATCTCGATCGGGCGAGGGATGCTTGATCGGGGGCAGAACCCGAATGTGGAGGGGTACCCATCTTGGACTCTGGATGGACGCAGGGCGCAGACGCAAGACGCAAGAGCGAGACGCGGAGGGATACAAGGATGCGAACAGGGTTTGTAGGGACCGGCCTGATGGGTGCTCCGATGGCGAGGACGCTGTTGAGAGACGGGTTTCCACTGACTGTGTGGAACAGGACCGAGAAGAGGGCGTCGGAGGTGTTGAGCGCCGGAGCGAAGTGGGCATGGAGTCCCAGCGAGGTGGCTGGCGCGAGCGAAGTGGTGGTCACCATGGTTTCCGACGACGCGGCGGTGGAGGAGACGGTGCTTGGTCCCGGCGGCCTGGTAGAGGGCATGGCGGAAGGCTCGGTGCTGGTGGAGATGTCCACGACGTCACCTGCTGCGATGGAGAGCCTTGCCAGCCGTCTACGAGAACGAGGGGTGGCGTTGGTCGACGCCCCGGTGTTCGGCTCCACCGAACCTGCCGCGAGCGGGGATCTGTGGACGGTGGTGGGAGCCGAAGCGGCTGACCTGGAGCGGGTGCGGCCGCTGCTCGCCTCCATGTGCCAGAGCGTCTTCCACATGGGCCCTCCTGGAGCCGGCTCGCTGATGAAGGTTTCGGGCAACCTCGTCGTGACGGGGATGCTGGCACTGCTGGGTGAGTCGTTGTCACTGGGACGGGCTGGCGGGCTCGATCCGAGGGGGATGCTGGCCGTGCTGCACGAGATCGACTTCTCCTCGCCGCTCTACGACGGCAAGGGCGCACAGATCCTCGACGGCGACTTTCGCCCGCGGTTTCCTCTGAAGCACGCCTTGAAGGACGTCAGATTGGCCGACGCGGTTGGGCAGCAGCTCAAGGTGCCCCTCCGCGGAGTGGAGGGCTTCCAGCATGACTTCGCGGCTGCTGTCGAAGCAGGCCACGGCGAAGAGGACTGCGCAGCGGTGATCAAGGCGGTCGCCGAAGGTTGGCCATGAGAGCGGTCGTGGGTCGTTATCGGAGCAGGAACGGACCGCTGAATCTGTACTCGGGCGCTTCCAGAAGCGTTCGATGATCACGATGTCGCTGTTACGTCCCCGCCTGGCGGACCGACTCCACGCCGTGCGCGCATCCCGTGGAGCCCACTTCCTCTGCCCCGACCGCCCTCGATAGCTACGCTTGCCGTCGTGGCGGGCGACTCCGGGACCGAGTTGGCCGAGAGGTTCGCGGACGTGGCCAGGCGCCTGCTGTCGGCGTCCGTCCTCCAGGCGACGTCGGGCAGGATCGTGGCACTGGCGGTGGAGGTGATCCCCGACTGCCACCGTGCCAGCATCACCGAGATAGCCCGGGGAAAGAGAGAGCCCGGGGAAAGGTGTCCACGGCTTCGTCGAGCAGCGATGTGTCTTCGATCGTCCAGAACATCCAGTCCGACACCGGCGAGGCATCCTGCGTCGGCGTGATCTGGGAGCAGGAGGTGTTCCAGACCGGTCCTCTGTCTCGCCAGATGATCGGCCAGGCAGTTGGGATGCCGATGGCTCGCCAGAACGTCGACCGGAGCCTGCGTCCGAGAAGATCG
>JAJYPS010000049.1 GCA_021795215.1 Actinomycetes bacterium
GTCGAAGCTGTTCGACTTGTCGGCCCTGGACGAGGTGTACAGCGAGAACCCGACGCTGAAGAAGCTGCCTTGACGTTTCGCGGCGCCCAGGTCGGTGCTCGGGCCAGCGCCCAGACCGGCGCCCAGGTCAGTGCGGAGCGGGAGGAGCGCAAGCGGCGCCCCGGGGAGCTGCCGGCGTCGGGGCGGTCGTCCGGGCCGAGCGAGGGGGGCGGGACGGCGCGCTCGCCGGGCATCTGCCTGTCGGGAGTGACCAAGTCCTACCGGATGGGTCGAACGAGCGTGGAGGCGGTGGGCGGTATGGACCTGGACGCTCCCGAGGGCGGGTTCGTGGCGCTGCTGGGGCCTTCGGGGTGCGGCAAGTCGACCGTGCTGCGGATGCTGGCCGACCTGGAGCGCCCGACGTCGGGCAACCTGTCGCTGCTGGGCGAGCCTCCTGCGCTGTCGAGGAGGAACCACCACCTCGGGATAGCGTTCCAGGACCCGGCTCTGCTGCCGTGGAGGTCGGTAAGTGCCAACATCCGCCTGCCGGTGGAAGTGAGCGGTATGGACGTGCCTCGCTCGGCGATAGAGCAGCTGATCCGGCTGGTGGGCCTGGAGGGCTTCGAGTCGGCTCGACCGTCTCAGCTGTCGGGCGGCATGCGGCAACGGGTCGCCATCGCCCGGGCGCTGGTGCTGCAGCCGAGGGTGCTGCTGCTGGACGAGCCGTTCGGCGCGCTGGACGACATGACTCGCCAGAAGCTGAACCTGGAGCTGCAGCGCATATGGCAGGAGAGGGCGATCACGACGCTGCTGGTGACCCACTCGATACCGGAAGCGGTGTTCCTGGCGGACACGGTGGCGGTGATGACGCCGAGGCCAGGCCGGGTGCTGGCGGCGGTGGAGGTTGACCTGCCCAGACCGCGCACTCCGGCCGTCACCCGTTCGGAGCAGTTCCATCGACTGTGCGACGACTTGTCGGACATGCTGTTCCGGACCGACGGGGAAGGGGAGGGAAGCTGTTGACTGCGTCGGTGGAGGGCCGCGGGCGGTCGAAGCTGTGGGCTGGGCACCGGCTTCGGTGACCCGCCGGGGCGCCGACCGGGCCGGAGCGGCGAGTGGCCGGCTGGCCGGCGTGGGAGGCGTGGTGGCGCTGGTGGTCGTGTGGCAGCTGGTGGGCATGGTGGTGTTCGGTCGGAACGGTCTGGTGCCCCCGCCGACCGAGGTGGCGGGGCAGATGGTGCGCGACGGTTGGGCGTTCTACTGGCCGAACGTGGCGACGACGGTGTCGGAGGCGGCGACCGGCTGGCTGTGGGGCAACGCCGCGGCGGTCGTGCTGGCGCTCTCCCTTTTGGCCGTACCGCGTCTGGAGAAGCCGCTGATGAGTCTGGGAGTGACCGTCTACTGCCTGCCGATCGTGGCGATCGGACCGGTGTTCGAGGTGGTGTTCGGCGGGGCGGTTCCGAAGGAGCTGCTGGCCGCGATGGCGGTGTTCTTCACGACTCTGGTGGGGATGGTGGTGGGCCTTCGTAGTGCCGACGCGGCCAGCTTGGACCTGGTCAGGGCGTTCGGAGGCGGAAGGGTGGACCAGGCGGTCAAGGTGAGGTTGTGGTACAGCCTGCCCAGCCTGTTCGCCGCGCTTCGCATCGCTGGTCCGGCGGCCGTCCTGGGTGCGATAATCGGGGAGTACCTGGGGGGCTCGTCCGGCCTCGGGGTGGCGATGATCGACTCGGAGCAGTCTCTGCAGATCGCCCGCACCTGGGGGATCGCCCTGGTCGCCACGGCAGTGGCGGCTGCCGCTTACGGATTGGTCGGGCTGGTGGAGCGAGCGGTGACGCCCTGGGTGTCGACCGGGGGGAATTGACTGCTGCCCGCGTCGGCACGTGGCCCATGCGGCTCCCCGACGTCCGCGCCACTCCGTGTCGGTGAACCCGCCCAGGGTGTTGCGAGGCGCCGGCGGCCTGCTCGTCTCCCTGGCAGTGATCCTGGCCGTGTGGCAGGGCTTCCTGTGGGCGTTCCAGGTGAGCCCGTTCGTCGGGAAGGGACCGGTCGCCGTCTGGAGCTATCTGGTCAGTGGACCCGGCGCCGGTTCCCATCTGGCCACACTGGGCCGCCAATCGGTCGTCACGCTTCGGGACGCGATGCTCGGCCTGGTCGCCGGAACCGTGGCGGCGGCGGTGTCCGCAGTGGCCTTCAACCTGTGGCGGCCGCTGGAGCAGACGCTGATGCCGGTGGCTATCGTGCTGCGCGCGGTGCCGCTGGTCGCGATGACTCCGCTCATCGTGCTGATGTTCGGCCGCGACCTGGCCGCCGTGGCGGTCATAGCCGGCATCGTGACGTTCTTCCCCGCCCTTGTGAACATCACGTTGGCACTGCGTTCGGCTCCCCGGGAACCGCTGGACGTGTGCCGGGCATACGGTGCCGGCCGGGTGGCGACGATGTGGAAGGTCCAGGTGCCCGTGGCGCTGCCGGCACTCTTCGCCTCGCTGCGGATCGCGTCTCCGTTGGCTCTCGTCGGCGCCCTTCTGGCCGAGTGGCTCGCTACGGGGACGGGGCTCGGCTACCAGATACTGGAGGCGGCGGCTGTCTCGGACTACACCGGTCTGTGGGCCACCGTGGCCGTGACCACCGCGTACTCGCTGGCCCTGTACGCCGTCATCGGAGCGGTGGAGGCTCGAGTGCTCCGCAGGTTCGGGTTCGGGCCTCGAGAGAGCGATCCCTGACGTAGGCCGGACCGTGCGGATGGCGACGGCGATCGCTTCAACTGCACTGGCGTCCTCGCCCTCCGGTTGGTAGCGTCACCGTCATCGATGCTGTATGGGCTACAACTACGCGTTCGGATGACGGCGTGGTTATCGGGGGTGCATGACAGTGAGAGCGCGAATTCTTGCAGTTGGAACGATGGTGCTGGGACCTGTGTCGGTGCTGGGCTTCCAGGTTGCTGCGTCCGCCCAGCCCGCTTCCGCCTCCGCAGGGAACGGGACAGCCGGCGCCAAACCTGTGCTCACTGCCATAACTCCGTTGTACGTGCCGTCCAATTATCCCGGAGCGTCGGTGACGCTGACCGGTTCCGGCCTCGGCGGCGCCACGGCGGTCGACTACGGCGGCGCGGTCGGCACGATCACGTCCGACAGCGCCAGTTCGCTGACGTTCACCGCGCCGAGCATGTACGGAATGGACAACGTCGCGATCCCGGTGACGGTCACCACTCCGGGAGGCACGTCCAACCCGGAGCAGGTGCACCTGTACTTCGGCCCGTGCGGCGGCTCCTGTCCGGTCACGCCGGTGCTGCGGTCGATCAGCCCGTCGACCGGACCGATAACCGGTGGCACGAACGTCACGCTGGGCGGCATCAACCTGGGCTCCGCCACGGCGGTCGACTTCGGCACCACTCCGGCCCGGATCGTGTCGGACACGGCCGGCTCGGTGACGGTCGTGTCGCCGGCTGGAGGAACCGACATCACCCCTTCGGTGACGGTCACCACGCCGGTAGCGGTGTCGAACGGGTTGACGTTCGACTACACCGCGCCGCCGTACTTCCCCAAGGCCGTAGGGCCGGGGGCTCCGCCGAACCTGGAGCAGCACAACCCGACGCCTGTGACCAACCCGACGCCTGTGACCAGGCCGACCCGGACGTCGGGCGACAGCTCCGCGCCGAAGGCCGGCGGGAACGGAGATCCGGCACCGGACCCCTCCCGAAGTGGCGGCGTAGCTTCGACCAACGACGGGGGAAGCTCGCCCAGCCGGCAGTGGGTACGAGTGCTGAGTTGGGAGCACTGGCGGGACGGCAGGCGGCCTGCCGCAAAGCCTGCTACGACGCAGGAGCACTGGCGGGACGGCAGGCGGGCTGCGAGCCACCAGCACAGCCAGGCACCCGTCCACGAGCACTGGCGGGACGGGCACCGGACGTCGCCGAAGAACCCCTGAGGCGGCTGCCGGGTCGTCGGTCCGGTCCGGAGGGCCGGCGGACGACGGCAGGCTGCTCACGTCGCCCGAGAGGTCGCCGACAGTCTGCCCGTAGACGTCGGCGGGTTCAGGCAACTACGGGGATCGCCTCTATCAGCTGCTTTGTGTAGGAATGGGACGGCGACCGCAGCACGGAGGCGGTCGGTCCGGACTCGACCACACGCCCCTTCTGCAGCACCAGCAGATGGTCGGTCACGAGGCGGGCGCTCAGCAGGTCGTGTGTGATGTACAGCAAGCTGACGCCGGTGTCTCGGCGCAGCTCGTCGAGGAGGCGCAGGATGCCGGCCCGCAGGGACACGTCCAGCATCGAAACCGGCTCGTCCGCTACGAGCACCTGCGGCTTGGCTGCCAGTGCCCGTGCTATCACGACCCGCTGGCGCTGGCCACCCGACAGCTGGTGGGGCAGCTTGGCCGAGAACTGTCCCGAGGGGGTCAGCCCTACCACTTCCAGCAGCCGGTGCAGCTCCGACCGCAGCCTGTCGTCTCGCAACCGTTGGTGGTTCCGCAGCGCGCGGCCGATGGCGTAGCCCACGGTGTGAACAGGGTTCAACCCTGCGTAGGGGTCCTGGAACACCATCTGCACCCGCTGCCAGTAACGGGGTAGATCCCTCGACCGCATCGTTTCCACCCGCAGGCCACCCAACCGGATCGTGCCGCTGGACGGCCGGTCCATTCCCGCCATCATCCGGCCCAGTGTCGTCTTCCCGCTGCCGCTCGCTCCCACCAGCCCCACCGCGTGGCCAGGCTCCAGCGACAGGGACACTCCGTCGACTGCTCGGACCGTGCTCGACCGGGCACGCCCGACTCCGGGCCAGGCGCCGTCCGCTCTGCCGCCCGCTCTGCCGCCTGTCCTCCTGGCCGTCCTGAACTGCTTCACCACGTCTTGCAACACCAGCGCTTCGGGCTCGACCCGCTCCAGGCTGCGGCGTCGCCGCACAGCCCACGCAGCGCCGTCCGGGGCAGCCGCTGCCCCCGGCGACAGCGCTGGCCCGTCCGATGCACCTGGCCCCGGCCCCGCCGAAAGCGCTGCCCTCCCGTCGTAGGTTGCCGTACCGTCCGTGGAGTTCTGCCCGACGCCCATCCCACCGGCGGTGGACGCCAGGACGGTGGCTTCGAGCGCACGGGGCACCACCAGCTTCCTCGGCGCCAGGTGGCACGCCACCGTGCCCGTGCCGATCACACGTTCGGGCGGGTCGTTCCGGCAGACCGGCTCCTTCATCCAGCATCGGGGGGCGAACGAGCATCCCTGTGGAGGAACGCTCAGGTCCGGTGGCGAGCCTGGGATGCCGCCCAGCTGCACGTTGTCCGCCGTGGGGTCGCCGTGGCAGGCCAGCAACGCCGCGCTGTAGGGGTGCAGTGGTGCCCCCGCCAGCGCTGCGGACTCCCTTCTCTCGACGATCCTGCCGGCGTACATGACCCACGCCCGGTCGGCCGTTCCCAGCACCAAGCCAAGGTCGTGGCTGATGACCAGGGCGCTGAACCCTACTTCCGCCTGCAGCCTGGCGATCGTGTCCATCACGGCCCGCTGGACCAGCACGTCCAACGCGGTGGTCGGTTCGTCGAACACCACCAGCTTCGGCTGCAGCGCCAACGCCAGTGCTATGACCACCCGCTGGCGCATCCCGCCCGACAGCTCGTGGGGGAACCGGTCCAGCACGGTCGGGGCCAGCTCGACGTGGCCCAACAGCTCTTCGGCCACCTGCCTCGCCGCCGCGCCCCGGACCCGACGGTGCGTGCGCAGCACGTCGGCGAAGTGGCCGTCGATCGTGCGGACCGGGTTCAACGCGTTCATGCCGCTCTGCAGCACCACGGCGAATCCCCTGTGGCGCATCGTCCGCAGGCGTCCCTGGTCCAGCGCCGTCACGTCCCGGCCGTCGAACACCACTCTTCCGGCCGTGATCCGTGCCGGCGGCCGCAGCAGCCTGGTCAGTGCGTACCCCAGTGTCGACTTGCCGCATCCCGACTCGCCCACGAGGCCGACCATCTCCCCGGGGTCGATGGACAGATCCACTCCCCGCACCGCATGCACCACCGGCGCCCCTGCCGGCTCGTACACCACGTCCAGCCCGCTGGCGAACAGCAGCGGCTGCTGGGTCCGCTGCGGGTGGCCGCCCGGTTCGCCCTCGACAACCGGGGCCGCCGGCTGGGGATCCGCAACCGCCCCGTCCCTGCCGCCGCTCCCGCTGGATGTGCCATCCGTACCCGGTGCGCCGACGCCGGGTGCGCCGCTCCCGCCAGGCGCGCTCCCGCCGACGCCGTCACCTCGCCTTCCACCCGCTGCTCCCAGCTCGCCAGGCGTGCCGGCCATCGTCATCGCTCACGCAGCTTCGGGTTGCCGATCGCGTCGATGCCGAAGTTGACCAGCGACATCGCAGAAGCCAGCAGCGCGATGCACAGGCCGGGCGCCACCAGCAGCGCCCACTGGCCGGTCAGCAGAGCGTTGCTGTTCTCGGCCCAGAACAGCATCGTGCCCCAGCTGATCGTCGCCGGGTTGCCCAGCCCCAGGAACTCGAGCGCCGCCTCGGCCAGCACCGCCGCCGTCGACGCGGCGAAGAAGCTGGCCGCAAGCAGCGACACCATGTTGGGCACGATCTCGTGCCACACGATCCGCCAAGTGCCCTCGCCGGCCATCCTGGCCGCCGCCACGAACTCCCGGCTGGCCAGCGTCGTCGTCTGCGCCCGCAGCACCCGTGCTCCCCATGCCCATCCCGTCACCGACACCACCACCAAGACGGTGCCCACCCCACGAGACGGCAAGTAGGCCGCCAGCACGATCATCAGAGGCACGCCGGGAATGACCAGGAACAGGTTGGTCAAGAACCCCAGCACGACTTCCAGCGGGCCTCGCACGTAGCCCGCCACTACGCCCACGAGCATCGCCAGGCTCGTCGCGGCGAGCCCCGCACCGAAGCCCACCAGCAGCGACACTCTCGTGCCGAACAGCAGCTGCGAAAGCGCGTCCTGGCCCGACCCGGTCGTGCCGAGCGGATGGCTCCAACTCGCCGGTGCCGACCGGGCGAAGCTGGTCGCTGTGGGTGAGTAGGGGGAGAGCACCGGCGCAAGCACGGCCACCAGGACGAACAGCGCCAGGATCGACGCGCCGGCCCTCGCCTTGCGGTCCGCCCACAGGGTCCCCACCAGCTTCCGTCCCGTGCGCCACATCAGCGCCTCACTCTCGGGTCCAGAAATCCGTAGAGCAGGTCCACGACGAAGTTGGCCAGCAGCACGCTCACCGTGATGACGAGGAAAAGAGCCTGCATCAGGGGGTAGTCCTCGTTGACCACCGCGTTGTAGAGCAGGTAGCCGATGCCCGGGTAGCCGAACACCACCTCGGTCAGCAGCGAGCCGCCCACCACCATGCCCAGGGCCATCCCGAACGCGGTGGCGCTCGGCAGGACGGCGTTGCGTGCCGCGTACCGCAGCGCCACCGTCCGTGCAGGCAGCCCGTTCGCCTCGGCAAAGGTCACGTAGTCCTCGCCCAGCACCCCCATCATGTTGTTGCGCATGCCCAGCAGCCAGCCTCCGAGGCCGCTGATCAGGATGGTGAACGCCGGCAGCACGCTGTGGCGCAGGGCGCTGGCGGCGAACGTCCAGTCCCATCCGGGCGACACCGAGGACGAGTAGCCTCCCCGGATCGGGAACCACCCCAGCACGAACCCCAGCGCGTACAGCAGCAGCAACGCCGTCCAGAAGTAGGGGAACGCCGTCATGAACGTGCAGCCCACCGTCGCCACCGAGTCCAACCTGGAGCCCCGGCGCCACGCTGCCAGCACGCCCAGCAGCGCGCCGGTCGTGAACGCCAGCACCGTGGACGTCCCGACCAGCGCCAGCGTCCACGGCAGTGCAGCACCGATCACCTTCGACACCGGCTCGGGGAAGTAGGTGTAGGAGATGCCGAAGTTGCCCTCGGCGATCGCCTTCAGGTACTGCCAGTACTGCGACAGAAGGCTGCCGTGGGGGACGCCCAGCATCACCTCGATCGCCCTGCGCTGGCTGGCCGTCACCGGGCCCTGACCGGCGATCTTGCCCAGCGCCGCGTCCGCCGGCGTGCCCGGCATCATCCGGGGCAGCACGAAGTTCAGCGTTATTGCCGCCCACAGTGTCACCACCAGTACGGGCAGCCGACGCAGCGCGTACCTCATCGCCTCCGTCCCTTCGGCCGGCCCGTCAGCCAGCCGGCCGTAGGTGGGTCATGATCGCCAGCGGCGCTTCGCCGTAGGGGGCGGGCGGCGCGTAGGGGTTCGAGGCGGTCGGCCACCCGACGAAGTTCTTGGTGCTGTACTCGCCCCACGTCGCTCCGTAGAACAGCGCCAGCACCGGAAGCTGGTGGTACATCACGCCCTCCAGCTTGTAGATCGCCGCCTTCTGCGCCGCCGGATCGGTCGTGGTGGCCACCGTGTGCAGCAGCGCGTCAGTGGAGGAGGACTGCCACCGCTCGTAGTTGCTCGGAGCGGACTGGCCGACGGGTGCCGACAAGCTGCTGGCCAGCAGGCCGTGCAAGTCGATGTAAGGGCTGCCACTACCTCCGAACCCTCCCAGGGCGGTGTCGAACTGGCCGTTCTGCAGCGCCGAGCTGTAGCCCGCATACTGCGGAGTGGACACCGTCACCGTGATCCCCAGCTTGGCCAGCTCCTGCTCGATCACTTGCGCCGCCTGCAGCCAGTCGCTGAACCCGCTGGGAGTCAGGATCGAGAACCGGACCGGCTGGCCGGACGGGGATAGCAGCTTGCCGCCGGACAGCTTGTAGCCGGCCGACGCCAGCATCGCCTTCGCCTTGGCCGGGTCGTAGCTCACCTTGCCCGAGTTGGGCAGCGACGGGTCCAGCCAGCGGGACAGGTTCGGCAGCAGGATGCCGCTCTGGCTGGCCTGGTGCACGTAGCCGTTCTCCGCCTTGGCGGCGATGGAAGACCGGTCCAGGCCGTAGGACAGCGCCTTGCGGAACGCGAGACTGTCGAACGGCGCCTTGGCCAGGTTCATGTACAGCGAGATCGTGCCGCCGGGCGGGAACCAGTAGTGGTTGTACTGCGGTGCCTTCGACACCCAGTCCTGGTTGATGTTCGGCACGAACAGCGTCGCCCAGGAGTACTGGCCCCTCGCCAGCTCCAGCTGCGACGTCTGGTTGCCGGTCAGGGCAGGAAACACCACCTTGGTGACCGCAACCTTGGATGCCTGCCAGCACTGGGGGTTCTTCACCAGCGTGTACTGGTTCGGGTTGAACGTGCCCAGCTTGAACGGGCCAGACACGACCGGGGATGTGTTGGTGAACGTGGCGGGGTCCGATACCGACGACCAGACGTGCTGCGGCAGGATCACCGTCGAGGCGATCACCTGGGCGAACGGCACGTCAGGGGCGGAGAACACGAACGTGACCGTGTTCCCCGACGCCGTCACCGACGACACGTGCTTCCAGATCCCGGCCGAGTCCAATGCCGGGAACTTCTTCAGCATGTCGAACGTGAACAGCACGTCGGATGGCGTGATCGGTTTGCCGTCGCTCCAGCGTGCCCCGCTTCGGATCGTGAACTGCAGAGTGGTCGGGTTCACGAACCGGTGCGACGTAGCCAGCATCGGCGAGTAGCTCCCGTTCAGCGTGTTCACGTACTGCAGCGGCTCGTACATGTACGACGTGCCGATCCGGGCGTTGGGCGAGAACGGGTTGAAGTTGTCGGCCAACGTCGGCGACCCGTTGTCCGCCCCTACCACCAGCGTCGTGCTCGCCGCCTTGGCGCCCGAGCCGGGGCCCGATCCGTGGGCGGCCGAGGTCGTCGAGCCGCACGCCGCCGCCAGCAGCGACAGCGACGCCGTCACCGCAACCGCCTTGTAGCGGGCCGTTCCTGTTCGGCCCGCTCGAGCGGCGCAAGGCGGCTCCGAAGGGGCCGCTCCCCGGTAGCGACCCGTCTCGGTAACGGCCGCTGCAGTGTCTGTCATGCTTTGCTCTCCTGTCTCTTGACTCTCTCGACGCTCTCGCCTGCCGACCCGTTCGGAGCGGGTTGCTGTGACGCAGGACCGGATACAGGGGGATGCACGTCCGCCCACGGCGGGGTGAGCAGGCGAACGTCGGCGTGGCCGTTCATCGGGGCACCAGCCGCCATCTCAAGATCCCGGGCATGGGGAGGTCCGCCTCCAGCCAAGCCACGTCGCCACCCGCCGTGGTGCCGGCCGCCGCAAGGGTGCCGCCGGTCGGTCCGCCACCGCTGGCCGCAAGGGTGCCGTTCCCCGGCTGGTCCCCCTCAGTGGCGAGCGTGGCGGTTCCCTGCGGCGTAGCAACCAGGTCCTCCAATCGCTCCTCGTGCAGAGCGTCGGCCGCCCGCAGCTGCTCCCACTGCTCCGCCGTCGGCCAGTCCACCTGCTCGGGCAGGTGGCGGCAGATGTTGGAGTGGACGTTGTCGATCCGTGCAAGGAAGACGGAGTAGCGGCTGGCGGTGAGGGGTGACACCGCCAGCCTGACCTTGCGTGCCAGCTGCCGCACGCCCCGGAACTGCGAACCGTTCGGCGTGGCGTTCCACACGACCACGTCGATGCGACCCAGCGTCGACCGTGTAGCCCAGGCGTCGACCAGGCTGGAGGCGCCGTCGCCTTCCACCCGGCAAGACAGCACGTCGTCGGAGAGCCCTTCCGCCAGCTGTACCGCCCAGTAGCGGGGCTTCCGCAGGTTGCCCACGGTCAGCAGACCGAACCCGTTGTGGAACAGCCTGGGGGGGCGTCCCAGCTCCTCGAAGTGGTCGCTGACCACCCAGTAGGCGAGCGCGGCCAGATGGCCCTGGGCCGCCTTCAGCCCTCGCATCACGAACGCCGCCCCGAACGCCGAGTCGTGGATCGGGCCGAAGTGCGTCGAACCGACGCCCCACTCGGTCCACCAGATGGGAAGCCGCCCCAGGCCGTGGCGTTCCAGGATCGGCCGGACGTGCATCGGCAGGTTGCCGTAGGTGTGAGTCGACAGGAAGTCAAGTGGCAGGTCGTTTCGCACGACGAAGGCGACGAAAGGCTCCAGCCACTCCGAAGCGGCAGTGGCCGGCCCTCCCACCCGCAGCTTCGGGTCGACGCTCTTCACGGCGGTTGCCGCCTCGGCGTACAGCCGGAAGTACTCCTCCTGTGTGCCGGTCCAGAACACCTCCAGGTTCGGCTCGTTCCATACTTCGAACGCCCAGGTGCGAACCGTCTCCAGGCCGTAGCGGTCGACCAGATGCGCCACCAGCCGGCGATTCAGCTCCGCCCAGTGGCCCCAGTCCGTCGGTGGCGACACGATGCCCTTCCACTCGAACACCGTGGCATGGGGGTCGCGGGCCAGGGCGGCCGGCATGAACGACAGCTCCACCACCGGACGCACTCCGGTCGAAAGGAGCGTGTCCAGCACCGAGTCGACCCCGTCGAAGTCGTACACCGCCTCGCCTCCGGGGCCTCTCCGGTAGGTGCCCAGCTCGTCGTGGAAGATGCCGTGCGAGCGGACGAACGACACCCGCAGCTCCCTGCGGGCTTGGCTCAGCGCCGCGGCGAACTCGTCGCCGATCACGTTCCCGTGCCCGTTGTCGCCGTGGCGGAACTGCGCCAGCCGTTCCGAGCCGACCATCCGCCAGATCCGGTCCAACTGGGACACGACCGTGGCGGTGTCCACCTTCACTTCCACCACCGGCGGCCGGGGTCCAGCCACCGGAGCGTGCCAACCGGATGCCCAGGTGGTCACCTGCACCGGGTCTGACGCAGGGCTCGGTGGAGCGTCGGGTGCCGTCGTCGACGCCACCTGGTAGGTGTAGGTGCTGGACGGCTCGACCAGCGTGTCGGCGTAGCAGGTGGAAGGCACCACGGCGACGTCGCTCCCGCCGTGGTCCAGCCATCCCGAACCGACAGGTTCCTGGCCCGATTGCTGGTCGGCCGGCTCGGGGTGGTCGGCCGCCTCCGGGTGCTGGTGGTCGGTCGGCTGGGGGTGGTCGGACCAGTCAAGTCGGAGGCGACTGCGGGGGTCGGAGCGTCCACCGGGGGCGGGGCGGTCGTGCGGACCGGAGCGGCGGATCAGGTAGCCGCCAGCGCCGACGACCGGCTCCCACGACAGTGTCACGTGGCCCGCTCCGGTCACGGCGGTCAGGCCGGTAGGTGCCTCCAGTAGGGGACCGGGTACCGCTCCCGCCGGTTGCACGGACGTTCCGCCCGGAGTGCGGCCGTCCGGCTCCTGCCGGTCGTGGTCCACTCCCGCACCGGCGGCGGCGCTGCGGCGGCCGATCCTGTTCTCCCAGTCACGGCGGGCGGCGGCACGGTCATCCGCTCCCGCCTGCGGGCTCCCGTCCTGCACCTGGGCGCTCCGGTGGGTCGAGCTCCGGTCCCGGTCCGGCGATCCGTCGGCGTTGTCCACCGTCTCGGGGTTGCCGGCGGCCCCGGGATTGTCCACCGTCTCGGGATTGGTGGCTGCATCGGCGCTGCCAGCCGCCCCATCGTCGGCCGCTGTCCCGGTGTCGTCCTGTCGGTCGGCTCGGCCGGCGGTCCGGTCCGGCCGGTCGGCGGTGCGGGAGTCGCTGGGCGATGTCTGGTTCGGGGTTCGGGCGGTCAAGTGCCGCCTCCTTCCTCAGTTGGTAAGGAGCGTGAAAGCGCCGGAGATCTCGCCGGTGCCCGGCGGCACATGGGGAGAAGTGGTTTGCGAGTAAGCCCAAGGGGCGGCGCAGCCGCAGCTCGCCCGCACCAGCAGCTGTGTCGGAAGCGTCACCGAACGGCGGCGGCCGCCGGGGTCGGCCAGCCGCTCCACCAGCAGCTCGACCGACTGGCGGCCCAGGTCCCGCATCGGCTGGCGGACGGTGGTCAGAGCCGGGCTCATCAGCCGAGACAGTTGGATGTCGTCGAACCCGCCCACCGCCACGTCGCCCGGCACCGACACGCCCATGTCGGTCAGCGCCGAGATGGCACCAATCGCCATCTGGTCGTTCCCGGCTACTATCCCGTCCACCCAGTCCGGCCGGGGCGCTGAGATCTGGGGCGCTGCGGGGCGACCCCTGCCCACCGACGGGTGTCGGTGCAGTCCGCTGGCGGACCTTCGCTGAACACCGCCAGCCGACGCCCCGGCGGCGGCCTGGCGATCCGCCCGCCACCCGCCGAGGGGGATGCCGGCCCTGCCACCTCCGCTGCCGGCCGGGATATCCCCGTCGGTGCCACCCTCGTCGGTGCCACCCTCGTCGGTGCCACCCTCGTCGGTGCCAACCTGGTCGGTCCCGCGGTCGTCGCCCCCGAACAACTGCAACGCCGCCCGCCGACCTGCCGCCTCGGTGAAGTCGCCCCGCCACACGCTGGTCCGGGTCACTTCACGTCCCGCCTCAGCCATCGCCCGCTTGAACCCGGCCAGGCGAGCGGCGCCGTCCGGAGAATCAGACGGTCCGCCCAGGAACACCACGTTGCGGCAGCGGTGGTGGTCGATCAGGTGTGTCGTCAGCGCATGGCATCCACCCTCGTTATCCGCCATCACCAAGTCGGCGTTCGCCACGCTGCGCCGCCCGGCCAGGAGCACCACCGGCAGCTGTGCCGCCAGCGACTTCAGCTCCGACCGCCCGACGCTGCGGGCCAGCACCACTAGACCATCCACCTTGGCCGCCACCGACGTCACGAGGCCTGGGTCGCTCGACCGGTGCGTGGCCGCTATCAGAATTGCTCTGCCGCTGGACCGAGCCGCCCGTTCGGCGCCGCGGATCACTTCGTCGCAGTACAGCAGCGTCTCGTGCCCGGCGTCCGTCGTCGGGTCGTCCAGGTCCGGGAAGATCAGCCCCAGCACGCCGGTCCGCCGGTTCGCCAGGCCCTGGGCCGGACCGCTCGGTACGTAGCCCAGCTGCTCCACGGCCGACCGCACAGCCGCCGCCGTTCGCTCGCTCACCCCCGGCAGGCCGCGGACCACCCTCGACACGGTCGCTACGGACACGCCCGCCAGCTCCGCGACGCCGTAGATCGTAGTCCGTTCCCTCATCGCCCCCCCGGCAACTAAGAGTGCGCCCCCCAGCTGCCCACTGCTGCGGTGCTGTAAGCGCTTTCAAATGTAAGCACTACCATAAGACCGGTCGACCCGAGGCGTCAAGCGGTTTTTGGCGCAACCGCCAAAAGGTCGGCGCTCTGCAGGGGCGCCCGGGCACGCGGGTCCGCCGGGTGCTCCCGGGCATCGGGGGCGCCGGGAACGGTCAGGGTCGCCGGGTATTCGGGGCGACCGGGGGAGAAGGCCGCCGGGGGCAAGGCCGCCGGGTGGGGTGCCGGGGGAGAAGGCCGCCGGCTGACGAAGGCCGCCGGGGGCAAGGCCGCCGGGTGGGGTGCCGGGAACGGCTCAACTGGTCGACCGTTTCCCACGCCGCCCGCCTCCCCGAAGGCCGGCTCGTCGAGGAGCGGACGGGCAGGCGGAAACCGGCCCTCCCGGGTCCTCGATCAGTCCTTCGGCAGCCTGGCCGAGTACACCGAGCGCTGCTCGAACAGCCGGCAGGTGAGGACCGCACCAGCCGTCGCCAGCAGCATCGCCACCATCACCTTGGCCGAGTTGCCCGTCAGCTCGATGGTGAAAGCGATACCCGCCAGAGGTGCCTGCATTCCAGCGGACAACATCGCCGCACCACCGACCACTGCGTAGCTGACCGGGTCCGGGCCGGGCCAGATGTACATCCAGCACCGCCCCAGGAATGCCCCCAGGACCGCCCCGAAGCTGAAGGTCGGAGTGAACAGGCCGCCGCCGACGCCGCTTCCCAGTGTCAGGTTGGTAGACACAGGCTTCAGAAGGCTGAGCGCAGCCAAGCCGACCAGCCCCGTGCTTCCCGTCATCGCCAGCTGAGCCAGGTCCCTGCCGTTCCCCAGCACGAACGGGTAGCCGATGGCGATCAACCCGACCACTCCGGTTCCCAGCATCGGCAGCACCAGCAGAAGTCGGCCCTTCGGCCGATGGTCCGACGAGAACCCGATGGTGCGTATGTACACCCCTGCCGCCACGCCGATGACCGGCCCGGCCAGCAGCGCCCACAACAGCAGCGACGGAGGCGGGCTCGGCAGGACCGGGATCTTGTACAGCGGCTCGGCAGGCAGCGACAGCCACGACACGGCGGTGGCTACCAGCGACGTCACCAGTGCCGGGACGATCGTCGCCAGGCAGATCGTACCGAGGTAGATCTCCGCCGCGAACAGCGCACCGGCGAAGGGGACGTTGTACACCGCGCCCACGCCGGCTCCGGCGCCACAGGCGATCAGAACCCTTCGCTGCTCGGCGGTCAGCCGGGCCCGCTTGGCCAGCCAGCCCCCGACGGCCGCCCCGGCGTGCTGGGGGGCGGCCTCCCGTCCGATCGACGCGCCCATGCCCACAGAGATCTCCGAGATGGCTCCACTGGCGAAGGTGGGAAGGGGAGCGATGTCACCCGAGCCGCTCCACACCGCCCGGGTCGGCTCGCCGCCGGTCCCGCCGGCCACCTTGCGCAGCGAGTAGAGCAGCACGCCCGTCACCAGGCCCCCGACCGCCAGGACCAACACCCTCCGCAGGTCGCTGTGCTTGCTGGCGGCCACCGAGTACTCCCCGGTGTGGTACCCGAAAGCCAGGTGCTGCACCTCGTGCAGCAGAGCCATGAACGCCATCGCTCCCAGCCCCGCCCCCACCCCGGTCAGCAGCACCAGCGCCCAGAACAGCGGCGGGAAGTCGGCCATCCGGGGAGTCACGTTCGCCTGCTTCGTCGCCCGCGGATCCGAGTCCGTTCTGCTGGCCGTCCCTCCGTACCGATCGTCAGGGCCGCCCATCGACAGCGACCCTATGCGAGCACCTCATCCGGACGAACCGCCACCGCCTCGGTCCTCTTCCCCGCCGGTCCTGCCCACCGCGGGAGTACTGTTCGGGATCCTTCGTGCTCCCCTCGCCGCCGCGGGCCCATGTGTCGGTCGCCGTTCGGGCTGTGCGCAGCGTTCCCGGAGGTCCCGGCATGCGGACCCGCACGACCTGCCCCTGTGCGCTCTCGGCGGTGGCCGTCCGACCGGGTGGCCGTTGACGGCTAAGGCGCCCCCACGATCCGATTCGTCGAGCGGCTTGGATCCCGAGCGACCCGTCGGGGTCGATCGTCCAGGACAGCTCGAAGAACAGCTCGGTCCCCCCCATACGTCAACCGGAATGGCGCTTCGCGTGTCGGACACCGCCATGCCCGTCTTTTCCATCGCTACCCAGCGCACTGGCTGGTGAAATTCGAGCCACTTGCCGGAGTGCGTCTCGTAGGAGAGGGTGTCGTGCCGCTCGGCGGCGTGTCCCACCGGCAGACGTAATCGCCGAACGCAGTCGTCTCCGACTACGTAGGCGTCGGAGCCCGGTGAAGCCCCACCCCGGTCGAGGTCCGAGAGCGCCGACATCCAGCTGAACCCGCCAAGCGCCGTCCACACCGGGTTCCACACCCGCGAGAAGTACACCTCCAGGCGCCCGCGTCTCTCTTCGAGGAAGTGCGGCAGGCAGGAGGGACATCTCCGTTGGTCGACAACGGGTACTCCGCCGGCCAGATCAGCTCGTTCCAACGGTCGTGCGCTTCCGGCTTGGCCGAACCGTCAGGGATGATCTTGTCCAACCGCTCCTCAGGTCTTCCGCTGACGTTCGATCACCGATCGGCTACCGGGGCACCACCCGGCTACCGGGGCACCACCGTGATCGGACACCGCGTGCCTGGGGCGAGGCTGAGGCGGGCGTCCGCAGTGACGAGGGAGCAATCAAGCTGCTCCGCGAGCGCAACGTAGCCAGCGTCGTAGGCGGACAGATTGGAGCGGAGCTGCCACACCCGTTCGAGCAGTGTATGGACGGCGTAGCGCGTGGCGGCCAAGTGTCGCCAGGTGTCGAGAGCAGCCCAGCCGTCATGGTCCCCGATCTCCCGGGCCAGGACGCGGCGCCGTAGTCCGCTGGCGACTTCGGAGTCGATCAGGTGCGGCACGTGTAGTTGGTCGGCACCAAGCCAACGCCGTGATGGTCCGTCGTTCAGCAGCCCGGTAACCACCGCCGAGGCGTCAACGACGATCATCGGCCAGAGCGCTAACTGCTTGCGGGTGTGGCCGAAGCAGGTACCACCGCCGAGGCGTCAACGACGATCATCGGCCAGAGCGCTCGGCATCGAGGTCCGCGACGATTGTGGTCGTTTCGACTGCAAGGTCCGGGAGCAGACCCAGCAGCGCAGGGTTGTCAGCACGGCGGGATACTTGAGCGAGCTCGCGCACCGCCACGGCGTTCACGGAGGTTGCATCCAGGGCGGCCAGCCGTTCCAGCCGCTCCACCACCTCGTCAGGGACGTTACGCAAGTACAGAGTCCTCATGTTGCAACATGCTAGCAGTCTGCCATCACGTGCGCGATCTCGGTTGCCCGTCGGTTACCGGGCACCCGCTGCACGGACGCAGTGCGGCCTACGCGCGAATCTCTCACTCCAGCGGCTTCTCGAAGAAGTGAGTGGCGTGGGGGTTGTCGTTGTACCGGTCGATCGGGCGGTATCCGCTCCGCTCGTACAGGCCGATCGCCTCGGTCAGGGTTTCGTTGGTGTCGAGACGCACGAGGGCGTGTCGGAAATTGCGGGCGCGTTCTTCCAGGTGATGCAGCAGCCGGCCGCCGAGGCCGGCACCCCGCCAGGTGTCCCGCACCCACATCCGCTTGATCTCGCCCACGCCAGCTCCAATGGTCTGGACTCCCCCGCAGGCAACCGCCTCCCCGTCGCTGACCGCAAGGACGAACACGCCACCCGGTGGCCGCAGCGCCTCCGCGTCTCGGCGGTCGAGCCCTGCGTCGTCGAAGTCGAAGCGGCGGCGCAGCTCGGTGAAGTACATGCCGGTCGCTTCGCGCGCCGCCGGTGAGGCCGGGTCCACCTCTTCGAAGGTGACGGTGGCCGCCCGCACCAGCAGGTCCGCCTCAGACAGGCACGCCGCCAGGCGCCGCTGCTGGCGCTCGCTCAACGGCTCGAGCAAGGTCTTTGCCTTATCGTCGGAGCGAGCCTCCAGCTCACTCCAGCGCTTTTCACCGATGGGGGTGAGCGACACCACCCGGCGCCGCCGATCGGCCGGGTCGGCGGCCACTTCTACTAGGCCGTCTGCTTCCAAGCGACGCAGGAGCCGGCTGACGTAGCCGGAGTCGAGACCCAGCCGCCCCCGCAGGGCCTGCACGGTGGCGGGTTGAACACCTACCTCGAACAGCAACCGGGTGGCACCGAGTGGTAGTCCCAGACCGAGGAAGGAGTCTTCCAGCGCGCCGATCCGCTGGGTGTAGGACCGGTTGAAGCGCCGCACGGTGGCCATGGGGTCCACGTCTATCATGTACCTGACCATAGTCAGACGATCTTCGGTGGCCGGTCTACAATTGGACGAGCCACCTGCTTCCTGCCGAGGAGAGCGTTTTCCTTTTCGGGTCCCTTGCGGTTGCAACTGCAAAGCTGGTACGACGCCTGTGGGTCCCGTCCCTTGGAGGAGTTCCCGACCTTGTGGGGGGTCCAGAGAATCCAGCCCTCCAGCTGGCAAAAGCGCTGCCGGCGAATCCCATTCCAGCCCAGGTAGCCACCGGTGACACCAGTACGGCCGAACCTGCCGCGGAACTCCGCGCCCATCACCAAAACGGGGTGCGGGGCGGGAAGCCCACGGCTTTAGCCGTGGGAGGTAGAGCCCCGCTCGGGCCGCAGGCCCGAGGTTGTCGCAGCCATCTGGGATGCTGCGATGGTGCCCTCTGTCCAAGCCCGTTACCGCTATCGGCTTCGGGTGAACCCGGCCCAGGCAGCCAAGCTCCGGGCGGTCTTCGACACCAACCGCTTCGTGTGGAACCAGGCACTTGGTCGTTGGGGCGACCTGTGGAGACATGAGCAACTCCCGTTTTCCTACGCGCTGGCAGACAAGGAGCTGGTTGATTGGCGCAGCCGACTTGAGTGGTTAGGTGCCCAGCCTTCGGTCCCCCAACAACAGGTCTTGCGGGATCTCTACAAGTCGATAGGTGCGTTCTTTGACAGGTCCAATCCGGCGGGCCGTCCACGGTTCAAGCGCCGCCGGGATGGATATGCGACTGCACGGTGGACCAAGAGAGGTTTTGCTGTCTCCAGCTCAGGACTCGGTGTTGGAAGCGACAGGCTGGCTATCGCCGTTGGCGGAGAACGGATACAACTTGTTGTTGTATGGTCCCGACCACTGCCCACCGAGGCAATGTCGGTGACGCTCGGCCGGGATAGAGCAGGCCGGTACTGGGCCAGCTTCGTGGTCAGGTCGCAGTTGCAGACGTCGCAGTCAATCCCACTGGGCGATCGAGCGGATTGGATGTTGGCTTGACTACCTTCGCCACCGCCGAAGACGAGGGAAATGACATCCCAAACCCCCGCCATGCCAGGGCAGCCGCCAAAGCCCTTGCCCGAAGCCAGCGCATGGCAAGAAAGACCAAGGGGTCCAAGAACCGGTCCAAGGCGAAGGAGCGGGTCGCTCGGGCGCATGCCAAGGTCTCCGACCAAAGAGCGGATTTCCATCACAAGCAGGCCCGCAGGCTGATCGTGGCCTACGACCGCATCGGAATCGAGGACTTAAGAGTCACGAGCGGCTCGGTCATTTTGCTAGCATCCAGCGAGCCTTCCATGATAGGGCGCTTTGCGTGGACCGTTTGAACCGGAGCAACGTTTAGCGGGCGGTCGTGCGAGCTCGGCTTCCCCGCCCAGCAGCGCCGGAAGCAGTCGTAACTCAGCAGTTGGCCACCAAGCTCGCGAGCTGTAGCGAGGACGATGGCATCAGGAAAGCGCAGACGATCTTGACTGCTCCCACGGCTGAAGCCGTGGGATTCTAGGGCTCAGGCTGCCAAGGAGCCCGCAGGCACCTTGGTCTTATTGCCATCACTGCCCACAGGGATTACAGCATCGGTGGGTTCAGTCCC
>JAJYPS010000050.1 GCA_021795215.1 Actinomycetes bacterium
CTCAGCCATACGCCCGCTCGGTCTCCCGTCCATCCGCCCTGCGATCGGTCCTGTGGCGATCCGCCGTAACGGTGTGCCCATACTCGGCCCGTACTCGGCTGGACACCGAACCCGCTTCGGGGCCCCGACACCGTCTCGCCCTCCGCCGAGGCTAGCCGACCGGCACCAAAGGAGGGCCGGCCAAAAGGCCGGCCCTCCTCCGATCTGCGAGCCCGAAGGGCTCTCCAACCCGGCGACGGCGAAGGTCGCCCGTCACCTACATCATGCCCATGCCGCCACCGGGGGGTGCCGCAGCAGCCGGCGCAGGAGGTTCCGGCTTGTCCGCCACGACCGCTTCGGTGGTCAGTAGCAGGGCCGCGATGGACGCTGCGTTCTGCAGAGCCGACCGCGTCACCTTGGCAGGGTCGATCACTCCCGACTTCATCAGGTCCTCGAAGACGCCCGTAGCGGCGTTCAGACCTACGGGACCCTCCTCGGCCTCCACCCGGCGGACCATGACCGAGCCTTCGAGGCCCGCGTTGATCGCTATCCAGCGCAGCGGCTCCTCGAGTGCACGAGCAACGATGGTCGCACCGGTCGCCTCGTCGCCGTTCAACTCGGTCACCACCTTGTCGACGGCCGACCGGGCCCGCAGCAGTGCAGTCCCACCGCCTGCCACGATCCCCTCCTCGACTGCCGCACGAGTAGCCGACAGCGCGTCCTCGATCCGGTGCTTCTTCTCTTTGAGCTCGACCTCCGTCGCTGCTCCTACCTTGACCACCGCGACGCCGCCAGCCAGCTTGGCCAACCGCTCCTGCAGCTTCTCGCGGTCCCAGTCGGAATCCGACGCTTCGATCTCGGCCTTGATCTGGTTGATGCGGCCCTTCACGTCCTCCGCCGAGCCGGCCCCGTCGACGATCGTGGTGGTGTCCTTGGTGACTACCACCTTCCGGGCCCGACCCAGCAGGTCCAGCGTCGCGTGCTCCAGCTTCAGCCCCACCTCCTCGGAGATGACCTGGGCTCCGGTCAGCACCGCCATGTCCTGCAGCATCGCCTTGCGCCGTTCGCCGAAGCCCGGCGCCTTCACCGCCACAGAGGAGAACGTGCCTCTGATCTTGTTAACCACCAGCACTGCAAGCGCTTCGCCCTCTACGTCCTCGGCCACGATCAACAGCGGGCGCCCCGACTGCATGACCTTCTCCAGCAGCGGCAGCACGTCGTGGACCGCGCTGATCTTGCCGGACGTGAAGAGGATGTACGGGTCGTCCAGCACGGCTTCCTGCCGCTCGGGATCGCTCACGAAGTAGGGCGAAAGGAAGCCCTTGTCGAACTGCATCCCCTCGGTGAACTCGAGCTCCAGGCCGAAGGTGTTGGACTCCTCGACCGTCACCGTGCCGTCCTTGCCGACACGATCGATCGCGTCCGCAAGCACTTCGCCCACCGAGGCATCGGCGGCCGAGATGGCCGCCACCTGGGCGATCTCGCTGCGGTCGTCGATCTCCTTGGCTTGGGAGTGGATGTTCTCGACCGCCGCGGCAACGGCCTTCTCGATACCTCGCTTCAGGGCCATCGGGTTGGCACCCGCAGCCACGTTCCGCAGTCCCTCACGAACCATCGCCTGGGCCAGGACCGTCGCCGTGGTGGTGCCGTCGCCTGCCACGTCGTTGGTCTTCGTCGCCACTTCCTTGACCAGCTGGGCGCCCATGTTCTCGAAAGCGTCCTCCAGCTCCACCTCACGGGCGATCGACACACCGTCGTTGGTGATGGTCGGAGCACCGAACTTCTTGCCGAGCACCACGTTGCGGCCCTTCGGCCCGATCGTCACCTTGACGGCGTCCGCCAGCCGGTTCACGCCCACTTCCAGGCTGCGACGTGCGGCTTCGTCGAACTTCAGGATCTTCGCCATTACTTCTTCACCTTCGCCAGCACGTCGCGGCTGGTGAGGATCAACAGGTCCTCGCTGCCGACCGTGATCTCGGTTCCCCCGTACTTGGAGTACACCACGGTGTCACCCACCGACACTCCGAGGGGGATGATGTCGCCGGTGTTGTCCGCCCGGCGTCCGGGGCCCACGGCCAGCACCTCTCCCTGCTGCGGCTTCTCCTTCGCCGTGTCGGGGATCACGAGACCGGAGGCAGTGGTCTCGTCCGATTGGTTCGGCCGCACCACGATCCGGTCGTCAAGAGGCTCGAGGTTCATAGGTTCCCTCCGTCTTGTCCGCCAGCGGCCTGTCCAGGCCGCGTTAGCACTCACAACTGTCGAGTGCTAACGATAGTCAGCGCGCGGGGAGAGGGCAACCGCGTCGGTCCGGTTTCGCACGGCGCTCGCCTTCTCCCCGCCACCCCTCGTCGGCGTGGCGGTCGAGCAAACCGGCGGCTGCGCCGGTGACGCCAGGGTTCCTCAAGCGGTCAGAAGCGGGAGGTCCGGTTCGGCACCGGTCTCCAGAGAGCTGGGACCGTCCCATGCGAGCCTCCACCATCCAGCCGCCGCCACCATCGCCGCGTTGTCGGTGCACATCGCCCGCTCCGGCAGGAGAGCGCGCACCCCCATCGACTCGCACGCCTCCGTCGTCCGGCGGCGCAGCTCGGAGTTCGCCGCGACGCCTCCGGCAAGGCATATGCCGGCCGCCCCTGTCTCCCGCACCGCCCTGACCGCTTTCGAGACCAGCACGTCCACTACGGCAGCCTGGAACGACGCGGCGACATCCGCTGTCGGCGCGTCGGGATGCAGCCGGGTGTAGCGCAGCACGGCCGACTTGAGCCCCGAGAAGGAGAAGTCCCATCCCTGATGGAGCAGGGGGCGCGGGAAGTCCACCGAGCGGGGATCGCCCTCTTGCGCCATGCGGTCCACGACGGGTCCCCCCGGATAGCCGAGACCCAGGAAGCGCGCGACCTTGTCGAACGCCTCTCCCGCAGCGTCGTCCAGAGTCTGGCCGAGCAGTCGATAGCGGCCTGGCGCCTCGATGACCACCAGCATGGTGTGGCCTCCCGAAGCCAGCACGGTGACCACCGGCAGTGGGACGTCCGCTCCGTCGAGACCGGCTGCAAAAAGATGAGCTTCCAAGTGGTTGACAGCCACGAAAGGCACGTCCCAGGCGACCGCCAGAGCCTTCGCCGTGGCCACGCCCACCATCAGTGCGCCGGCGAGGCCCGGGCCACTGGTCACTGCGACACCGGACAATCCCCGGCCCTCCACTTCGGCCTCGGACAGTGCCGTGGTCACCAGGGGGACCAGCAGGTCGAGGTGAGCCCTGCTGGCCACTTCGGGGACGACTCCGCCGTAAAGGGTATGCAGGTCCACCTGGCTGGACACGACCGACGAGGCAATGTCCACCCCGTCGACCACCACGGCCGCCGCGGTCTCGTCGCAGGACGTCTCTATGCCGAGAACTGCTCCCCCTGCGGCCTCGAGCGAGGGACGACCGGTTCGACGTACTGAGCCCGTTGCTCGGGCGTCCGGCTTCGTTGGTCTCACCATTGTCCCCGTCGTCCCTCTCACCATTGGCCTCGTCGTCCCTCTCACCATCGTCCTTCGGGCACCAGGGTCGGCCCCCTGACGCCCTCCTCCAGCAGGCGGAGACGCTCCGCGTACTCCTGCGAATCGACGTCCCTCGCCCACATAACCATCGCATCTTCGCCCGTCTCGGCGTAGTAGTTCCTCCGGATCCCCTCGGGAGCAAAGCCGAACCGGCTGTACATACGCTGTGCTCCGGAATTGGCCACGCGAACCTCGAGAGTCATGTGCCTCACCCCCCTCTTGATGGCCACATGGACCATGTCCAGCATCAGGCGGGTCCCTATCTGATTGCGGTGCCACGACGGGTCCACGGCCACGGTGGTCACATGGCCCTCGTCCATGGAGAGCATCAAGCCGGAGTAACCGACCACCGCCCCGTCCACCTTCGCCACCGTGTAGGACCTGCTGGCACGCAGGGACAGCTCGCTGATGAACAGCGACAGGGACCACGGCGCGGCATACACCCCGGACTCGATCCGAAGCACCGAACGGAGATGACGCCTCCGCATCGGCTCCAAGTTGACCGCCAGCCCGTCCCGGACGTCTCCATGCCCGGCGGCGGGGCTCGACCTCACCACGGCGCGGTCCCCTCGGACGCTCCGCCGGGGGAGGCAACGGATTCGGCGGAGGCATGAGCGGCGGAGGCAACAGCGGCGGAGGCAGTGCTCGCATCGGCGTCGGGATCGGTCAGGTACATGGCGCGAAGGTCCGCGGGCCGCACCAGCTGCGCAGAGGATGCTCCGGAGGCTCCCAGGGCGAGCACGCCTTCGGGCGGCGGGTACGCGAGCGAAGCGTCGCCCAGCGTGAGCCCGTCAGCTTCGGACAGCACCGACGCGTACCGCAGCGCTCCGTCACCCACGGCCGTGACGCCCCGCTTTCCGAGCCGGGCACAGCCGTACTCCGCCAGGGCGTCCCGGACCTTTTCCGGTGCCCCCACCGCAGGACCGGTCACCTGCTGCACCGCCCCCCCGCCGCATCTGTAGACCGCCCAGAAGCACTGCCCTCTCCGCGCGTCGAGCACGGCCGCCACGGTTGCCTCCGTGAACCTCATCGACCACGCCAGAGCGTCGAGGCTCGACACCGCAACAAGATCCTTCGCGAGAGCGAACGCAAGCGCCTTTGCCGTCGCGACACCCACTCTGAGCCCGGTGAAGAGTCCCGGTCCGGTATCGACCGCGATGACGTCCAGGGCGGCCAGGGTCACCCCTGCATAGCTGCAGCAGGCGGACACCAGCGGCATCAACTGCTCGGCGTGCCGGGGAGGGCCGTCCATCCTTATCGTCGCCGTCATACCGGCGGGGCCTCCTACCGCCACGCCGACGGCCTTGGTGGACGTCTCGATCGCGAGCAGCATCACTGGAGCGCTGCTCCTCCCGTCCACCGAGTGGCCAGCGCTGCCAGGTCGAGCGCCCTGGTGGTCCAGCACTCGCCCACGGCGATCATCCTGATCCTCCGGCACTCCTCGCCACCCGGCTCGCCTCGGCCTTGGTCGTCCCAGGGGTGCTGGTCCCGGGGGTGCTGGTCTCGGGGGTGCTGGTGGGCCTCGTCCGGACAGGGCATGTCGATCTCCACCAGGAGGTAGTCGCTCCCGAGCACCGGGATCGCCCGCTCCCCCCACTCCACGACGGCCACTCCTCCATCTTCCACCATCTGCGCGATGCCGAGGTCACCCATCTCGTCGAGCGTGCCCAGGCGCCACATGTCAGCATGATGGAGGGCAACACGTCCCTTGTGGGAGCGGATCAGGACGAAAGTCGGACTGGTGACGGCATCCTCCACTCCAAGTGCGGTCCCGATCCCCTGAGCCAGCACCGTCTTCCCCGCGCCGAGATCACCCGAGAGGACCACGATGTCTCCGGAGCGCAACAGTGACCCCAGTCCGGCGCCGAACGACCGGGTGTCGGAAGTGGAACGGACGATCACCTCACCGGCGAGCGTCACGGCCGAGCGACCGGGAGCGCGGCTTCGTTCGTCGGGCCCCCTGCACCTCCGAGCAGCTGTCCTGCTCGTACCAGGTCCGCTCGCATCTTCGCTACGGTGTCGCCGCCGCCTCGCAACGCGGCGGCCGGATGGAACGTCGGGACCAGCCAGCCCTGCGCGAACCGGTACGAGGTCCCACGCAGGCGCGTAATCCCCTCGTCACGGCTCAGCAGCGACCGGGTGGCGAAGTTGCCCAGGGTCACCACTACTTCGGGCGAAACTGCTTCGACCTGGCCCTGGAGAAAATGGCTGCAGGACGCCACCTCCCCCGGTCGGGGATCCCTGTTGCCCGGTGGCCGGCACTTGACCACGTTCGCTATGTAGACGGACGCTCTGTCGACACCCAGCTCCTCCGCCATCAGACGGTCCAGCAGAGCGCCCGAGCGTCCGACGAAGGGCTCCCCCACCAGGTCTTCGTCCCGCCCCGGCGCCTCTCCCACGAACATCAGACGGGCCCTCGGGTCACCACTCCCGAACACCACTCGAGTACGGGACCCGGCGAGCGGGCAGGCGACACAGCCGAGCGCCTCTTCACGGAGCGCACCCAGGGACACCACGCCCGAAGATGCTATCCACTGCGTGGTCAGGCTGCCCTTTCAGTTGAGCCACACCCCGTTCCGGTGAGCCGCAGTCGAACGAGTCAGCTAACCGCCGGAAGGTTCCGGCCCGGTGGGAGCGGAGAGCCGGTGAGCCCTGGCCGCGAGTGCTTCCAGCGCAGAGGAGATCGAGGCCGGGTCTTCGAGCATGAGCATGTGGCCCCTCCCCGGAACCGTGACCAGCTCCGCTGCGGGCATCAGCCGGGCAAGCTTCTCGGAGTGCCAGGGGGGCAGCACACGGTCGTGGGAACCGACCAGCACGGTGGTCGGGAGCGAGATCGACTGGACGACCCTCGCTCGGTCGAACGCGACCAGGTCGGCCATCTGGTCCACCACGGTTCGCGGTGACGTGGCGGCCGTCATGGACCACGTCATCCTGACCAGTTCCGGCGCCGGATCGCGTCCGAATCCGATCCGGGCCACGGCCCAGGCGGCGTCCGTGAAGGGAACCGACAAGGGGAACCGGCGATCGTCCCGCCGACGCGAGCCCGAGCGACCGGCCACACCCCCCGGACGACCACCGACTTCGGCAGCGCCGACAGGGGCATGAGCTCCCCGCAGCGCCCGCAGGACGGGGAGCGCCCAGCCCATCCGCTTCACCAGCGGACCTGCGGACGTTCCCAACAGCAGGAGTGAGCCGACTCGCCCGCGTCGCTGCTCGACATCCTTGCCGGCCACCGAGAGCGCCACCATGCCGCCCATCGAGTGGCCCACCAGCACCGCGTCGCGCAGGTCCAACGCTTCGAGCAGGACTGACACGTCGTCGGCCATGCGGTCCAACCCGATTCCCCCGCTGCCGGCCCTGGATCTGCCGTGCCCTCTCAGGTCCGGGGCAACCACCCGATGTGTCCCACTCAGCTGGGAGAACTGGATCGCCCACACCCGCGAGGTCAAGGTGAACCCGTGCAGAAGCACCAACGCTGGACCAGATCCCTGTTCCAGCAGGTGCAGCACCCCACCGTCGTCCATGGGCAGCAGACGGTGACCCACCGTGGACGGCAGCACAGGGGCGTCGCCGGCCGGCGCCGAGCGGCGGCGAAGTGCCGCCGCAGCTTCGAGGGCCAGCCCGATCCCGGCGCCTCCGGCGCCTACCGCTCCGGCGACGATCCACTTCGGTGCGGACCAAGGCGGCCAGAGTTCGGGCATCAGCCTCCGGCCAGTGCCGGTACCGGAGCCCAGGTTCGGGTCAGAGTGGCTGGACGCGGGCGAGGGAGGGCCGTGAGAGACGCCCGGTGCGATGCCGGAGTCAATGGTAGACCCGTGGCACTCTCGGACCTATGCGGGTCACCACCTCGTAGACGATGGTGCCGAGGCGGGCCGCCCACTCCGACGCCGTTATGCGCTCCTGTCCCTGCTCGCCGAGCAGGACAGCCTCGTCCCCCACCTCGACCCCCCCCTCCGGTCCGCAGTCGACGATGACCTGGTCCATCGTGACGGATCCGGCCAGCGGCCTCCTGAGCCCTCCCAACAGGACTTCCCCTCCGCACTCGAACAGCCGCCAAGGTACGCCGTCTGCGTAGCCGAGCGGAAGCACCGCCACCTGGGAGCGCTCCGGGAGGGGCCTCCGGCGCCCGTAGCTGGGACGCTCGCCCCGGTCCAGCGTCTTCACCATGGTCACCTTGGCGCTGAGCCGCAACGCCGGCTCGAGACCGACAAGGGCTCCCCGGGCCAGAGCCGGGGGAGCGAAACCGTACAAGCCCATGCCGGCCCTCACGTAGTCGTGACGAGCCGCCGTGTGGGCGATGCCTGCCGTGTTCGAAGCGTGCAGCACGCCCGGGTCGATCCCGGCGGCCCGCAGCGAGGATGCAGCGGCCCGGAAGCGGTGGAGCTGCTTCGCGGTGAACGGGTCCGCCGGGTCGTCCGCCACCGCAAGGTGGGTCCAGGTGCCGGCCAGCTCCACCACGGGACTGCCGGCGAGCACCGCGGCGACATCTTTCAACGACTCGGGTTCGGCGCCGCGGCGATGCACTCCCGTGTCCACCTGCACGTGGACCTTCTGTCTCCCCGACGCGGCCGCAGTCCTGCCTTCGGAGGCCTTTATCAGCTCCAACCCGCCCGCGACCGAGTCGACCGTGGCGACCAGATCGTTGCGGACGAGCTCGGCGACCGCCTCCCCCCGGCACTCCTGGAGCACGAGGATGGGTGCCTCTATGCCGCCCCGACGCAGCTCAACGCCTTCGTCCACCACCGCCACCGCCAGCATCGAGGCTCCCCCGTCCAGCGCTGCTCTGGCGCAGGGTACAGCCCCATGCCCGTAGCCGTCCGCCTTCACGACGGCACACAGCGACGCCGGGAGGACCGCCCTCGCGATGCGCTCGGCATTGCGACGTACCGCTCCCAGGTCGACGTCCGCCCGGGCGGGTCTCAGTTCCGCGGCAGCCAGCTCCGCCTCCACGCGTAGGCGCCACGGCCGTGCCCGACATCGGGGACCGGGGCCGTCTGGCAACGTCGTGACGACAACCACGCCGACACCAACACGGGCAGGTCGCTCGCGACGAGCCCCTCGGCGGGGCCGAGGTCGGCTGCCCGGCCGTGAGCGTGGGCCGCCAGGGCGGCGGCCAGGGCGGGCTCGACGCCACGGGCGACGAACGCTCCGATGACGCCGGCCAACACGTCACCGGTGCCGGCGGTGGCCAGCCGCGCGGACCCTGCGGCCACCACCATCACGTCGCCGCCCGGACGGGCCACGACCGTGCTCGAACCCTTCAAGAGGCTGATCGCGCCCGAACGGGAGGCCAGCAGGCGGCTCGCCGCCACCGCGTCGGGTCCCGGCGGCGACCCGCACAGCCGCTGGTACTCTCCCGCGTGGGGCGTCAGGACGACCGGCACTTCCCTCCGGGCCACGACAGAGGCCACCCCTTCGCAGCTTCGGAGCGCCCAGAGAGCGTCGGCGTCCACCACTACGGGACACCAAGCGTTCGCCACGAGCTCCGCTACCTGCCGGGATACCACATCGGTCCTTCCCAGGCCGGGGCCGACAACAAGCGCGTGGAACCTGTCGAGCCGGTCGAGCACCTCACCGGCCCATCCGTCGGGGCCGACCGCCTCGGTGACGGCGTCACCCGGCGGCAACCGCTCGGGCGACGCTCCGGGTATGCACAGCCGCACCATCCCCGCACCTGCTCTCGCGGCAGAGGCTGCTGCGAGCTGGGCCGCACCCATCATGCCGGGAGAGCCGGCCACCACCATCACCGCCGCCGACCACTTGTGGCTGTCCCGCCCCTTGGGGGACACATGACGTTCGACGTCCGAGTCCTCTACGAGGTTGCACTCCCGTCCCGGCGCGGGACGCCCGGGGTCCAGCCCGATGTCCACCAGCTGCACCCGTCCCGCCAGCTCGGGGCCCCGACCGAGGTATAGGCCCGGCTTGAGAGCGGCGAATGTGACCGTGACGTCGGCTCTCACTGCGGTAGAGCCCGCCTCGCCGGTGTCGCCGTTCAGGCCGGAGGGGATGTCGACGGCCACCACCGGAACGCCCGGAGGCACCGCAGGAGCTTCGTAGGACCCCCGAAAGCCGGTGCCGTAAGCGGCGTCGACCACCAAGTCACAGGCAGGAAGGAGATCGGGCTTCGATTGCCGCCCTGCCGGCGGCAGCACCTGCACCCGGACGCCTCTGCGCCGCAACCACTCCGCCGCCACCCGGCCGTCGGCCCCGTTGCTGCCGGGACCGGCCACGACCACGACTCGGCGCCCGTAGCCGCCTCCCAGCTCCGCGAGCACGGTCCGGCCGACAGCGAAGCCCGCCCTGCGGATCAACACCTGCCGAGGGAACAGGATCGCCGCGGCAGCGTCCGCCCGTCGCATGCTCTCCACGCCGACCAGAGGCAGCAACGCCTATCCCAGCGCCATCACGACCGCCTGCGCGTGGCTGGCGGTATGGGTGAGCGAACAGTGCCAAGCGGCCACGCCCTTGCGGGCGGCCACGTCGGCCGACTGCCCGGTGACGCACAGGAGAGGGGCGCCTCCGGTCTCGCGCCGGACCTCGATCTCCAGCATCGACATCCCTCCGAGGCCTACGCCGATCGCCTTCAGCGCCGCCTCCTTGGCTGCGAACCTGGCTGCAAGCCTCGGCCAGGGGTCGGAGAAGCGGCTGGCATAGGCCCTTTCGTCCTCCGTGAACACCCGTTCGACGAGCCGCGGACGCCGATCGATCACTTCCCTCAAGCGGTCCACCTCGACCAGGTCCACGCCCACCCCGACCACTCCAGTGTTTCCGTTCGGTAGGCCGGGTGTCATTCGACGGTTACGGTCTTGGCCAGGTTCCTGGGACGGTCGACGTCGTTGCCGTGTGCCCGTGCGAGGTGGTAGGCCAGAAGCTGTAGCGGTACGACGTCGATCACGGGAGCGAGAAGGGGTGAGTCGGCAGCGGGCACCCACAGCACCTCGTCCGCCAACGCAGCCGTCTCGTCGTCGCCTTCGTTGGCGACCAGCACGACCGTGGCCCCTCGGGCCCTGACTTCGGCGACGTTGCTGAGAACCTTCTCCCACAGCGGCGTACGAGTCGCCACGGCGACCACGACGGATCCCGGTTCGATCAGGGCGATCGGCCCGTGCTTCAGCTCGCCGGCGGGATAGCCCTCCGCCCTCAGGTAGGAGATCTCCTTCAGCTTCAGCGCACCCTCGAGAGCCACCGGATAACCGACATGGCGGCCGAGAAAGAAGAAGTTCCTCACTCCCGCCAGGCGTTGCGCGACCGCCTCCACCTCGCCGCCGCGCTCTATCGCACGGGCCACCTTCTCCGGCAGGCTGCCCAGGGCCCCGAGCAGCATCGCCAGCTCGCTCGGGTAGAACAGGCCCCGCACCTGGGCGAGGTAGAGCGCCAGGATCTCGAGGGCGATGATCTGCGTCAGGTGGGTCTTCGTGGCGGCGACTCCGATCTCGGGTCCGGCCCTGGTGTAGAGCACCGCGTCGGACTCCCTCGCCATGGACGAGTCCACCACGTTCGTGACGGCCAGCACCTTCGCCCTCTGTGCCGCAGCCGAGCGAGCCGCCTGCAGCGTGTCCACCGTCTCGCCGGACTGACTGATGGCCACCACGAGCGTGTTGGAGTCCAGCACGGGATCGCGATACCGGAACTCGCTGGCCACGTCGATCTCCACCGGAAGGCGGGCCCAATGCTCGATCGCGTGCTTGGCGACCAGGCCCGCGTGGAAACTGGAGCCGCAGGCCACCACGAACACCTTGTCGACAGCCCGCAGCTCCTCGTCGGACAGTCGCTCCTCGTCGAGGTGGAGGGCCCTGTAGGCGGGGGGCGATCCCGCGGACGGCAGCAACCGTCCCAGCAGCGTGTCGGCGATGGCGGTGGGCTGTTCGTGGATCTCCTTCGACATGAAGTCGTCGAACCCGCCGCGCTCGGCAGCCTGCAGGTCCCACTCGACCACACGAGGCTGCAGCGGGATCTCGTTTCGGTTCGAGTCCGTGACGACTATCGAGCCCGGCCGGACCACGGCCAACTGGTCGTCGTCCAACACGAAGAACTCGTCGGCCTTGCCGAGCAGCGCCGGGATGTCCGACGCCACCATCGCCGAACCTTCGGTCCGGCCCAGCACCAGAGGTGAGACGCGCCGGGCCGCCACGATCAGACCGGGTTCGTCGGCGTGGACGACGGCGAGGGCGAAAGCGCCCCGAAGCTCGGTCATGCTGTTGGCGACGGCATCTTCGAGACCGGCACCCTCGCTCATGCGCTGCTCGATCAGGTGCGCCAGAACCTCGGTGTCGGTCTCGGACGCCATCTGGTGGCCGAGCGCCGACAGGTGGTCTCCCAGTTCGAGGTAGTTCTCGATGATGCCGTTGTGGACGAGAGCGAGCCGGCCGGAGCAGTCCGTATGGGGATGGGCATTGGTCTCACTGGGACGGCCGTGCGTCGCCCAGCGCACGTGCCCCAAGCCCCAAGTCGCCTCCGGCGGGGCCGTCCCCGTGTCGGCAGCCAGATCCGCCAGTGACTTGGTGCCGAACGCCCTCCTGCGCCGCCACAGCGGAAGACCCGCAGCGCCGAGCACCACGCCCGCCGAGTCGTAGCCACGGTATTCGAGCCGCCCGAGCGAGTCGAGCAGGTTGGGCAGCACCTCGGTGCCACCGGTGACTCCGACGATGCCGCACATGGCTCCAGGGTAGCGACGGCGAGACCGCGGTGCCGGTGGCCGCCGGAATCAGCCGAGGTGGGACTCGACCAGCGCTGCTATTCGGGAAGCGGTGCGACGCGCCGCTTCGTCGGTAGGTGCCTCGACCATGACCCTGACCACCGGCTCGGTGCCGCTGGCTCGCAGCAGGACCCTGCCGTCGGCTCCCAGCTCGACTTCGGCAGCTGCTACGGCGTCCCATACTGCGGAGCAGCGGTCCAGCTCCGGCGCCCCTTCCACTCGGACGTTGAGCAGGCACTGCGGCAGCCGAGTCATCGCTCCGGCTGCGAGGACTGACAGAGGAGATCCGCTGCGGCACACCAGGTCGGCCAGCAGCAGCCCCGTCAGCAAGCCGTCACCGGTGGTCGCCAGCTCCCGGAAGATTATGTGTCCGGACTGCTCACCGCCGAGGACCAATCCGTTGAGCTCGATCGCATCCAAGACGTTTCGGTCGCCCACCGGAGTCTGCACCACTTTGATCCCAGCCTGATCCATAGCACGGTGGAAGCCCAGGTTGGTCATCACGGTCACCGCGACTGCGCTGTTCTTCAGCACTCCCCGCGCCGCCAGGTCTCGAGCGAAGAGCGAGATCAGATGGTCGCCGTCCACCAGCCGTCCTGCTGCGTCGACGGCGAGCAACCTGTCCGCGTCGCCGTCGAAGGCGAGGCCGATGTCGGCACCTCCCGCCCGCACCGCCTCGGACATCAGCTCGGGATTCGTGGACCCGCAGCGGGTATTGATGTTGAGACCGTCCGGCTCGTCGGCCACGACCGTCACCGTCGCACCCGTCCTACGGAACACCTCTGCAGCGACCCGTGCGGCGGCACCGTTCGCGCAGTCGAGCACTATGGACAGCCCGGCCAGAGAGCGACCCTCCAGTGCGCCGAACAGGTGGTCCTGGTACCGCTCGAGCAGGTTGCCGCCCTCCGCGATGTCCCCGACGCCAGCTCCCGATCTTCGCTGCACCGGCTCCGCCTCCGGAGAGACGCCACTGAGCGCCTCCAGGTGGGCCTCTATCTCGGCTTCCCGCGATGTGTCCAGCTTGAGTCCACCCGCTGCGAACACCTTGACGCCGTTGTCGGCGAAAGGATTGTGCGAAGCCGAGACGACCAGACCCGGAACACCCAGAGCCTGGGACAGGTGCGCCACCGCCGGAGTAGGGGCGACTCCCACGTCCACCACGTCGACCCCCTCGCTGGCGAGACCAGCCGAGAGCGAGGCGCTCAACATCGCCCCGGACCGGCGCGTGTCCCGTCCGACGAGGCACTGCGGAGGGCCGAGCACCTTCACGACGGCTCTCCCCAGAGCCAGCACCAGCTCGGGCGTCAGCTCGGCGTTGGCTGCTCCTCTTATGCCGTCAGTCCCGAACCTCGGGGCCAACGCCTTCCTACCGTTTCGAGTACTGGGGAGCTTTGCGGGCCTTCTTCAGCCCGTACTTCTTGCTCTCCTTCTCCCGTGCGTCCCGGGTAAGGAGACCCGCCCTCTTCAGGCCCGAGCGGAGGTCCGGGTCCAGCTCCGCCAGTCCCCGGGCAATGCCGAGCCGCAGCGCACCCGCCTGGCCGGCGATACCCCCGCCGTCCAGCGTGGCGTCGATGTCGTACGCCTCTCCCAGCGAAGCCACTCTCAGCGGCTCCGCCACAGCCGACCGGAGGCTGGCCACGGGGAAGTAGACCTCGATCGGGCGACGGTTGACGGTTATCGTGCCGGTACCGGGCCGGAACCGCACCCGCGCCACGGCGGACTTCCGACGGCCGGTCACCTGGATGAGGGGAGATGGCAAAGTCGCTCCTGTTTGCTGTCTACGACGACCGGCGGCGTGCGCCGTCGAGGGTCAGTTCCCTGGGGCACTGCGCCGCATGGGGATGGTTGGGGCCTGTGTACACCTTCAGCCGACTGAGCATCTTCCGGCCCAGCGTGCCCTTGGGCAACATGCCCCGTACGGCGCCTCGCACGACCTGGTCCGGGTGCGACCGGAGCAGGTCGCCGTAGGAGGTGGACTTGATCCCTCCCGGGTAGCCCGAGTGCCGCCAGACACGCTCCCGGTCGGCCTTGTCGGAGGTCATCACCACTTTCGCCGCGTTGACCACGATCACATGGTCTCCGACGTCGGCATGGGGCGCGTACCGCGGCTTGTGCTTGCCTCGAAGCCGAACGGCTACTTCGGTGGCCATCCGTCCGAGCACGAGATCCTCCGCGTCGACGACGAGCCACGAGTGCTCTATGTCCGAAGGTTTTGGCGAGTACGTGCGCAAGTTGGGATCATCCTTGGTGCTGGCTGGCGGCGAATGCCGAACAGGCATGCTACACCACTCGACCGGCGGTCCCGGCTGGCACCGGCATCCCACTCCAGGTCGGGTTCGCGATCTCGGGTGCTGTCCGGCCCTTCGAGGATGCTCCGGCGCTCCGACGGAGCGGGCGAGAGGGGTCGAAGCCCGGGTGGCCAGCTGCGCAGCCGCCCGGGCAGCCCCCCGGACATCCGATCCCGTCAGGAAGTGACTTGGAGGGAGCCGCGGCAGCGATGGCGGAGGACAGGACCGAGGCCGTGCCCTGCATATGAGCCTCTGCCATCTGGATCTTGGCAGGAGCGGTGGGGCTGCCGCCCACTATTGCGGAGATGGCGGACTCGAGAGTCTGGACGTGCCCCTGCAGCTCCGCTGCGGCGGCCGACTTGGACAGCCTCCCCTTCGTGGCCGCCCAGGACAACACGCCGCAGGATGCTGCTCGCAGCCGTCGCCGCCTGTTGTGTCCAGGACCGGAAGGCCAGATGCGTTGAGTTGGACGGGGCTGGTTCGGAGCCCGTGGTCCCGGCGGTTCTTCGCACCCGACATGGCCCCTTGCGATGCGCCAGCGGAGCTGCGCCTAGCCTCGTCGGCGTGATCACACGGGAGGAGATGGACCACGCGAGGCAGGTGGTCGCGGGTGTGATCCGACCGACTGCGACGTACCCCTCGGCATCCCTGTCGGAGATGCTCGGCCGCAGGCTGCTGTTCAAGCCGGAGCACCTGCAACGTACCGGATCGTTCAAGATTCGAGGCGCCTACAACTTCATGGCGAGCCTGGCTGCCGGGACGGGGCAGTTCGGTCGAGGGGCCTCGGAAGTGGTGGCGGCGTCGGCTGGCAATCATGCGCAGGGCGTCGCCCTGGCCGCATCGCTTTGCGGGCTGCGATCGACGATATTCATGCCGGAAGGGGCACCTCTGCCCAAGGTGGACGCCACGACGGACTACGGTGCGTCGATCCTTCTGGGCGGCAGCATCGTGGACGACTGCATCGACAGAGCAAAGGCGTACGCGGCACAGACAGGAGCGGTGTTCGTGCCGCCGTTCGACCATCCGCTCGTCATCGCGGGCCAGGCGACAGTCGGGCTGGAGATCGTGGACGAAGCTCCGGATGCGGAGGTGGTGCTGGTACCGACCGGTGGAGGTGGCTTGCTGGCCGGGATCGCAGCGGCAATGCGGGCGAGCGGCTCGAAGGCTCGGGTGATCGGGGTGGAACCGCTCCGGGCGGCCTCGATGCAAGCTTCGCTGCAAGCCGGCGGTCCGGTGAGACTGTCGTCGGTGTCGACGATGGCCGACGGCATCGCGGTCAGGTCTCCTTCGCAGATGACGCTCGAGTACGCGCAGAAGTACGTGGACGAGATCGTGACGGTGACGGAGGAGGAGATAACCAGGGCCCTGCTGCTGCTGGTGGAGCGGGCGAAGTCGGTGGTCGAGCCGGCTGGTGCCGTCGGGCTGGCGGCGCTGCTGGCAGGAAAGGTGGCGGGAACGGGGCCAGCACTGGTGGTGCTGTCCGGAGGCAACGTCGACCCCCTGCTACTGATCAAGATCCTGGATTATGGCCTGTCGGTGGCAGGTCGCTACATGATGCTGAGGGTGCTGCTGGAGGACCGCCCCGGGGCTCTGGCGTCCCTCAGCCGGGCGGTGGCGGACATGCACCTGAACGTTCTCTCGGTCGAGCACCACAGGGCCGGGGTGAGCCTGGGACTGGACGAAGTCCAGGTATGGATGACGGTGGAGACCAGAGGGCACAAGCACGGCGACGAGATCGTCGCCAGGCTGTCCCAAGCCGGCTTCACCGTTCGCAGGGACAGCTGAACTGCGCCGGATCGACGGCTGACCCGGCGAAGACTGGCCGGTCGTAATAGACCTGCTCTAGGCACAGGCCGCGCGCAGGAGCGAGCTGTGATGCTCTTGCACGGTCCCCCGAGCCCACGATGGAAGTGACGTCGGCGGCCCTGATCCTCCCCCGACCGACATCGACGAGCGTTCCGACTACCGACCGGACCATCTGATGGCAAAAGGCGTTGGCGGTGATCGACAGCCGGAGCGACCCGTCGCCGGCCGCCAGGGAGATGTCGGTCACTCTCCGACGAAGCTCTCCTGTCTTTCCCGGCGGCCTACGGCAGAAGGCGGAGAAGTCGCGCTCGCCGAGGAGCGCATCGGTGGCTGCCCGCATCGCCCGCACGTCCAGCGGAGAGCGGACCCACCACGCCGTGCGGGCAGTCAGCGGATCCGGCACGCTCGCCGCACGGATGGAGTAGCTGTACCTCCTGGCGGTCGCAGAATGTCTCACATGGAAGCCCGGATCGACTTCGGAAGATGCCAGGACGACAACCTTGGGTGCGAGTTGCCGGTTTACCGCCCGTTCCAGTCGGACCGGGTCGGCCAGTGCACGAGGGAGGTCCAACTGCACCATCTGGCCCCGCGCATGAACTCCGCTGTCGGTACGCCCCGCACAAGACAGCCGCACGGGCCTTCCCACGGCCCGCTCCAGAGCCGCCTGCATGAGCCCCGCCACCGTCCTGACCCCCGCCTGAGCCGAGAACCCGTGGAGCCCTGTGCCGTCGTACGCGACGAGCATCACGATACGGATCGTCCCGTCGGCCGAACTGTTCTCCCCCGGCTCGGTGCCGGGGTCGAACAGCGTCACACGAGCTCTATGCGCGCCATCGGCGCGTTGTCCCCTTGTCTCGGACCCAATTTGAGGATCCGGGTGTAACCGCCGGGTCGGTCCGCATATCGAGGACCGATCTCTTCGAACAGCTTGTGGGCCATCTCCTTGTCGCGGATGAAGGCGACCACCTGGCGATGGCGATGCACTCCGCCCTTGGACGCCTTGGTGATGACCTTCTCGGCTATCGGTCTCAGCGCCTTGGCCTTTGCTTCGGTAGTCACTATCGCCTCGGCTGCCACCAGAGAAGCGACGAGGTTCCCCATCATCGCCTTCTGGTGCGCTGCGTCACCACCGAAACGACGACCCTTCTTCGGCCTTCCCGGTACACCCATCAGATATCCCTCCCCCGCAGAGAGAGCCCTCTCTCCTCGAGGCGCTGAACCACTTCGTCCAGTGACTTCTGGCCGAAGTTGGTGATGGCGAGAAGGTCGTCGGGGGTCCGTTCGACCAGTTCCCTGACCGAGTTGACCTGAGCCCGCTTCAGGCAGTTGCGAGGGCGCTCCGAGAGGTCCAGCTCCTCGATGGCAAGATCGAGGTCCGGCGACCCGGATCGCTCGGCAACCACTTCTCCCAGCTCGAGGCCCATCGGCCGTTCACTCATCTCCGACACGAGGGAGAACAGCGACCGCAACGTCTCCCCGGCGGAAGCCAGCGCTTCGGACGGGGAGATCGACCCGTCGGTCTCTATCTCCAGCACGAGCTGGTCGAAGTTGGTCGACTGCTCCACCCGCGTCGGCTCCACACTGAACCCAACACGCCGCACCGGCGAGAACACCGAATCGAGGGGGATGACCCCGATCGAACCGGAGCTACGGTTCCGCTCCGCAGAGGCGTAACCCCTTCCCGGCTGAATGGTCAGGTCGGCCGCCAAGCGGCCGTTGTCGCTCACCGTCGCGATGTGCAGCTCCGGGTTGAGAACCTCGACGTCGGCGGTCAGGAGCATGTCCGCCGCCGTGACATCCGCAGGGCCTCTGACGTCCAACCGGACGGTCACCGGCTCGCCTCCTTCGAGACGCACGACGACGTCCTTCAAGTTCAGCATGATGTCGGTGACGTCTTCCTTGACCCCGGGAAGGGTGGTGAACTCGTGCAGCGCCTCGTCGAAGCGCACTTCCGTGATCGCCGCTCCGGGTATCGCCGAAAGAAGGGTACGGCGAAGAGTGTTGCCTATGGTGTGCCCGAAACCGGGTTCCAGGGGACCGATGGTGAACCGCTGGCGGTTCCCTTCCTGGTCGCCCAGAGCCCCGACACTCGGCCGCTGGATGGTGAGCACTCAGTTGCCTCCCTACGGCCGCTTCCGCGGCCAGCATTCCTGGACCCGCCAGGAGTCGTCTTGCGTCCCTTGCACTTCCCTCGGTTGCGGCCACCCGGCACACCCAACCTCGGCACCCGACTGGTCGGTCCGATGGACACCGCCAGCCGGCAACTCCGCTCCGCCCCGGCGGGCGGAGATCCTGCCCGGCACTACTTCGAGTAGAGCTCCACGACCAGCTGCTCGCGCACCTGGACGTCGATGTGCTCCCTGAGCGGAAGGGAGATGACCTTCACGCCGAAACGGTCCTCGTCCACCTCGAGCCACGGACGGGCAGGCCTGTCCAGCGTGTCCAGGTTGTGCCGCACGACGATCATCTCCCGTGCCGCGTCGCTCAGGGTGATGTGGTCGTTCTTGCGGACCCGGTAGCTCGGGATGGTGACCCGACGCCCGTTCACCCGAACGTGCCCGTGCTGCACCAGCTGCCTCGCCTGAGCCCTGGATGACGACCAGGCCGCCCGGTAAGCCACGTTGTCCAACCTGAGCTCCAGCATCCGCAGCAGCTCCTCGCCGGTGATGGCCGACGAGCGGTTCGCGTCCCGGTAGAGGTTGGCGAACTGCGTCTCGAGGACACCGTAGGTGCGCCTCGCCTTCTGCTTCTCTCGCAGCTGGGCCATGTACTCCGAACCCTGCCGCATGCGATCGCGTCCGTGCTCACCGGGAGGGTACGGCCTCCGCTCCACCGGGCACTTCGCGGTGTCGCACTTCGCACCTTTCAAGAACAGCTTCATCTTCTCCCGCCGGCAGAGGCGGCAGACAGGACCGGTGTATCGTGCCATGGACCTTCTCCTTCCGTCCCCTCAGACCCTGCGCCGCTTCTTGGGGCGGCAGCCGTTGTGCGGTATGGGAGTGACGTCTTTGATGCTGGCGATCTCTATCCCGGCGGCTGCCAGGGCCCGATGGGCGGTATCGCGCCCCGAGCCCGGACCTTTCAGCAGCACGTCCACCTTGCGGACGCCGTGCTCCATCGCGCGGCGCGCACATGCTTCCGCGGCGAGCTGTGCCGCGAAGGGAGTCGACTTGCGGGAGCCCTTGTACCCCACGTTGCCGGAGGATGCCCACGCCAGCACGTTTCCCTCGGTGTCGCTGATCGCGACGATCGTGTTGTTGAAGCTGGACTTGATGTGGGCGATCCCGTACGTGACGTTCTTGCGCTCGCGGCGGCGGGGCCGCCTTCCCCCTGGTTTGGGCTTGGCCATCAGTGCTTCCGAACTTTCTTCTTGCCGGCCACGGTCTTCTTCGGACCCTTTCTGGTA
>JAJYPS010000051.1 GCA_021795215.1 Actinomycetes bacterium
GATCTCGCTGGGCGACACCCTGACCGACTGCAGGGTCGGGATCTCCGAGTACTGCGTGGCGAGGATGGTCTGCGCCGCAGGGCTGGTCAGGTACTTGATGAACGTGACATCGGCGGCCATGTTCTTGCTGTGCGGGTTGATGTAGAGGTTCCAGCCGCCGATGGTCGAGTACCCGGGGTACGGGTGCCCGGAGAACGTCGGCAGCGGTGCGACCCCCACCTTGCCCACCACGCTGGAGTCGGAGGGGGTGTTGGCGTTCGAGTACGCGTAGTCCCAGTTGCGGAGGAACGCAGCATTGCCCGCGTCGAACGCCTGCATCGCGTTCGGCTCCTGGTAGGTGGTCTCCGCCGTCGGGGAGACCCCGGACGATATGAGGCCGCGCATGAAGGTGAGCGCCTTCAGCGAGGCCGGCGAGTCGATCACCGCCTTGGTACCCGAGCTGTTCAGGACCTTGCCTCCGGCGTCGGAGGCGATCTCCATCCAGTTGCAGGTCAGGCCCTCGTAGGAGGCGCCCTGCCACACGTAGCCGTACTTGACCTGGTGGCTGGCCTGCAGTTTCTTGGAGTCCGCCACCAGCTGCGACCAGGTCTTGGGCACGCTCATGTGGTTCTTGGTCAGCAGGTCCTTGCGATAGTAGAGGAACCCCTGGTCCATGAAGAACGGTGCTCCGTAGACCTTGCCCTTGTAGGTAGCGCCCTTCACCAGACCGGGGGCGAAGCCACTCCAGTAGCTGGAAGGCAGCTTGCCACTGAGCGGCACGGCAAGGCCGTGAGCGGCGAACTGAGCGGGCCAGATCACGTCGCCCATGTACACGTCCGGGCCGGCCCCTCCGGAGATCTGCGTCGTGAGAGTCGCCTCGTTCTGGTTGCTGCTGGTCGGGGCGGACTGCAGGTTGACCTTGATCTTCGGGTAGGCCTTCTCGAAGGAGCGTATGAGCGATGCCCGGATCCCCGTCTGGCTGATGGGGCTCGCCCACCAGGTGATGGTCCCACTTCCGGTGCCGGTCGTGCTGCCGGAGCCCGAGCTGGACGGGGACGTCGTCGCCGAGCCGCCTCCGGCGCTTCCGGCGGACCCGCCCGAGCCGCACGCTGCGAGCAGCAGGGACATGCTGCCCAAGGCCACTGCTCCTCTGGCGGAGGATCTCCACTTGGTACGGCTGTGTCTCATCGGGTCTCGCCAACCTTTCTCGTGGTGCACGCCGACCGACGGTCTGGCGTCTCGAGGGGGGACCCTTCCTGCGCTCCACCAAGCGGGACGGCCGCTCCCTGCCCTTGTCGGCAGTGAACCGAAGGCCTCCCGCTCACGAAGACGTACGACACGACATCCCCCCCATCCTCGGGCAGCGGCTCCGGCGAAGGCCGGACTGCTGCGGCACCCGCCGCCCTCACGCTGCTGTGTATACCCGGGCCCCCGCCCCAGTCAAGGACTCCTTCGGACACATAGGGTGAAGCCGTGGCCGCATCCTTTCCCCTACGAGCACCTATCCAGTCCTGCACAGGCGAGAGATGACGGGCGCGAGATGACGGGCGCGAGGCTGCGCTTCGCACCGTCGCCCACGGGCCTGTTCCACGTGGGCAGCGCCCGCACGGCGTTGTACAACTGGCTCGCAGCGAGGGGCGGCGGCGGGGTGTTCGTGCTGCGGATCGAAGACACCGACGCCGAGAGGGGCCGGGAGGAGTGGGTCGGGGGGATACTCGAGGCGCTGGACTGGCTGGGACTGGACTGGGACGAGGGTCCGTACTTCCAGTCGCAGCGCTCCGAGCGCTACTCGGAGGCGGCGGCGCTGCTCGCCGGGACCGGGCGGGCCTACTGGTGCGAATGCACACGGGAGGAGATCGACCGGAGGGCGCGGGAGGCAGGGCGGCCTCCCGGCTACGACCGGTGCTGCCGGGACAGGGGGCTGTCGCCCGGACCGGGCAGGGTGCTCCGCTTCGCCACCCCGCTCGACGGCGAAACCGTCGTCGACGATCGCATCAGGGGAAGCGTGAAGTTCGCCAACCGGGACATCGAGGACTTCGTGATCGTGCGTTCGACCGGCGCTCCCCTGTTCCTGCTGTCCAACGTCGTGGACGACATGGACCAGCTGATCAGCGACGTCGTCCGGGGCGAGGACCACCTGTCGAACACGCCCAAGTACCAGCTTCTGTGGGAAGCGCTCGGCGGCCCGTCCCTGCCGCGGTTCGCGCACCTGCCGATGCTGGTCAACGAGAAGCGCCAGAAGCTGTCCAAGCGGCGAGACAAGGTGGCGTTGGAGAGCTACCGGGAGCAGGGCTACCTTGCGGAGGCGATGTGCAACTACCTGGCTCTGCTCGGGTGGGGCCCCGAGGACGGAGAGGAGGTGCTGTCGAAGGCGGAGCTGGTGGAGAAGTTCTCCCTGGAGAAGGTCAATCACTCCCCGGCGTTCTTCGACTTGCGGAAGCTGGACCACTTCAACGGGATATGGCTTCGCAGGCTGGCGGCGGAGGAGTTCGAGGAGCGAGCGCTGCCGTACCTGGAGAGGCAGGCGTGGGGGAACCGATTCGACAGGGCCTCGTTCCGCCGGCTCGCTCCGCTGGTGCAGGAGCGGGTGGCGACGCTCGAGGAAGTGCCGGCGATGGTCGATTTCCTGTTCTTGGACCGGCCGGCCCTGCAGGACCGGGACTGGGCCAAGCTGTCGGGCGATCCGTCGACCAGGACCGTGCTGCAGGCTGCGGCGGAGCTGTACGGGACCGTGTCGTGGGACGCCCCGATGCTGGAGGCCGAGACCCGCCGGCTGTCGGAGAGGCTGGGCAGACCGCTTCGCAAGACCCAGGCGCCGATCCGGGTGGCCGTGACCGGTCGGGCTGTCGGGCCGCCCCTTTTCGAGTCGCTGGAGGTTCTGGGCCGTGAGCGCGTCCTTCGCCGGCTGGGGGAAGCACTCGACATGCTGGGTGGTCCGGCGCGAGCGGAGGAGCACGCGCCGCCGGCCGGATGAGCCGGGCGTCGAGCGTCCCGATGAGGCGGACGGCCGTCGAGCGGCGATAATGGTGAGTGTGGACTTTGCTTCGCACGCTGGCGCAGTCCGCTGCGGCGAGAAGGAGGGATGCGGAGATGGCGAGCTCTAGCCGGTTCCCCGCCGACCGGGGCCTCGCGGCCCGGATGGCGACGACAATATTCCTTATCGGCCTGCTGTACGTGGCGTTCGTGGCCGCTTTGATCGCGCTGGGCGTCAGCACCGTATTGGTGCTGGTGATAGCCGTCGGCGTCGCCGTGGTGCAGTACTGGTTCTCCGACAAGATCGCGCTGTTCTCGATGGGCGGACACGAGGTGTCTGCCCAGCAGGCGCCGGAGCTGCACGCCGTGGTGGACCGCCTGTGTGCCCTGGCGGACATGCCCAAGCCGCGTGTGGCGATAGCGGACGTGGACCTGCCGAACGCGTTCGCCACCGGCCGCAACCCGTCGGCGGCAGTGGTCTGTGCCACCACGGGCCTGCTGCGCCGCCTGGACGAGCCGGAGCTGGAGGCGGTGCTGTCCCACGAGCTGTCCCACGTCGCCCACCGCGACGTGGCGGTGATGACCATCGCCAGCTTTCTCGGCATCGCCGCCGGCCTCCTCACACGGTTCGCTTTCTACGCGGGGATGTTCGGCGGGTACGGCGGGAGGAACCGCCAGCAGGCGAGCCAGATGGCGATGTTCGAAGTAGGCATCATGGCAGTTTCTGCGTTGGTGTACGCGGTCAGCTTCCTGCTGACCAGAGCCCTCTCCCGCTACCGGGAGCTGGCTGCGGACAGGTCCGCGGCGCTGCTCACCCGGCGGCCGTCCGTGCTGGCGTCGGCGCTGGTGAAGGTCAGCGGCGAGATGGCCCGTATCCCGAGCCGGGACCTTCGTGCAGCGGAGCACTTCAACGCGTTCTACTTCGCACCTGCCCTGTCCCCGGGGGTCAGTCTCTCGAGCCTGTTCTCCACCCACCCGTCGCTGGAGGCGAGGCTGGCCCAGCTGAGCCGGATCGAATCGCAACTGGGCCGCACCGCGTGACGGACGACTATGCAACCGGGCCGCACGGCGTGACGGACCCGGACTGATGGGCCTGCTGGACACGTTGCTGGGCCGTTCGAAGCCCGGGCGGCCCAATTTGGACCGGATGTTCGCTCTGCCGCCGGCAGCGGTGACGCTGGATGCTGACCTGGGCCTGCGGTCGAGCGGCGGCGCAGCCGTGTGCTTCAAGCCGGCTACCGGAAGCCCGTTCGCCACCGTGGAATCGGACCTGTCGGCGCTTCTCGACGTCGACAGCCAGGGCGGGACGTCGGGCGGGTCACTCGAGTGGTCGACGACGACCGACCGCTACGGGTACCAGTGGGTGGTGCTCCGCGGGGACGACCTGGAGGGTGTCGTCACTCACGCCCACATGGTCAACTCGTCGCTGGAGACGGCCGGCTACGGGTCGCAGCTGCTCTGTTCGACGTTCGCGTTCGACGGTGCTCCGGGGCGCCTGTACCTCGTGTACCTGTACAAGCGGGGCACGTTCTATCCGTTCGCCCCGAGACAATCCGATCGGCGGGACAACGAGCTGGAATTGAAGGTGCGGTCGGTCCTCGGAACGGAACTGACGATCGAGGAAGACCTCGCGCGGTGGTTCCCGCTATGGGGGTTGCCGCTTTAGTCTCTTTAGCGAGCCGACCGCCCGCGTTACCACACCCGTGGGCCCGCGCGGAGCGGTTTGGGAAGTGCCCGCGTGCGGCTCACTTTAGGCTGACCTCCGTGCCCCACGCCGACACTTTCTCGCTAGCTGTCCTCGCGGGAGCGGTGACCATTTTCCTCGCCCTGGCCTCCTCGACAGTAACGCGGTACGTGCCTTTCCCGGTGCCGGCGCTACTGCTGCTCGCAGCGTCCGTGGCGGCAACGGCCATTCCCCGGGTGGGCACGGCGCTGACGGTGACGATGGTGGAGCAGATCGCCACGACCGCACTCATCTTCGTCCTGTTCGACGGGGGGATGCAGGTAGGCATGGCAAGGATAAAGAAGGCGATCAAGCCGATCCTCAACCTCGGCCTGTTGGGCACCCTGCTCACCGCAGGGGGAATGGCTCTTGCGGCTCACGTGATGCTCGGGGGCAGTTGGGCGTTCGCCCTGCTGCTGGCCACTGCGCTCGCCCCCACCGATCCGGCGGTCATGTTCTCCGTGCTCGGTGCCAAGGAGGTGGCCGGAAGGAGCGGCACGATACTGGAGGGCGAGTCGGGCGCGAACGACCCCGTCAGCATCGCATTGATGGTCGCCGTCCTGGCCGTCTTCGAGTCGGCAGGCGGTTCCCCGTGGAGTGCGGTCGGAACCTTCTTCGCTCAGCTGCTGATAGGGCTGGCGGTGGGCCTTGCTGGAGGGCGGGGCCTCCATTGGGCCATGCGGCATCGCCCGCTGGAGAGGGCAGGGCTCCCGCCGCTGCGGACTCTGGCCGGTGCGGGGGCAATATACGGTGTCGCGAGCCTGCTGGCGGGGTCCGGTTTCCTGGCCGTGTTCGCCGCGGGGATAGTGCTGGGCGACGCTCGTGCACCGCACAAGGAAGAGATCGTGGGGTTCCACAACTCCCTGGCGAACCTGTCGGAGGTTGCTGCGTTCGTCGCCCTCGGGCTCACGGTGCCGATCGGGAGCCTGCTGGCCCACTGGATCTGGGCGTGGGGTCTGGCGCTTGCGGCGGTGCTGGCCCTCGTGGTCCGGCCGCTGGCGATCGCACCTCTGCTGGCTCTCGCCAGGTTGACATGGGGCGAACGGATGTTCATCTGCTGGGCCGGCCTAAAAGGAGCAGTGCCCATCCTGCTGGCAGCCTACGCTCGGACCGCTCACGTGGCCGGAGGGCGGCGGCTGTACGAGCTGGTGTTCGTGGTGGTGACCGCATCGGTGTTGGTCCAGGGTGCCGGCGTCCCCGGCGCCGCCCGACTGTTCAACGTCCCCATGCGGACCAGGCTGGAAGGAGCCTCGTCCTCGCTGCTAGTGGCTCGCAGGCGGGTACGGACCGAGACCTGGACTCCAGGCGCTTCCGTGCCGGACCGTTCTTGACACCCTTTCGCAAGCCACCTCGGGGGTTATGCCGTCCACGTCGACCACTCCGGTCGCGAGACTGCCGTAGAGGGGACGCCGGACGGCGTCGAGAAGGCGGAGGACGGAAGTAGGGTCTTCGCCCAGGAGGGGACGACCCTGTCCCCGACCCACCCGGTGGGCCATGGTCGAGACTTCGGCGCGCAACCAGACGATCGCGCCGCCGAGGCGCAGCAGGTGCCTATTGTGCGGCTCGAGCACGGCGCCGCCCGCGACCGAGCACACGATCGGCACATCCGAAGTCGCAGCCCGAGCCAGGGCGGCGCTCTCCTGCGCCCGGTACGCGCTCTCGCCGAACAGCGAGTGCAGCTCCGGAACGGTGTAGCCCGTTGCAGCGAGCACCTGCTCGTCGCTGTCGAGGTAGGGGCGGCCGAGGAACCGGGACACGAGGCGACCGACGGTCGTCTTGCCGACGCCCATCATCCCGACCAGGTACACCTTCGAAGGGTAGTCAGGCATCAGCCAGCCCCTTTCCCAGCCTTCCCTCCGGAGGACGGCCTCCATCGGGAGACCGAGCGGGCAGATGAGAGGAGAACACACTGCGATAGCGGGAGTCGTGAAAGAGCTTTGCGGTCAGTGTGACCCTCGGTACGAGGGCAAAGGCGGCCACGGCCAGAACCGATCCGCCAAGTGGTCCCACGACATAGACCCAGTAGTCGCGCCAGTCCCCGGTGACGACAGCAGGGCCCAGGCTCCTGGCCGGGTTCAGGCTGGTGCCGGTGTAGGGAGCACCCTGCCATACGAGCACAGCTACTACGAACAGCACCACGAGCGGCGTCCATCGCGCCGTCCTCGGCGAAGACACGAACATGAAGATAGCGAAGACCATCGCGGCCGTCATTGCTGCCTCGATGCCGGCAGCGGCCCACGGAGACAGTCCTGCGCGGGGTTGAGTGAGCCCGTAGTGCACGCTCGCCGCCATGGCGGCCCAGATCTCCTTCAGCAGCCACACGCCCGCGATCGCCCCGGCGCACTGTGCCACCACGTAACCCAACAGGTCGTGGTGATGAAGATGACCTCTCAGCCAGAACGCCACCGTGACGGCAGGGTTCAGATGGGCTCCGCTTCGGCGGCCCAACGGGCTGACTGCCACGAGTGAGCCGCAGGACGCGAAGAGCGTCCCGGTCAGGGCCAGTCGGGAGGAAACCGACGGCAGCAGGCTCGGCACGAACGAGCCTCGCCCGAAGTCCACCGTCACCGCGGACAGGCCACCGAGCACCAAAAGTGCCGTCCCGGCGAACTCACACCACCACTCTGCCCAGTGGAGCCCGGGCTGGGCGTGATGCGCCCAGGCACGCCTCCCGCCGCGGCCCGTCAAAGGTCCCGCTCCAGCGGTACTTCGTTCAGTAGATGGCCGGTTCCAGGTCGGCCTCGGCGGGCGCGGCGGAGAGAGCGCCGGGTGGCACTGCGCCGGCGATCTCCGCTCCGCCGACCTCCGTTGCCCGGACCTCCAGAGCCGGACGTCGCAGCGCCCCGCCGTCGTCGGCAGTGGCGTCGGTCTCCCCAGATTGAGGGCTCAGCCAGCGCTCGGTGGAAGCGAGAAGCGCGAGAAGCCCTGCTACCAGAGCCAACGACGCCGGTACTGCCAACAGCGGCCACAATCCCACACCCGCAGTTGTTGCCAAAGCACCGATCATCGACACCTCTCCGCCACTCCGACTCCCAGGAGGCGAGGAGGTCCGCCACGGTCCCGCGACACCAGCACGGCGGCAAGGCTAACAGCAACGGCCGTAGGGGCCGCGCCAACTCCGCTCCGGCATCCCCGCGGGGTTGCTACCGGTCCGCAGATCCTCGGGCCGTCGCGGCCCAGGACGGCAATCGGCACGACGTGCAACGGTTTATCTACATCGCATCTGTCTCCTAATTGATACGTAATGTGGTCGGGGTACTAATAGTTGCGGGAGGTGGTACACAGCGGGAACTTCGACTTCGACCTACCATCCCGCTGCAAACTATGAGCTGGCTATTCGCATTCTCGATTCCGTTCATGATCGTGGCGCTGGCAATTGCGGTACTTCCATTGGTGTACACGATGATGAAGGACCACCGCAGTCCCGACAGCGAGCTGTCGGGGTCCGGCGAGCCGTTCGCCCGGCGGAGCGCCGCAGCCGAGGTGCCGAGCCGGGAGGCGGTCGGTGCCGGCAGGTGAGCTGGGTCGGTGTCGCATCCGATGAGCACTGACGATTCGTCGCCCTGCACCGACGGGACGAATGGCAGCACGAATAGCGACACCACCTGGTAGCGAGCACCGAAGGAGGGGTCCCGCAACGTCGGGGGGCTCTCCTTCGGTGCGGCTGATGGCTCGGTCGGGCTGATGGGTTTGTGGGCCGACTTGGCCTTTGTGGGCCGACTTGGCGCGGGTCGGCTTCCGGGCTGCCGAAGACGTGGCGCTCCCCGGCCCGACGGGGCGGAGCGACGGCGACCGAACGTCGGGCGTGCCGAGCTTAGCCTTGTGATCCTGCATGGTGGGTATGGTCTGCGATCGATGAGGGGTCACGACCAACGGGCGTCCGCCGAACGGGCGACGACGGTGACGAACCCGGACAAGACCATGTATCCGGAGACCGGCTTCACCAAAAAGGACCTCGTAAGTTACTACCGAGACATCTCGCCTGCGATGCTTCCGCACCTTTTCCGGCGGCCCCTCACGCTGAAGCGTTATCCAGACGGGGTAACGGGACAGTCGTTCTACGAAAAGAACTGTCCCTCCCATCGTCCGGCGTGGGTCGAGGTGGCACGGGTACCCAGCCAACGGAGAGGGACGACCGAGTTCTGCGTTGCGAACGACCAGGCCACGCTGGTGTGGCTCGCCAACCTCGCCGCTATCGAGCTGCACCCTGTGCTGTCCAGGGCCCCGCTCGGAGAACCGGGAGCGACTGATGGGCCGCCGGAGCCGACAATGGTGGTCTTCGACCTGGACCCTGGGGCACCGGCCGGCGCAACGGACTGCGCCCAGGTGGCACTGCTGCTGAGAGAAGTTCTGGCAGTCGGCCGCCTGCAGTGCTGGACCAAGACGTCGGGAAAGAAGGGGCTGCAGGTGTACGTGCCGCTCAACACGACCCACTCCTTCGAGCAGACCAAGCAGTTCGCCCGCTCGATCGCCTCGCTGCTGGCCGAACGGCATCCCCAGCAGGTTGTGGACAACATGAGCCTGAGCCTGCGACCCGACCGGGTGCTGATCGACTGGAGCCAGAACGACGCCTCGAAGACGACGGTCGCGGCGTACTCCCTTCGGGCCATGCCCGAACCAACCGTGTCGACGCCGCTGACCTGGGTCGAGGTCGAACAGATCGCCGCCCGGGAGGGGCCGTCCCCGTCGGCCTTCGCCCCTGGGACCGTCCTGGAGAGGGTGAGAGACCACGGCGATCTGTTCGCCCCGGTGGAGCAGCTGCGCCAGGCCCTCCCCTCCCCACTGGATCGTCGGCTGCAGGATTACGTTTCCAAGAGGAGCTTCTCCGTCACCCCGGAGCCGGCGCCATCCATACCGGAGCCGGATGCACAGGGGCAGTCACCGCGCTTGGCCGGTGGCCGGTCACGGCAGTCCCGACGGACCGACGACGCTTCGGAGCCCGGCGCCGCATCCGAACGGGGGATGCCGGCCTCCTTCGAGCCGATGAAGGCGACGCTTGCCGAAGTGGTACCCACCGACGCATCCGAATGGGCGTTCGAGGTGAAGTGGGACGGCTTCCGAACGGTGGCTCTGACGAGGGACGGGAGTGCACGGCTTCAGAGCCGAACCCTCTCCGATACGACCGGATCGTTCCCCACAGTGGCCGCGATCGGATCGGCCGTGGGCCGTCACGACCTCATCCTGGACGGGGAGATCTGTGCGCTGGACAGCGACGGCAGGCCCGACTTCTCCCTGCTCCAGCAACGCTCGCGGCAACCGACCGACATCGTGTACATGCTTTTCGACGTGGTGTACCTCGACGGACGGTGGTTGACCGGCATGCCCTACTCCGAACGGCGCAGCATTCTGGAAGCGCTCGAGCTTCGCCCAGGCCCTTGGCAGGTACCCGCCTACCACGTAGGGGACGGCCAGGCGCTGCTGGCAGCGACCCGCCTGCAGGGGTTGGAGGGGTTGGTCGCCAAGAGGCTGGACAGCGTGTACCAGCCCGGGAAGAGGAGCCGGGCATGGCTGAAACTCAAGAACCGCCACAGCCAGGAGCTCGTGGTGGCAGGGTGGATTCCCGGTCGGGGGCGAAGGAGCGGGGGTGTCGGGTCGCTGCTTCTCGGATACTACGACCGCGGGGACCTGCGATATGCAGGAAAGGTGGGTACCGGCTTCACGCAGGCGGAGCTGGACCGGCTGGCACCGATGCTGGAGTCCCGCAGGCTGTCCAGCAGCCCGTTCTGGCCGGGTACCGCTCTCCCCCCGGACGTCGCCCGGCAGGCTCGCTTCGCCAGGCCGGACCTTGTGGCCCAAGTCGAGTTCGCCGAATGGACCGTCGACGGCATCCTGCGAGCCCCGTCCTACCGCGGCCTCCGGCTGGACAAGCCCGCAGGCGTAGTCGTCCGGGAGCGGCCCCTCTGAGACCCGTCGGCACGTCGGTCCCCGATCGGAGGCCGGAAGTTACGGATCGAGCGGATTTCGGAACGGTATAGGTCGGCCGTCCGCGGTACGTCCCGCCCGCAGGCCGGGGAACGAGGGACGGGGAACGAGGGGAGATCGCGATGGCGAGAGGCATCTGGAGCGGTTCGATCAGCTTCGGGCTCGTCAACGTGCCGGTGAAGCTCTACCCGGCAGTCCGGCGCAAGGACCTGCGATTTCACCAGTTCCAGGCAGGCACGTCCGACAGGGTCCGCTACAAGCGAGTATCCGAAGCCACAGGGGACGAGTTGTCGCCGGAGCAGATCGCCCGTGGTTACGAGCTCTCCCGAGGTCGCTACGTGATGGTCTCGGACGACGACCTCGACTCGTTCAAGCTCGAAGCCACGCACACGATCGACATCGAGGAGTTCGTCGATCTGCAGAGCATCGACCCGATCTTCTACGACTCCACCTACTACGTCGCCCCTTCGGAGCCGACAGGGGCCACGGCCAAGGCGTACACGCTTCTCGCCCAGGCGATGACGCGCCGGAGCAAGGTCGCGATCGGGCGCGTGGTGATCAGGACGAAGCAGTACCTTGCCGCGATCCGGCCCTTCGAGAATGCACTGGCATTGAGCACCATGCTGTTCGCCGACGAGGTACTCCCGCTGTCGAGCGTGGAGGACCTGAACGGCGTGGCGAATCCAAGCGACCTGGCGAATCCAGGTAGCGGGGCGAATCCGAACGGCAGAGAGCAGGTGAAACCGAACGATCGGGAACTTTCGATGGCGGCCCAGCTGATCGATTCGCTGGCCGCAGAGTTCGACCCCGGGAAGTACCACGACACCTACCGCGAACAGGTTCTCCAGATGATCCGCTCGAGGGCCGACGGACAGGCGGAGATCCAGCTGTCGCCTTCTTCACCTGCACCGTCGAACGTGGTCGACATCATGGCGGCGCTGGAAGCCAGCCTGGCTGCGGTCAGGGACCCTGCCGCCGCCCGGAAGCCCGCCGGGGACACTGCCGCCCCCCGGAAGCCCGCCGCCCGAGGCCAGGGAGCAAGGAGTCAAAGCGTCGGGATCCGATCGGCCGTCGCCGGTGGTCCGTCACCCGAGGAGCAGCGGTCCTCGATCGACAGCCTGCCGAGTCGGGAGGAGCTGTACGAGGAAGCGAAGCGGCGGGGAGTGCCCGGCCGGTCGAAGATGACCCGTCAGCAGCTCGCCGCCGCGCTCGGCCAGCCCGAGCGCAAGACCGCCTGAACAGCCGGGGGCCCCACGTCGCTTCCTCCTGCCGGATCAGTCGTGCGGCCGGCCGCGGCCGGTCAGTTGGCGCCTCCTCCGTACGGCACGCCGCAGGAGAAGACCGAGCCGTCGGACCCGAGTATCCAGTAGCCGTTGCCCGAGGGAGTGACCGCGAGGGCGGTCGCGTCGCCGATATGCGACGAAGCCGCCGAACCGTGCCATCCGGCCGAGAAGTTGTACACGCTGCCATGCTGGCCGAGGAGCAGGTAGCCGGTGCCCTCCGCCGCCACACCGACGATCGGGAAAGGCACATGCAGCCCGGCCACCGAGCCCTTCCAGGGGGTGCCGAAGTTGAACACGTTCCCGGCCGAACTGGCCAGGACGTAGCCACCGCCCTGCGAAGCGATCCCCACGATGGATCCGGGAACCGCCACGTTGGCTGCCGAACCCCTCCACGCCGTGCCGTAGTTCAGCACGTTGCCACCCGCAGTGGCCAGGAGGTATCCGGAACCGGACGTGGCTATGCCGACCACTGGGCTAGGAAGACGGATGTGCGTGGCCGATCCCTGCCAGCGGGCGTCACCGTAGGGGTAGACCGCACCCGATGCGGTGGTGACGTAGTAGCCCTTGCCGTCGGGCGTAGCGGCGATGCCGACCACCGGGGAGGCCGTCGGACCGTGGTACTGCGAGGCGGGGCTGCCGTACCAAGTAGCGCCGCCCCTGTTCACGACGCCGCCCTGAGGAGTGGCGATCCAGTAGCCGTTTCCTCCGGGAGCTGCGGCGATCGACGCGGCCTTGGGAGGCGGCGTGTAGGTCGGCATCGCCGGTGGGCTCATGTTGCCGGTGAGGCGAGGGTCGTGGCGGAACTGCGGCCAGGCACCCGTGCCGATGGTGCCGCCGGACAGCTCGTAGTGCTGGATGACACCGACCGAGAGGTTGTTCTGTTCGAAACCGGCCAGGGTGATGCCGAGCGTCCCGTTGGAGTCCTGGGTCACGAGCGGCGCGTTCTGCACGCCGATGAGACCGCCGCCGATGTGGGCCAGCAGGTGGCCGCTCCCGTCGTAGGCGTAAACGCCGTCACCGGGAACGAGGATGTCCTGGCGACCGTTCCCGAGCAGATCGGCGGTGGACACCTGCCCCACGATCTGAGAGCCCGGTCCCATCGGCTGCACCGGGAACCCGGGGAGGACGTGCCCCGACGGGTCGAACGCCCATACCTGGCCGGTGCCGGGGCCGTTGACGGTGCCCTCGATCACGTCCAGCTGGCCGTTGCCGGTGAGGTCGGCCAGCGCAGGGGACGGAAGGGTGTAGCCGCCCAGGTTGGCCGACCACAGCAGCGAACCGGTGGAGGACAGCACGAACAGCCTGGTGGAGTCGCTCGTACCCCCCTTCGTCGTGGCGTAGTACTGCCCCGTGCCGAAGGCGATCTCCTGGCCGCCGTTGTGGAACAGGTCACCCACCGCGGGCGAGGAGTCGATCACCTCGTTCGTGCGGAACCGCCACAGCTCGTGGCCGGCGCCGTTCAGCGCCCGTAGCGTTCCGCCGGCGTAGTACACCTTGCTGTTGCCGGAACCAGCGGTCTGGTCGCCGCCCACCACCACGTCGGTGCCTCCGCCGCCAGGGAGGTTGACGAGCGCCGGCGAGGACTGGACCGAATCGGCCGTGGGGTACGGCCAGCCGGGCAGGGGGGCGCCCGATCCGGCGCCGAGTGCGTAGATCTCCTGGCCCAGCTGGCCACCCACCACGTCGGGACTGTTTGCAGGGGTCAGCGATCCCACTGCGAGACTGGAGTTGACGGCGGCGTTGGGGCTGAGCGGCCACCGCCCCGGTTGGTACCACAGCTGGTGGCCGTTGGGCGCAAAGGCGAAGTAGCCACCCTTCACATGCGGAGGGACCGACGTGGGGCCGTTCCCGGAGCCTACGAACACCGTGTCGAGCCCGCTCTGGTTCATCGGTGCCACGGAGGGGCTGGAGTCCACCGGAGCACCGGTCTGCACCGGCCATCCCGGCACGGGTGATCCGTTTGCGAGGTGGTATGCGACCACGAGCCCGCTCCTGGTACCGACCACCACGGCGCGGCCGGCGCCGTCGAGGCGGGCCACGTTGGGTGACGAGTAGAAGATGGGTGAGCCGGGGATCGTCTGCTGCCACACCAGGTGAGCCGCCAGCTGGGTTGCGGGTCGGGCGGACGCCGGAGCGGGATGAGCCGAGGCCGGCAGGGCAGGGACGAGGGCTGGTATGCACGCCGCCAGGGCCGCGAGCGCGGCCGCGCCGGCGGCCGTGGAACTTCTCCGCCTGCCGGACCCACGCCGACCCTCCCAGCCGCCCCGGCAAGTTCCTCGCTTCATCCGCGCCTCCTGGAGCAATGCCGGCAGATGCCAGCGAGACCGAAAAGTGTCGGTTCGAAAACGTTCAGTGTGATCTCGGCAGTGGCGGGGAACCTCTTGACTGCCTGGCCAACCGTTGGCGCTCAGGCCACGGTCGGCTCTCCTCAACGGCTGTCGCCAGCGACACGGACATGCCGCGCTGGCCAGCGGCCGGCAGGTCCGCCGAACCGGTCGGAGCGGAACGTGCGATCGCCAGGGGTAAAGAGCGGTGGACAGGGCCACGAGGTCGGAGTTGCGCCGGCATGGTCAAGGAGGAGGCAGCGTGGAGGGTGGATCGGGGATCTCGGAGCAGCTCGCCGGGCGGCCGCTGGTAAGCGGCGAGTGGCTGGCGGAGCACCTGCATCACGTCACCGTGGCCGACGTCCGGTGGTACCTGGACGGGCGATCCGGGTTCGAGGCCTACCTGGACGGCCACGTTCCGACGGCGACGTTCGTCGACCTGGACGCCTGCCTGGCCGACCCGCCGAGCAGGGAAGCGGGGAGGCATCCCCTTCCCTCGCCCCAGCGCTTCGCTGCGGGGTTGAGCGCAGCGGGAATCGGGGACGAAAGCGCAATCGTGGCCTACGACGACTCCGGTGGCATGGCAGCGGCGCGCCTGATATGGATGCTGAGGGCGATCGGACGACCGGCCGCGCTCCTGGACGGCGGACTGGCCGCTTGGTCCGATGAGCTGGAGAAGGGTCCGGGAGGGTTCTCTCCCGCACGGTTCACCGCTACTCCGTGGCCTGCTGCGAAGCTCGCGGACATCGACGAGGTGGCCTCTGCACCTCTGCTGATCGACGCGAGGTCCCCGGATCGCTTCGGAGGTTCGCACGAGCCGGTGGACCCCAGAGCCGGCCACATACCCGGGGCCCGCAACCTGTACTTCGGGGACAACCTCCAGGCCGACGGCCGCTTCGTGCCAGCGGACCGCTTGGCGGAGCGCTTCGCCTCGGCTGGCGTCCAAGGTCGAGGAGAAGGGGTGGTGGTCTACTGCGGCTCCGGAGTCAGCGCGTGTCACGACTTGCTGGCGATGGAAGTCGCCGGCATCGACAGGGCCCGTCTTTACCCCGGATCCTGGTCGCAGTGGAGCGCCACGGACGACCGTCCGGTGGAGTGCGGGGCGGGACCGTCGAGCCATTCGGCTTCGCTGCCGGAAGCTCCGTGACGTCGACGAGCCCGGTGCCGGACCTGTCACGGACCCACCGGTCGTGGGTCGGCCGGCGAGCAGGGTGGACGGCACCGCGCCACGGGGTATGGCCGACCGATGAGAGTCGTCGTGACCGGTGGGGCCGGGTTCCTCGGTTCGCACCTCTGTGAAGCGCTGCTGGCGCGCGGGGACCGGGTGGTGTGCGTGGACGACCTGTCGTCCGGCACGAAGGCGAACTTGCAGGGCTTGGCGGACCACCCTCGCTTCGAGCTCCAACTCCACGACGTCGCCTGCGGGATCGAAGTCGGAGGCGGAGTGGACGTGGTGGTCCACCTGGCGAGCCCGGCGTCGCCGCCCGACTACCTGCGCCGGCCGCTCGACGCGCTCGCAGCAGGCAGCAGGGGGACCGAAGCGGCCTTGGCGCTGGCAGAGCGGAGCGGCGCCCGCATGGTGCTCGCTTCCACCAGCGAGATCTACGGGGAGCCGCACGTGCATCCCCAGCCCGAGAGCTACTGGGGGCACGTCAACCCGATAGGACTTCGTAGCGTCTATGACGAGGCCAAGCGATTCGCCGAGGCGCTCACCATGGCACATCACCGCGCCCTCGGAACGAGAGTCGGGATCGTCCGCATCTTCAACACGTACGGCCCCCGGATGCGCCCCGACGACGGAAGGGTCGTATCGAACTTCGTCTTGGCGGCCCTCGGCGGGCGGCCTCTGCACCTGTACGGCGAAGGCCGCCAGACCCGCAGCTTCTGCTACGTGGACGACCTCGTGCGGGGCCTGGTCTGCATGATCGACTCCGAGGAGACCGGCCCGGTGAACCTGGGCAACCCGGCCGAGCTGACCGTGGCGGACCTGGCGTCGACCGTCATCCGTCTCACCGGCTCCTCTTCTCGGTTGGAACGGCGGCCACTGCCGGAGGACGACCCGACCCGGCGCAGGCCGGACATCTCACTCGCCGAGCGCTTGCTGGGATGGCGCCCGACGGTAGGGCCGGAAGAAGGCCTCGAGCGCACGATCGAGTGGTTTCGATCGGCGTTCTGAGATCCTGAGACCCTGGAACCCTGGACGCCCACGCCTGCCCGCTAGTGCTAGTGGGTCGCGACGGGACCGTCCACGGATGCCTGCCGCCGCCGGGGGATCGCCAGCGCCGCCGCAGCCGCTCCGACGGAGATCACGGCAGCCCAGTCGAACGCGTCGGTGTACCCGCGGGTCAAAGCCGAGGCCATGAGGGCGGGACCGGGTAGGCCGCCGGAGGCTGTACCCAGCGCGACCAGAGCGTGGGTGCGGCCGGCGGCGACGGTGGCCAGGGCTGCCAGCCCTACGGCACCCCCCACCTGGCGGGCCGTCGTGACCAGGCCTGATGCCAAGCCTGCCTCGGCTCTGGCCACTCCGCTCGTGGCGGCGATCGCCACCGGCGCAAAAGCCAGGCCTCCGCCCAGCGTCACGAGAACGCTCGGCACGAACAGCCGGCTCCAATAGTCGCCGTGGACCCCGGCGAACGACAACCAGTAGAGCCCCGCCGCCGACAGCAGCGGACCGCCGATCAGGAACGGCCTCACCCCGATACGGCCCACGAGCCTCGACGACACCTGCGCCCCCACGATGATCGCCACCGTCTGGGGGAAGAAGGCAAATCCGGTCCGGAGCGGCGAGTAGTGCAGCACTCCTTGGAGGTACAGAGACATGAAGAACCAGGTGCCGAACAGGGAAGCGCCGAGACCCATCATCACCAGGTTCGCCGCCGACAACGACTGCGAGCGGAAGATGCGCAGCGGCATCAGAGGGACGGCCGCAACCCTGGCTTCGTGCACCACGAACCACGCCAGCAGCAGCACGGCCGCCGCCAGCGTCCCGAGAGTCCCGGCTGCCAGCCAGCCGCCCGACTGGCTCCGCACTATGCCGTACACAAGTGTTGTCAGTCCGGCCGTCACTATCACCGCCCCCGGCAGGTCCAGCGACGCACGGCGCTGAGCTCCACTCCGGTCACCTTTGGCCAGGTACAGACCGGCAGCCACCATCGTCACGATGCCCACCGGCACGTTGATGAACAGGATCCACCGCCAAGACAGGCTTCCCGTCAGCAGGCCTCCCAGCAGCGCTCCCACCGCACCGCCCGCCCCGGAAACGGCGCTCCACGCTCCCATCGCCTTCGCCCGGGGAGCACCCTCGGCGAACGTTGTCGTCAGTATGGTCAGCGTGGCGGGAGCCAGGACGGCTGCGCCGAGTCCCTGGAGAGCCCGAGCACCGACCAGCATGTCCTGGCTCTGGGATATGCCGCCCACCATGCTCGCCACGGTGAAGAGCCCGAGACCGGCCATGAATATCCGCCTGCTCCCGAAAACGTCGGCGACCCGTCCGCCGAGCAGCAGGAAGCCGGCGAAGGTCAGCGTGTAGGCGTTCACCACCCACTGCAGTCCTGCCTCGGAGAACCCGAGATCCCTACGGATCGACGGCAGCGCCACGTTGACTATCGACACGTCCAGCACCACCATGAACTGCCCGACGCAGGCCACCGCCAGCACCAGCCACTCCGGCGCCAGAGCGCGGGCGGTCGTCGTGCGGGCGGCACCGTTCCGGCCGCCGTCGCCGGGCGTGCCGGTCGTCTTCGACTCCGATGTCGCCACCGGTCCGTTGTTCATCTCGAAGCTTCCCTCTCTTGGACAGTCCCCTGCTCGAGCATTTCGAGGATCGAGCCCGGCTCGGCGGCAATGGACAGCCGGATCGTTGCTTGCTCAACAACGCGCAAAACCAGCCGGGTATTCCCGCCCTGCTCACTGCGCCAGGGAGCAGCCCCAGCCGACGGCTGCACCTCCCAGGAACGCAGTGGCAGATCCCGGCAGGGCCGGTCGAGCGGCGTAGGGGCGGAACGCCGTCGGCGACCACACGACCCCCGACCAAGGCGGCGGTCTAGATGTGATAGCGTAACTATAACAGCAATGTCAGAGGGGCTCGCATCGTGCCCCCGAGGAGGCACCGTGGAGGACGAAACGACAATCGAGGGTGTCGGTGGTGCTCGCTATACGGAAGGTCTGTCGGTTGCCAGCCTGACGAAGCGGTTCGGGGCCACGACGGCGGTGGACGACCTGGGGTTCGTCTTGCGGCCCGGAGACGTGCTGGGACTGCTCGGTCCCAATGGCGCGGGCAAGACGACGACGCTTTCGTGCCTGGCCGGCCTGCTGAGGCCGGACAGCGGCGAAGTGACCTGGCGCGGGCTGCGAGTGGACCACTCCCGCCCGCGCCCTGTGGCTCTCATCCCCGAGACACCCGAGGTCTACCGGTCCTTGACGGTCTGGCAGCACCTGGTGTTCGTGGCCCGCAGCTGCAGGCTGCCGGAGGGATGGAAAGACCGGGGGGAGCAGCTACTGGAAGATCTGGGGCTGGTCGAGTTCCGCAGCAGGCTCGGTCACACGCTGTCCAAGGGCCTGCGCCAGCGCTGCCTGATCGCTTCGGCAGTGCTTGCCGGAACTCCAGTGCTGGCACTGGACGAGCCGATGATCGGCCTCGACCCCGCGGGCCAGCGTCAGCTGCGGGACCTGATCGTGCACCTCAGCAGGACCGGGGTGGCGATAGTGCTCAGCACGCACCTGCTGGAGTCCGCCGAGCAGTTGTGCAACCGCCTGCTCATCATGAAGAACGGACGCATGGTTGCCGAGGACACGCTGGACGCGCTGAAGGAGCGACACGGTCAAGCAGGGCTGGAGGAGATGTTCCTGGAGCTGACTCGTTGAGCGCGGCTGCCCGCCGGGAGACGCTTTCCGCCTCCGGGGGATCGGACCCGTGGATGGCACCGGCGTCGGCCTTGTCCCTGCTGGCTCGCACGGATGCCCAGAGGGCGGCAAACCGCTTGCTGGAGCTCAAGAACCAACCCAAGCGACTCTTGCTATGGGGCCTGTTCGCCCTGTTCTTCCTGTTTACGGTGGTCACGCGTACCCTGGGGCCGCACAGTCCCGGCCAAAATCCGATCGGCGGGATCGGTCATGTCCTCGGTCCAGGACTCGCGGGCAGCGCACTGGTGCCGGGGCTGTTCCTCGGCCTGCTGGGCTGGTCCATTGCGACTGCGGCCCGCTCCGTTCCCCTCACCTTCTGCTGCTCCGCTGAAGGACAGCTTCTCTCCCTCTCCAGGGTGCCTACGGGAGCTATCGCCATGTGGGGACTCCTGCGCAAGACGCTCACCCGCGGCTTCAGCCTGCTGCCAGCGTCCTTCTTCGTCTGGAACGGGTTCATCGGGCAGGACGCCGGGCAGTGGTTGCCCCTGGCCGCCACCGTGGT
>JAJYPS010000052.1 GCA_021795215.1 Actinomycetes bacterium
ACTGGCCGGGACCATGGGCCGCGGGCAGGCTTCGGCGGAGCGTGTCGGCGAGATCCTGGCAACCAAGGAGCACGTGCCGGAGCGCCCCGACGCCCGCCCCCTGCACAGGACCAAGGGGCATATTCGCTTCGAGGGCGTGTCGTTCGGGTACGGCTCCGACTCCCGAGTTCTCCACGAGGTGGACCTGGACATCGAGGGGGGCAGCCTGCACGCGCTGGTGGGCAGCACGGGGTCGGGCAAGAGCACGCTGCTGCGCTTCGTGCCCCGGTTCATCGATCCCGACGAGGGTCGGGTGACGCTGGACGGCATCGACCTGCGCGACATCGACCTGGCCGCCCTTCGGGACAAGGTCGCCCTGGTTCCCCAGGAGCCGTTCCTGCTGCGTGCCACGGTATGGGAGAACATCGCCTACGGCACGGGGCGTCGCACCAAGGCAGGAGCGGTGGCAGCGGCCCGAGCGGCGGGCGTGCACGAGGTCCTGCTGGGGCTGCGGGACGGTTACGACACGGTGATCGGTGAACGTGGGACGGCCCTGTCGGGCGGCCAGCGCCAGTGCGTGGCCGTCGCCCGGGCGATGGCTCGCAACGCACCGGTGCTGCTCTTGGACGAGCCCACCACCGGCCTCGACGCGTCGACCGAGGCCGTGCTGGTCGACGCGCTGCAGAGGATCTCCGAGGGCCGGACGACGATCTTCGTCACCCACCAGTTGAGGGCGATCCGCGATGCGGACCGGATCACGGTGCTGTCCCACGGGAAGATCGTGGAGCAGGGCAGCCACGACCAGCTGCTGGGTGCGGGGAGCGCCTACTGGCACCTCCAGCAGTCGGCATCGGCGATCTCCGCCGAAGGCGTGTCGGCCCGAGGAGGACAGCTCGGTGCCGGGCTCCAGGCGGAGCTCGGTTCCGGGCGCCCCGCAGGTACGGACCTTCTCTCTCTCAACCCCACATCGAATAGGAGGAACGCGTGTTGATCCCCCATCCCGCAGCAACGCCCGACCGGGGTCACCGGGTATGCGTGATCGGCGCCGGCTACGTGGGCCTCACCGCCGCCGCGTGCCTGGCACACCTGGGCCACGAAGTCGTCTGCGTCGAATCCGATCCTCGCCGCCTGGCCACCCTGGAGCGCGGTGGCATACCGATCGTGGAGCCGGGTCTGGACGAGATGGTGGCGGCCGTCACGGCGAACGGTCATCTGACGTTCGCCGCTCGGGCGGAGGGCGGCGTGCCCGGCGCCGAAGTCGCTCTGCTGTGCGTGGGCACGCCCCCGCGTCCGGACGGAGATCCGGACCTGACCTACATTGCTCAGGCGGCGCGCGAGGTCTCCCAGGCGGCGACGGGAGATCTGGTGGTGGTCGTGAAGAGCACCGTGCCGCCGGGAAGCTGCGAGGCGATCGAACTGATCTGCCAGGAGGCAGCCCGCCCCGGGATACGGATAAGGGTCGCGTCGAGCCCGGAGTTCCTGCGGGAGTCTCGGGCGGTAGAGGACTTCCTGCACCCCGACCGGGTCGTGGTGGGCGCGGCGGACGACGACGTGGCCGACTTGGTGGCAGCGCTGTACCCTCCCGGCGTGCCGGTGGTCAGGTGCGACCGGCGCGGCGCCGAGCTGGTGAAGTACGCCGCCAACGCGTTCCTAGCGGTCAAGATCTCCTTCGCCAACGAGGTGGCGGCCCTGTGTGAGCACCTCGGGACGGAAGCGTCCACCGTCCTGCAGGGAGTGGGGCTCGACCACCGGATCGGTTCGGACTTCCTGCGGCCGGGGCCCGGCTACGGCGGTTCGTGCCTCCCGAAGGACGTCTCCGGCTTCCGCGCCCTGGGTCGTGCGATGGACTCGCCGACGCACGTCGTGGCCGCTGCCGAGCGGGTCAACTCCGAAGCGCGCAGCGCCATAGTGGAGAAGCTGGCCAAGGCCACCGGCGGGGTCCGTGGGCTGACCGTGGCCGTGCTGGGCATGTCGTTCAAGGAGGGCACCGACGACACGAGGGACTCCCCCGGCCTGGGACTGATAGACATCCTGACCACCTCGGGAGCGACGGTGAAAGCGTACGATCCCCTGGCCAAGGTGGACGGCCTGACGGTCGAGCGCAGTGCCAGCGCCATGGAGGCGGTGCGGGACGCGGATGCAGTGGTCGTGGCGACGTCCTGGCGGGAGTTCGCCGAGCTGGACCCGGGCAAGGTTGCGGAAGCGATGTCAGGTGACGTGGTGATCGACTCGGTCGGCGCGTTGGACCTCGAGAAGTGCGCAGGTGCCGGGTTGGTGGTCTACGGCGTGGGCCGGGGCACTCCCGTGTCGTTCCACCCTGTCGTCTGGCCGCCACTCCGTTGGGCCCACTCACCCCGGGACCACACAGGCTCCGACGGCACCGCACCGGACACCGGCAGTTCTGCCGACCGGGAGACCGTCGCAGGCGAGGACGGGGCCCGGGCCGGCGCGGAGCACGGTGGCGGTGTCGCACCGTCCCGACACGGACTTCGGGCCTGCTGCTGAAGGTGTCGCCCCCGGTTCGCTCCGGTTCGGCGGAGCGTCGTGCCAGCGAACTGGGCGCGAAGGGTGAGATAGTTGCCACTCAACGAGAAAGACGGTGCTGGAAGTTCGGAGGGGGGCTCCATGCGTTTCGGTGAACCAGGTGTGCAGCGAAGTCTGAGGACGCTGACCGTGATAGCCGTCGTGATGCTCGGGGGTCTCAGCGTGGCGCACTTCGCAGAGGTCGGGCTCGGAGCGAACAAGTCCGTGGCGGTACCGAAGGACGCCAACATCGGCTCACGGAGCGATCCGACCGTCGAGTTACCGGGCCACGGCGCGTCCGTTCTGCAGGCAGGATCGGCGGGCGCAGCAAGCACCACGACGACGGTCACGACCGTCCCCAGGCCCCGGGTCACGGTGCCCCCGGTGACCACCTCCCCCACGGTGACGGTGCCGACCACTGCGGCCCCTCCACCGCCCGTCTACACCCCCCCGACATCCGGGTTCGTCTCACCGGATCATCAGGTGTTGGTGCTGTCCGGCGACAGGGCCGACAAGTCGGGGGCAGGAGGCAGCGGAGATGCCAAAGAGGCGTCCGGCGGGGGCGGCTGATGTCGATACTCCGACAGAGCTGGGGCTACCCCCATTTCGAGGGCAACGCCCTGCTGGAACCTCCTCCCGAGGCGCCCGGAGTCTCCGAGACGCCCGGCGGCGACGCGCCGGTTGCTCCGGGGGGCAACGACCGGGCCGCCCAGGGCGACAAGGCATATCCCAGGCGATGGCGACCTGGGACGGCCGGCCGGTTGGCTCTCTTCCACGCCCTCGTGGTGACGGCCGTGCTGAGCATCGTGGTGGTCCAGTTCGTCCAGGCGTTTGCCGGCTACTACCACACTTCGATGAAGCGCGACCTGGTCGAGGAAGTGGCGGAGTTCTCGACCGCCGCCTCGTCGCGTCCGGCGACACAATCGGTTGTCTCTTTCGTGCACGACTACCTCGAGACGCACGTGCTCGCGGCCGGGCATACGCTCATCATCGCGGTACCGGGATCTCCCGTTCTGGGTACGACGGGATCGAAGCCGATCGTGACATCGGCAACGGTCAAGGGATGGTTGGCAAAGCCGCCCCGGTCGACAGTCGTGCGCCAGATGGACATCGGAGGTTCGAGCCAGGAGGTGCTGGCCACCTCCATCCGTCAGGGAGGGCGCACGATCGGCACGTTCGTCGCCACGGCCAGCCTGGCGGCGCTGCAGACGGAGCGACAGCGAGTCCTCGCGCTCGCCTTCGGTGAGGCGGCCATAACCCTGATCGCGGGAGTGACCAGCGTCTACCTGCTGCTCCGCAGGCTTCTCAGGACTGTCGGGCGCGTCACCCGAACCGCAGCGGAGATCGCCCACGGAGGGGATCTGGAGCGGAGACTCGGCGACCAGGGAACCGACGACGAGGTGGGCGAGATGGCGGCCACGTTCGACGCCATGATCGAGAAGGTGGACTCCACCATGTCCGCCCAGAGGCGACTGCTGGCGGACGTGTCGCACCAGCTGAGGACGCCCCTGACCGTCGCCAGAGGCCACCTGGAAGTGCTCGGGAGGGGCGGCCTGGACGACCCTGACGAGGTTTCGGAGACGGTCACGGTGGTGGTGGACGAGCTGGACCACATGAGGTCCCTCGTCGAGCGTCTCCTGCTCCTGGGGCACGCGTTGGAGCCCGATTTCCTGGAGCCCGAACCGGTCGACCTTCGGGCGTTCCTGCTGGATCTCGTCGAAGCGGGGGAGGTGCTGGCCCGTCGGAACTGGTCCATGGGGCCCATCCCCGACGTGGTCATGTCGGTCGACCCGGCCAAGCTGAGAGGTGCGATCCTGAACCTGGTCGACAACGCCGTCAAGGCGACGCGAGACGGAGACGCCATACGACTGTCGGCGAGGCTGGCCGGCTCGGAGGACCCCAGGGAAGGGGGCGTGTGGCTGCTGGTGGAAGACTCCGGGCCGGGCATCCCCCCGGAGGACCGCCCGGCGGCTCTGGCCCGCTTCGCCCGACCCGGCACCAGCAGCTACCGGGGAACGGGGCTCGGCCTCGCGATCGTGGCGGCGGTCGCCCAGAGCCACGGAGGCACGGTGCACATAGACGACTCGCCGCTCGGCGGCTGCAGGGTCAGCCTGTTCGTTCCCGGCGGCCGGATCACTCAAGTGGGGCCGGTGTCGATGCTTGCCGCACACGACCAGACCGTCGGCAGCCGGAAGGAACGCTAGCTGCCTAGATGCACGTCCTGATCGTAGAAGACGACACTCGTATCACATCGTTCCTCGTCAAGGGCCTCCGAGCGGAAGGTTACGTCACGACTGTGGCCGGCTCGGCGGAGGATGGCCGGCGAAGAATGATGGAGCTCGAAGAGGACTTGGACCTGGTGCTGCTGGACCTGGGCCTGCCGGGCGAGGACGGTTCAGAGCTGCTGCGGTGGTCGCGGTCCCACAACGTCAGCGTTCCGTTCATCATCCTGACGGCCCGAGCCGAGGTGCGGGACAAGGTGAAAGGACTGGACGCTGGGGCGAACGACTACGTGACGAAGCCCTTCGCTTTCGAGGAGCTGCTCGCGAGGATCCGCGCCATCCTCCGGGCGTCGGACCAGCCGACGGCCACCGAGCTGGCGATCGGCGACCTGCGGCTGGATCTGCTGTCCAAGGTGGCATGGAGGGCTGGTCGGCGAATCGAACTGGCGCCGAGGGAGTGGGCGCTGCTGGAGCTGTTCATGCGGCATCCGACCCAGGTGCTGTCCCGGAGCCAGATATTGAGCCGGGTGTGGGACTACAGCTTCGATCCCGGCTCCAACGTGGTGGACGTCTACGTCGGCTACCTCCGTCGCAAGATCAACGTTCCGGGACTTCCCCCCCTTATCCAGACCGTGAGGGGCGCCGGCTACCGTCTTGCGCCGCCGTGACGGGAAACCCCGTGGGTGTCGGCGTGCGGACCGGCCGAGAGAGGAAGGGCCAAGACGAAGCGGGCACCCCGGGGGTAGGACGGCTCCACCCAGGCCGAGCCTCCATGCGCTTCCGCGATCGCCCTGACTATGGAAAGGCCCAGTCCGAAGCCGTCCGAACGCGTGGCGCCGACACCTCTGGCGAACCGGTCGAAGATCCTCTCACGATCCGCCGGTGCCACGCCGGGCCCGTCGTCCGCCACCCAGATCCAGGCCTCTCGACCCATGACGGAGGACCCCATCGTCACGAGCCCGGACGGCCCCGTGTGAGCCATCGCGTTGTCGACCAGTTCGAGCACGGCCTGGGTCAACCTCTGCCGGTCCGCCGTCACCCATCCCCGACCGACGTCGCCGAGCGTCCAGCGCCGCTGTCCCATCGCGTCCGCTTTGGCGAACAGCTCCAACGTCACTTCCTCGAGGTCCAGCTGCTCGGCCACGACGAAGTCGGGCCGCTCGCTGCGTGCAAGCTCCAGCAGCTCGCCAACCAGGCGGTTCATCCGGTCCACCTCGTCAAGCACCAGCGCTCTGGTAGCACTGATCTCCGCTGCGTCGCCACCGATGAGCTCCACGTGCCCCCGGATCACCGTCAGCGGAGTCCGCAGCTCGTGGCCGGCGTCGCGCACGAAGCTGCGCTGGGTCTCGAATGCCAGTTCCAACCTGTCCAACATGCTGTTGAACGTGTTGGCCAGCTCCGCCAAGTCGTCGTGGCCGTTGACCGGTATCCGCCGCTCCAGGTCGGTCTCGGATATGGCCCGGGCCGTCTCGCCGAGCGCCCTGACCGGTGCCAGCACCCGGCCGGTGACTGCCCAGGAGGCAGCGGTGGCCAGCGACAGCCCGATCAGCCAGGCCAGAGCGGCAACCCTAACGACGGCATTCACGTCGGCCATCTCCTGGCGCTGGAACAGTGCGGTCACCACGACGCCTCTGGCCGGCCTTCCGGGCAGCGAGACGGGGATAGCCGCGTAGCGGAGCGATCCCACTGGCGAGCTCACGGTTCCGAGGCGCACCGCAGCGGCGGTACCCCACAGTTTGGCGAGAGATCGGTCGCTCAGCAGCGACGCCGACAAGGGGGCGGGGTTATGGCCGAACGGCTTGCCGCGATAGTAGGTGAGCACGGTGCTTGCCGACTCCGGAATGCTGTTAGCCGGCGCCGCAGCCAGCACTTGGCGGACCGTGCGAAACGGCGCTCCGGTGCGCGGGTCCCGGCCTCTGGTCGCAAAGGTCCTGAACTCCGCGACGTCGTGCATCAGCGACCGGTCCATCTCCCGCTGAGCGCGTATCACCAGCAGTTGGCGTATGGCCACCAGCGACCCCAGAGCCGCGAGAAGGAGCAGCAGCAGCCAGAACCCGAGCAGCCGGACCCTGGCGGAGCGGAGAGTCGACCGCGCCGCACTCTCCATCGCGTGCAGCGCCGCCGTCAGACGGCGGTCAGCGTAGACCGAGCTGCTCCGCTTCCACTCGGCTCAGGTCTCCGGCACCACCGTGGTTCGCGTCCCAAGTCGGCCGCTCGGAACGGATGGGCGGGAGTGGCCGCTCGAAATTGTGGTGGGGAGGCGGAGAGGAGGTGGACCACTCCAGGGCGTGCCCGTCCCAGGGGTTGTCTCCCGCAGGGATCGGGTGCTTCCAGGACACCCACAGGTTGTAGAGGTAGAACAGGAACGACACCCCGATGAACCACGAGCCGACGGTGGACACCTGGTTCAGGAACGTGAAGTGCTCGCCGGGGAAGTAGGTGGCTACACGGCGGGGCATACCCATCAGCCCGAGCTCGTACTGGGGCATGTACGTAACCCAGTAGCCGATGAACATGAGCCAGAAGTGCCACTTGGCCAGCCCCTCCCGCAGCATCCTGCCGGTGAACTTCGGATACCAGTAGTAGAAGCCGGCGAACCCGGCGAACACCGTCGTCGGGAACAGCACCTGGTGGAAGTGAGCCACCACGAAGTACGTGTTGTTCACGAAAAAGTCGATCGGCGGAGAGGCGAGAAGGACGCCCGTCAGACCACCGGGAAGAAATGTGAGCAGGAAACCGACAGCGAACAGCATCGGCGACCGCATGGTGATCTTGCCCTTCCACATCGTGCCGATCCATGCGAAGTACTTGATGCCGGTCGGCACCGCTATGAGGAGGGACATCGCGCTGAAGAACGGCAGCAGCACGGCGCCGGTGGCGAACATGTGGTGAGCCCACACCCCGGTCGACAGGCCCGCTATGGAAAGGGTGGCGAACACGAGGCCCTTGTAGCCGAAGACCGGCTTGCGGGAGAACACCGGAAGGATCTCCGTCACGATGCCGAAGAACGGCAAGGCGATTATGTACACCTCCGGATGGCCCCAGAACCAGAACAGGTTCTGCCACAGGATCGGCACTCCGCCACCGTGGACCTCGTAGATGGTGGTGCCGAAGTGGCGGTCTGCGAACAGCATGATCATGGCCGCGGTCAGGATGGGGAAGGCGAGCAGGATCATGATCGACACCACGAGCATGTTCCACGTGAAGATCGGCATCCGGAACATTGTCATGCCCGGCGCTCGAAGGTAGAAGATCGTCGTCACCACGTTGACAGCGGTGAAGATGGCCGAGAAGCCCGTCAGCAGGAGCGACACCACCCAGAGATCAGCGCCGGCGCCCGGGGAGTTGACCGAGTTCGACAGCGGGGCGTAGGAGACCCAGCCGAAGTCGGCCGCTCCGGTGTTCGTCAGGAAACCGGACAGCATGATCAGGCTACCGCTCAGGTAGAGCCAGTACGAGAGCAGGTTCAGCCTCGGGAACGCCATGTCCGGGGCACCGATCTGGAGCGGTATGAGCAGGTTGGTGAACCCTGCGAACGCCACCGGCCCGGCATAGAGGTACATCATGAGACTGCCGTGCATGGTGAACAGCTCGTTGAACGCGTGCTGGGACACCAGCGTGTTGTCCGGCGCCACCAGCTGGAGGCGGATGACTTCGGCCATCAGACCGGCGATCAGGAACAGGATGATCGAGGTGTACAGGTAGCTCTTGCCTATCACCTTGTGGTCCGTGGAGGTGAGCCACTTGTACAGTCCGGGACGCCCCTCGTGGGGATCGTGAGTACCCTCTGCGATCGGCTCGGCCAAAACTGTCATTGCCGCTCCTCATTCCCCAGCCAAGGTGCCCCGAGCCGTCCGACCGGTCCGGCAGCAGACCCAATCTACTCTTCCGCGCACATTCTCATGCGGTCATTCCCCGGTAGTCAAACCGGGATCGGTGCATCGTAGGCCCGCCTGACGCGAAGCCGCCAGAACACCGCCACCGTGTCGGCCAGGATCCTCACCACCGTGAAAGGCGAGATGGTGCTGGAGAACCGGCGCCTGATGGTCACCGGCGCCTCGACCACGGACTCGAACCCGCGCTTTTGCGCCGCCACCAGCATCTCCAGATCGAACGCGAAGCGCCGCTCGACCATCACCGGCAGCACCTCGGCGAGCACCCCCCTCTTGGCCAGCTTGGCCCCCGTCTGGGTGTCCGGCACGGAAAGACGGAAGAGCAATGCCAGAAGCTGCTGGTATCCCCAGGAGTAGAGCCTCCGCGCCGCCGGATAGTGGACCGACGAGAGCGGATGGCGCTTGCTCGCCAACACGATGTCCGGCTCGCCGGACGCCGCTAGCTCCCAGAGCGTCCCCAGCACAACCGGGTCCACGTCGCCGTCTCCGTCGATGAACCCGAGGTAACGACCCCGACCCCGCGACAGCCCGGCCCGCAGCGCCGCTCCCTTGCCCTGGTTGGGCTCCAACAGCACCAGATCGAACCGGTCCCCCCGCAAGCCCTGCAACGCCTGCTCGCTGCCGTCGGTGCAGCCGTCGGACACTGCCAACACCTCGAAGCTCGCACCCGACCTGTCCAGCACCTCGAGCACGCCCTCCACGTGGGACCGCAGAGGCGGACCGGGGTTGAAGAAGGGCACGACCACGGTCAGGTCCAGCTCGGCGGGTGCTCCGAGGGCATCGAGGACCGGCGACTCGGAGCGGCTGGGGGACTCGGAGCGGCTGGGGGACTCGGAGCGGCTGGGGGACTCGGAGCGGCTGGGGGACTCAGAGCAGTTGGGGGACTCAGAGCAGTTGGGGGACCTCGACGGCACGTTCGACGCTGTCCTCCCACGGAATGGTCCTCGCGTCCGCCCAAAGCCGTTCGAGCCCGTAGAACCGACGCTTCTCACTGTCGAACACGTGTACCACGAAATCGCCGAAGTCGAGCAGCACCCACGTGGCGTCTCCCAGCCCCTCGACGCTTGCAGGGCCTTGGCCGTCGACTTGCTTCACGGCGCGTTCCACCTCTTCGACCAGCGTCCGGACGTGCCGGGCGCTGGTTCCGGACACGATCACGAAAGCCTCGGTGATCGCCATGATGGGACCGACCTCGAGCACGACGACGTCTTGGCCCTTCTTGTCGGCGGCCGCCCCGGCAGCCGCGAGGAGCCTGGCCGTGGTGGACGGTGAGATCTCGGCTGCCTCGTCTCCCATGCCGCCCAGTCCGGTATCGCCTTCGGTCATCTGGGATCGCCTTCGGTCATCTGGGATCAGAGTACAGACCGCGCTGCTGTATGTAGCGGATCGCCTGTGGCGGAACGAGGAAATCCAGCGGTCGACCGTCGCGGACCCGCTCCCGCAGGTCCGTCGAGGAGATGTCCATGGCCGGCATCCCCGCGTGGACCACCCGCCACCGGGGATCGACGGCAGGCACGTCGACCGAAGGCCGGTTGACCACCACCAAGGTGGCGAGACGGCGAAGCTCGACACCGCGCTCCCACGTCCCGAGCTCGGCCGCCACGTCGGCGCCCACCACGAGGAACAGCTCGTCCTGCGGATGGTCCGCCGCCAGCTCGACCAGCGTGTCGGCCGTGTAGGAGTCTCCTCCCCGTCGTACTTCGATGTCGCTCACCTGCAGCCAGTCCAGGCCCTGCACGGCCGCTCCGACCAGGGCCAGACGCTCCGGAGCCGGCGTCACACAGCGGGACGACACCTTCTGCCACGGCCGGTTGGAGACGACCATGAGCACCACGTCCAGCGCCGCAGCATGGCGGGCGTTGGCTGCAGCCGCCAGGTGGCCGACGTGGACGGGATCGAACGTGCCGCCGAACACTCCGATCCGCCTCCCCGATCGCATCGGGCGAGCATACGGGAACGTCGCCCTCGTGACACCGTGCGTCGCCCGGAACGGAGCCCGAGCCGGAGCGGGCGGCCGGGCCGCCTGCGCGGCAGCGACGGCTCCGGGCGGCCCCCTGTTGTCCAGCCTCGAGTTAGCCTTCAGCACCGCCAATGTCCCGCCCCAACCCAACTCTGCTGTACCACTTCACCCACATCGGCCACCTGGGGAGCGTTGCTGCCAAGGGCTTGCTGTCCGACACTCACGCAGCGGAGTCCGGGCTGATCACCACGGAGATCGGCCAACCCGGCATCAAGTATCAGCGACGTTGCCGGCCGGTGCCCTGCGGGGCAGGTGGGATGGCAAGCGACTACGTTCCCTTCTACTACGCCACTCGCAGTCCCATGCTGTACGCCATTCCGCGTAGCCGTGCTGCCAGCTACACCGAGGGACAGGATCCCCTCGTCTACCTGGTCACGACTGTCGAACAGCTCCTCGCTCTGGACCTCGGCCCGGTGTTCACGGACCGCAACGCCGCCCTCGCCATTACGCAGTTCACTGCCACCCTCGGGGACCTGGACGACCTCGTGGACTGGGACCTCATGAGAGCCACAATGTGGGCCAACACTCCCGAGGACCCGGACCGCAGGGAGCGGCGCATGGCGGAATGTCTTGTCAACCGGCGGGTACCCTGGGAGGCGTTCATCAAGATTCTGACCATCAGCCAAGACCGTCGTCGGCAGGTCGAGACGATACTGTCCGGCTTCGGAATCAACATCCCGGTACGGTCACACCCCGAAGCCTATTTTTAGGGGAAACTGCATACACCGAGGAAGGGGGTAGGCAACGCTGATGATCACCATGAGCAGCGGCAATCTTCTCGACGCCGAGGTCGACGCTCTTGTCAACACCGTCAACACCGTCGGTGTCATGGGCAAGGGCATCGCTCTCCAGTTCCGCCGCGCCTACCCCGCCATGTACCGGGAGTACACCAAGGCAGCCCAGGCTGGGGATATCCACCTGGGTCAGATGCATGTGTGGGCCAACGACAAGACCCTGCCCGGTCCTCGTTACGTGGTCAACTTCCCGACCAAGGGCCACTGGAAGGCCCGTTCTCGCCTCGCTGATATCCAAGCCGGGCTCGTGGACCTGGCCTCCCTCGTCCGACGCCTTGGCATCACCTCTATCGCTGTCCCGCCGCTCGGCTGCGGCAACGGTGGGCTGGACTGGACCGAGGTCGAGCCGCTCATCTCCCGTACCTTCGCGGCTCTCCCCGACGTGGATGTTCGCGTCTACCCGCCTACCGGCGCTCCCCGGGCCGCCGACATGCTCGATCGCACCCGACGCCCGCGCTGGACCGTGGGCAAGGCAGCTCTTGTGGACCTGATCGCCCGTTACGGGGAGCGGACCCTGGATGTATCGATCATCGAGGTCCAAAAGCTCATGTACTTCCTCCAGGAGGCTGGCGAACCCCTCCGCCTCCACTATCGGAAGGCGCGGTACGGGCCTTACGCTGCCAACCTTCAGAAGGTCCTCCAGACCGTCGAAGGACACTTCTTGACCGGCTATGGCGACGGCAGCCTGCCGGTTGCTTCCGCCGAGCCGATCGCCCCGCTCACGGGCGCTCCCGCCCAGGCCGCCGACTTCCTTGGGAGTCATCCCGACACGCGGGCCCGCAGCCAGCAGGTGCTGGAGCTCGCCAGCGGGTACGAGTCTCCTTACGCGATGGAGCTGCTGTCCACCGTCCACTGGGTTGCCACTCACGAGCCCAGCCCAGCCGCTGACCCTGCCGCGGCGACCAGCGCAGTCGCTGCCTGGAGCCGTCGTAAAGCGACCCTGTTCACCCCCGCTCACGTCCATGCCGCCTGGGACCAATTAGCCGAACGTGGCTGGTTCCCGGCAAGATCCCATCATTGATGCCTTTCGAGCGCGTCCGGTGGACTCGCGGCTCTAGCACATCCTGCCGAGACTCATACTCGGGGTGGTGGCAGCGCGTCCGCAGGATCAAGTGGCCTGGTCCCCGTGCACGTTAGGGGAAAGGTGCTGCTCCAGGCGGCGTTGAGGCGAGTCGGTGGTGGGGAGAGCTATCGACGGGTCTGATCGACAGAGAACCGCCCAAGCGCTGTCCAAAGTGCGCAGAGAGGTCTCGCGGCGATCGTCGGCTGCCACTGACACGTCTCCGGAGGTGTTGGACGTCGACGCCTCGCTGGTGGGGGTCCACTCCGAGAACGCGTCGCCGGGCGCAGCGTCGTAGTGCGTGCCGATTCCGCTGGATGTACCGAGGGACCCTCTCCGCCTGCCGACAGCGCAACGTCGGGTTCTCCATGTCGGCTCGGTCCAATGCCCAGGTGACTGCCGCGGTCTCCGATGCCATCGGGATGGAGGAGGTGTGGCACCCTTCGATCACCAAAGACGGGGAAGCCGAAGGCGCCAGTGCGGTCGCAGAGCTCATCCGGCCCATCGAGGACTTCGGCCGGGTTTCGAATCGCGACGTGAACAGCCTGGGTAGCCTTGTGCCGTGGCACTGAGCGGCGCGACGTGGAACCCGACCAGTTGGAGGAGCTACCCGGCGGCGCAGCAGCCCGAGTGGCCGGACGCTGCGGAACTGGAGAACCGTTGCAAGGAGCTGGCTGCGCTGCCGCCCCTGGTGTTCGCCGGAGAAGCGCGGAGGCTCACGTCCGCTCTGGGACGAGCCGCTCAGGGCCGGGCGTTCCTGCTGCAAGCCGGGGACTGCGCCGAGTCCTTCGCCGAGTTCTCTGCGGACTCGATCCGGGACAAGCTGAGGGTGATCCTCCAGATGGCCGTCGTGCTCACCTACGGCGCAGGGGTGCCAGTGGTCAAAGTCGGACGCATCGCCGGTCAGTTCGCAAAACCGCGGTCGTCCGCCACGGAGACGGTGGGCGGAGTGGAGCTGGCGGCTTTCCGGGGGCACATAGTGAACCACGAGGCTCCCGATGCCGTGGCCCGGACGCCCGATCCGTCCCGGCTGCTGACCGCATACCACCAGGCGGCGTCGACGCTGAACCTGCTTCGTGCGTTCACGACCGGTGGGTTCGCAGACCTGAGCGAGGTGCACACCTGGAACAGGGAGTTCGTTGCCCGCAGTCCCCAGGGGCGCCGCTACGACGCAATAGCGGAAGAGATCACACGGGCGCTTCGGTTCATGGAAGCCACTGGCATCGACCTGGCGCGAGAAGCGACGCTGCACCAAGTCGAGCTGTGGACCAGCCACGAGGCGCTGCTGCTGCCCTGGGAAGAGGCGTTGACCCGCCGCGACTCGCTGACTGGGAACTGGTACGACTGCTCGGCGCACCTGCTGTGGCTGGGGGAGAGAACGCGGCAGCCGAAGGGCGCGCACGTGGAGTTCCTGTCGGGGATACACAACCCCATAGCGGTGAAGATCGGCCCTACCACCACGCCGGCCCAGGCGGTGGAACTGGCCGACCGGCTGGACCCCGAACACGTCCCAGGTCGGCTGACGCTCGTGAGCCGCATGGGGGCGCAGAAGGTGTCCGACACGCTCGGACCCGTAGTAGAAGCGGTGCGCAGTTCCGGCCATCCGGTCCTGTGGACCTGTGACCCGATGCACGGGAACACTTTCGTGGCGGACAACGGGCTGAAGACTCGGCGCTTCGACGACGTGCTCGGCGAACTGGCCGCATACTTTGCCGTGCACAGGCAGTTGGGTACATGGCCGGGCGGCGTCCACGTCGAGTTGACCGGCGACGACGTGACGGAGTGCCTCGGAGGAGGCAGGTCGCTCTCGGAGGACGAGCTTCCCCTCCGGTACACCACTACCTGCGATCCCAGGCTGAATGCGAGCCAAAGCCTCGATCTGGCCTTCAATGTCGCAGAGATGCTGCGGACGCTTCCGGCTGGGTGACCGTTCGCCGGCTGGGTGACCGTTCGCCGGCTGGGTGACCGTCCGCTGGCTGGGTGACCGTCCACCGGCTGGGTGACCGTCCGCTGGCTGGGTGACCGTCGGCGCACGCCGGAGGTGAGATCCGGGCTCCGGAGGACCCGCCCGCCACGGCCGTTCGCCGCATCACGTGTCGGGGAACGCCCCGTGTCGGGGGACGCCCCGTGTCGGGGAACTGCCCGTTGCCGCTTCAGCCCCGGAGAGCGAGATGGTCCGCGAACGCCTCCAACTGCCTCAAGTTGCGACACTCGAACACGCCGTCGCAGTAAGGGGCGTACGAGGATGCGATCGAGTCGCCGGTGTCCCAGTAGCTGCGGGGCTCGGGGTTCAGCCAGAACACCTCCCGAGCGGCGGCCGCCACCCGGGCCAGTGCGACGGTCCCTGCTGAGTGGTAGTTGTTCCGGGCGTCGCCGAGCACGACGACGGTCGAACGGGGAGACATCTGGTCGGCCCAGCGCTCGCTGAACACGGTGAGCGCGTGACCGTAGTCGGAATGTCCGTGCTGCCAGATGACGTCCGCCTCCGTATCGATCCTCGCGAGTGCCTCGTCGATGTCGGAACTGGAAGCGAACACGGATGTCACCTCGTCCAAGCCGTCCACGAAGACGAAGCTGCGGACCGTAGAGAACTGGGAGTCGATGGCGTACAGGAGCTGCAGCGTGAAACGAGCGAATGCCGCCACTGAGCCGGACACGTCGGCCAGCACCCACAGCTCCGGCTTGGTCAACGCCGGGCGGCGGAACCTCAGGTCGACAGGGGCACCACCGTAGGACAGCGAGTGGCGGAAAGTGGAGCGAAAGTCGACGGCACCGCGTCTGCGCCGCCTCCTGCGGCGACCCAGCCTGGCTGCGAGCCGGAGGGCGAGCGGATCGAGTGCCCGGCGCAGGGCGGCGAGGTCCTCGGTCGTCGCACTCGTGAAGTCGACGTCCTGGGGCAGCGGCCTCCGGGTCATGGCCACCATCGCCTCCACGCCCTTCTCCGCTGCCAGCCGGCGGGTGATCTCCGCCCTCACCTCGACCTCCAGGTCCGCAACCCACTGCTCCGCCTGCCGGCGCTCCAGTCTCGTCGTGATCGTGCTGCGCCCGTCTCCCACCGTGTCCTGCGCCGAAGCGAGCAGCTTGGAGAGGACGCCCTGCGGGTCGATCGCACGGAGCGTCCTGTAGACGTAGTAGTTCGGCCCCACCGGCCTACCCGGCTCGATGCCCGCATGACGGGAGACCGCTGCCGCTGCCGCCGAGCGGAGAAGGGAACGCTCGCCGTCCTCTCCGTAACAACGCAGGACGTCCGCCAGGTCCTCCGAGGACAGAGGCTGGTGGTCGCCGTCCCCGCCCACCGCCTCCTCCAAGGTTACGTCCTGGGGAAAGTCGCCCTCGGCGGTCGTAGGTCGGAGCGCGCCGGAAGGGAAGAACAGGTCGAAGAGCAGGTTGAACGCATCCCAGTATCGACGGTCCTTCACGAGGGTTGCCGCAAGGCAGGCTCTGAGATCCTGCCTCGACCACAGGCCGCACGCCTCCACGGCCGATATGGCGTCCAGCTTCTCGCCGATCGAAACCGGCACTCCGGCGCCTCGCAGCATCTCGACGAAGCTCGACAGCCGCTCCAGCACCTTCAGACAGCCTCGACAGGGCTGTCGGAGCTGTCGGACCCCCGGGCGACCCGGCGACCGACGGGCTCTCGCCGCACTTGGCGGCCAAGGGCGGCAGCCGCCTTGTCGAGGTCGGACTTGTTCTTCAACAGCACCGCCAGTCCCTCGTCCACTCCGGCGTCGTCAACCTCCTCTCGGCCCAGCAGCATCAGCATCCGCGCCCAGTCGAGCGCTTCCGACACGGAAGGGCTCTTCTTCAGCCCCATCTCTCGCAGGAGCCTCACGACCTCGGCGACCGCCCCGGCAAGCCTTTCCGATATCCCCGGCAGGTGCGCCATGATGATGTCCCGCTCCCTCGCCGGGTCGGGATAGTCGATGTAGCAGAACAGGCACCGCCGCTTCAGCGCCTCCGACAGCTGCCTGGTCCCGTTCGACGTGAGGAACACCATCGGGATGGTGGATGCGTGCACGGTGCCCAGCTCCGGTACGGAGACCTGGTAGTCGGACAGCACCTCCAGCATCAGTGCCTCGGTCTCCACCTCCACCCGGTCCACCTCGTCGATCAGCAGCACGACCGGCTCGGTGGCCCTGATCGCCTGGAGCAGAGGTCGGGCCAGGAGAAAGTCCTCCGAGAAGAGGTCCTGGCCGACCTGCTCCCAGAGATCGCCCCCGGTCGAACCCGAAGGCTGAGTCGAGACCGAAGGCTGAGTCGAGACCGAACTGCCTCCGGCCTGGATGCGCAGAAGCTGCTTCTTGTAGTTCCACTCGTAGAGCGCCTTCGCCTCGTCGAGTCCCTCGTAACACTGAAGGCGTATCAGCCTGGCGCCGGTGGCCCGCGCCACGGCCTTGGCCAGTTCGGTCTTGCCCGTTCCGGCCGGCCCCTCGGCGAGGATCGGCTTCTCCAGGCGGTCCGCCAGGAACACGGCGTTGGCCGTAGCCGGGTCGGCCAGGTACCCCTGCTCAGCCAGACGGTCGGCCACGTCGCCCGGTCCGGAGAACCGGCCGGCATTCAATTCCGCACCTGGCCGTCGCCTTCCAGAACCAACTTGACACAGGTGAGCGCTTCCGGACCCATTGGACCCCTGACATGCAGCTTCTGAGTGCTTATCCCGATCTCGCCGCCGAAGCCGAGCTGGCCCCCGTCGACAAGCCGGGTCGAAGCGTTCACCAGGACTGCCGCCGCGTCGACCTCCCGGCAGAAGCGACGAGCGGCTACGAAGTCGGTGGTGCAGATCGCCTCGGAGTGACCGCTCCCGTAGCGGGCGATGTGAGCCATCGCAGTGTCCATGTCGTCCACAACCCTCACGGCAAGGACGAGGTCGAGGAACTCCGTGGCCCAGTCCTGCTCGCCGGCCGCCCGGGCACCCGGCAGGATCGCCCTCACCCGCTCGTCACCCCGCAGCTCCACCTGCCCCATGAGCGAAGCGATCATCGGAAGGAACACCGGGGCGACCGCCTCATGCACCAGCAGCGTCTCCGCAGCGTTGCAGACCGACGGCCGGGAGCACTTCGCGTTGGCCACCACGGCGGCCGCCTGCTCCAAGTCGGCCGCAGCATCGACGTACACGTGACAGTTACCTTCACCGTCGATGATCACCGGAGCGACTGCGTTCTCCCTCACGGTGGCGAGCAGAGACGGCCCACCCCGCGGTATGAGGCAGTCGAAGGCGGGCGACCGCAGCAGGTCCACCGCCGCCTCCCGTGAAGTGTCCTCGACCAGGACCACGCAGTCGGCCGGAAGTCCTGCCGACTCGATCCCGCTGCGGATGGCGGCCGCCACGGCCTCGTTCGATCTCCGGGCGTTGGAGGAGCCCCGAAGGACCACCGAGTTGGCAGACCGCAAGGCAATCCCGGCCGCCTCGGCAGTCACGTTCGGGCGCGCCTCGTAGACCACTCCCACCAGTCCCAGTGGCACCCGGACCCTCCTCACCGATACCCCGTTGGGGAGCTGCCAGCCGTCCACCACCGAGCCGACCGGGTCCGGCATCCCGGCCAGAGCCGACAGCGACCCGGACATGGACGTGATCCTCGCCGGGCCAAGCTTGAGCCGATCCACCAGCGCACCTGCTGCTCCGGACGCCTCGGCCTCGGACACGTCCTCCCGGTTCGCCTCCAAGATGACCGACGCCGCCGCCTCGATCGACCGGCTGGCGGCGCGCAGCGCTTCGCTGCGCCGGCCTCCCGACGACCTCCTCAGGACGACTCCCGCCTTGGCCGCCCGCTCCGTCAGAACTGCCGTCGCCCGGCCGTCCCCCCTGGCACCCGGCCCATCGGCACTCCCAGCAGGGCCGATGCCCGCGGGGCCCTCCCGACACGTAACCGCCTGTCGTGGGTTCCGCTCGGCGACATCCCGTTCCGTCATCTCCGGCAGAGTGACCATGCTTCAGGGTAACCGGCGGCTACGATCGGCCCCCGCCGTGACTGCCATCCTGGGAATCAACTGCTTCAGCCACGATACCGCCGCCTGCGTGATGGTGGACGGCGTGCCCGTGGCCATGGGCGAGGAGGAGAGGTTCAACAGGGACCGCCATACCAAGGCGTTTCCCGATCTGGCCATCTCGTTCTGCCTGGCGGAGGCGGGGCTCCGCTTCTCGGACCTGGACGCCGTGGTGATGGCGCACCATGCAGGTCGAGACTTCGCCAGGGGAGCCAGCGATGCGATCCGGCGAGCATCGCCCAAACGACTGGCTGCGCAAGCGTTCGTGGACGGACGGCTGATGGTCCGGGAGGCGGACTTCAGGCGGCGCTGGTCGTATACGGGCAGGATCGACCACGTCGGTCACCACGAGGCTCATGCGGCTAGCGCCTTCTTCGCCAGCCCGTTCGACCGGGCGGCCGTGCTCACGCTCGACCGTGGAGGGGACTTCCTGTCCTCCACCCTCGGTCTGGGGGAGGGCAACCGCCTCCGCATCCTGAACGAGGTGGCCAACCCCAACTCTCTAGGCGAAGTCTACTCTGCACTCACGTGGTTCCTGGGCTTCCAGCCCAACGGCGACGAGGGCAAGGTGATGGGTCTCGCCCCTTACGGAGGTCCGCGGCTGAGCGAGGAGCTCAAGCCACTGGTGCATCTCCGCCCGGACGGTCTGTTCAGCGTGGACCTGAGCTGGTTCCGCTACCAGAGGGAAGGTGGGCGGCCGGTCTCCCCCAAGTTCTTGAGGCGTCACGGTGCTCCCCGGACCCCGGAGGGAAGCCTGACGGAACGAGACAAGTCCCTGGCCTACGCCGTCCAGCAGCTGGCGGAGGACGTCGGACTGCACGTGGCCAGGCGGCTTCGGGAGACGACAGGCGCGTCGAAGCTCTGCCTTTCGGGCGGTGTGGCGTTGAACTGCGTCATGAACGGCAGACTGTTGCGGGAGGCCGGGTTCGACGAGGTGTTCGTGCAGCCCGCCGCTTCCGATGCCGGCAACGCGCTCGGAGCCGCCCTTTGGTGGTGGCATCACCGTTCGGCCGCCACCG
>JAJYPS010000053.1 GCA_021795215.1 Actinomycetes bacterium
ACACGATTATGAGCCGTGCGCTCTGACCAACTGAGCTACGCCGCCGCGGGAGCCCCCTGTCGGAATCGAACCGACGACACCAGCCTTACCATGGCTGTGCTCTGCCGACTGAGCTAAGGGGGCACCGAGGGCGCAGTTTACTCCCCATAGCATCGGCCCGTGCATGTGAGGCTGGCCACGGCGGACGACGCGGAGCCGATCCGGGCCATCTACAACGCAGAGGTCCTCGGGTCGACGGTGAACTTCGACCTCGTGCCGCGGACCCTGGATCAGCAGCAGGCATGGCTGAGCCAGCACTCGGGTGCGCATCCGGCGGTGGTGGCGGCGTGCGGATCGACGGTGGTCGGATTCGCTTCCCTCTCTCCCTACAGGCTTCGGCCGGCATACGCCACGACGGCGGAGGACTCGGTGTACGTCCACGCGGACCATCGCGGCCAAGGGGTGGGCAGGCTGCTGCTGGGGCACATACTCGGCCTGGCGCGCCAGGGAGGCTTTCACTCGGTCATGGCGAGGATCGTGGGAGACCACCATGCCTCCATAGGACTTCACCGTTCGGCCGGGTTCCGGGTGGTGGGCACCGAGGTGGAAGTGGGGCGCAAGTTCGGCAAGTGGCTGGACGTGGCACTGCTGCAGTACATGGTGCCGCCTGGGCACATGGCGCAGCCGGAGCCGGCCCGGACATCCCGCGAAGTCACGGTGGGCAGCCCGGCGGCGCGGCTAGTGCGCCACGATCAGGTGGCGGTGTCGACGCCACGCACCCCCGCCGAGTCGAACGTGGCCATCTCCGACAGGGTCCTGGCCGCCGCCTCCAGCAGAGGCAGCGCCAGGCATGCCCCGGTACCCTCGCCGAGCCGCAGCCCCAGATCGAGCAGCGGGTCCATGCCCAACCGGCACAGACCGATTGCCGCGCCCGGCTCGGCGGACATGTGACCCGCTATCCAGTAGCCCTTGGCCGACGGAGCCATTTCGGCGGCTGCCAGGCAGGCCGATACGGCAATGACACCGTCCAGCAGCACGGGAACTCGCCGTGCTGCGCCGGCGACCAGAAAGCCGACCAGCGCCGCGTGCTCGAGGCCGCCCACAGCTCCCAGCGCCGCCAGCGGTTCCGACGCCGCCTTCGCTGCGCTCTCCCGTCCGCCCAGCCCCGATCGCTCCAGGGCGGTTGACACCACCTTCACCTTCCGCTCCAACATGGCCTCGTCTATGCCGGTCCCCCGGCCCGTGACCTCCGCTGCTGCGGCCCCCGCGAACGCAGCCACCAGAGCGGCGGAGGCGGTCGTGTTGCCGATTCCCATGTCGCCGGTCACCAGGCACCGTGCGCCTTCGTCGACCAAGCGCTCCGCCACTTCGGCACCCACGTCCAAGGCGCTGCGCACCTCGGACGGTTCCATGGCGTCCTCCGACGAGATGTCGCCCGATCCCCACCTGATCTTCGCCTCGATCAGGCGGTCCGACGATCCATTCGGGGGACTCCGCAGGTTCGAGGCGACTCCGACGTCCACGACGGTCACCTTGGCTCCCATCTGCCTCGCCAACACGCTCACCGCGGCGCCGCCGGACAGGAAGTTCGAGACCATCTGCCCGGTGACTTCCGGAGGCCAGGGGGAGACGCCCTGGCGAAGGACGCCGTGGTCCGCCGCGAAGACGGCCACGGCGGCGGGGCGGGGAAGGGGGGGAGGCACCTCCGAGGCGATGGCGCTCAACCGACAGGCCAGCTCCTCCAACCGCCCCAGGCTGCCGGGCGGCTTGGTGAGCGACAGCTGCCGACGCCGGGCCCGGTCCGCCGCATCCTGGTCGACCGGCACGACCCTGGCGACCGCTTCTTCGAAGGCGCCCACGATTCAGTCCAGCGAGGAGCCGGCGCTCTGGCGGACCGCCCGCTCCGCGAACAGCCACCTGTTGAACAGACCGAACTTCGCCACCCACAGGACGCCGTAGGAACCGAATGCCGAAACATCCACCACGACCGAGGTCACAAGGTGGGCGAGGTGCAGGCTCCGGGAGAACTGGACCGCAAGCCGCACCGCCCAGATCGAGAACAGCAACCCGATGAACGCCACGATCCAGAAGGGCACGACTTCCCGCCAGAGATGCGATGCTCCGCTTCGGCCCCACGCCCATTTGCGGTTGAGGTAGTAAGACGGGACTGCGGCGACTGCCGTGGCGATCACGTTGCACTCCGTGGCAGATTCGATCCGCAGTATCCCGTAAGTGACGAAAAGCACCACGGAGCTTACGACTATGGAGATCGCCGACACGGCCGAGTAGCGCACCGCCTTCTTCCCGGTGGGCGACTGCGTCCATGCCAGCACCTCTGAAGGTGAACGCATCACTGCAAGAGAGCATAGGGTGCCCGGCATGGACAGGCTAGGCACCTCCCGGCAGTCCCTGGGGGGTGGTTCGGAAGCGACCGCCTCGGTGTGGGCGGGCGACCGGGCCTGCCGTTGGGGGCGATAGTCATCAGCGACGCTCTGGACGAACTGGTCGCGCTCTTCGAGCTGGAACGGCTCGAGGAGGACTACTTCCGGGGAGCGAGCCCCGACGAGCGTCGCCAGAGGATCTTCGGCGGCCAGGTCGCGGGGCAGGCACTGGTCGCCGCAGGCCTGACCGTGGATCCCGCCAGGGGCGTCCACTCTCTCCACGCCTACTTCCTGCGCCCCGGACTGCCCGGCGTGCCGGTCCTGTACCAGGTGGACCGGATCCGCGACGGGCGCTCGTTCACGACCCGGCGGGTCGTCGCCGTACAACGCGGACGACCGATCTTCAACCTCTCGGCGTCGTTTCACGTCGAGGAGCAGGGGGTGAGCCATCAGGACCCGATGCCGCCGGTTCCGCCCCCGGCGACGCTGCCCACCTACGCTGAGCAGCTGGAGGGATGGTCCGAGGAGGCCGGTGAGTGGTACACCCGGCCCAGGCCGATAGACCAGCGGTTCGTGGATGCCCCTGCGTGGGCCACCCGGGGGCGGGAGCGGGCCCCGCGCCAACGAGTCTGGATCAGGGCCGACGGGCGACTGCCCGACGACCCGCTGCTGCACGCCTGCGTCGTCGCCTACGCCTCCGACGTGACGCTGCTCGACTCGGTTCTCATGCCGCATGGGCTGGCATGGGGCGACGAGGGCCTGATGGGTGCCAGCCTGGATCACGCGATGTGGTTCCACCAGCCGTTCCGAGCCGACGAGTGGCTGCTGTACGACCAACAGAGCCCCGTGGCATCCGGGTCGAGGGGGCTCGCGGGAGGTGCCATCTACACGATGGAAGGGCTCCGAGCGGTCACGGTCGTGCAGGAGGGAGTAGTCCGCTGCCGGCCTGCGGGCCGGAAGGATCGACCAGAGGCATCCCGGACCGGCCCCTAGCGCGAATAAGGACCGCCGGGGCTGGCGGTGCGTCGGTCCATCTCCACGTAGCTGCGTTCGTCCGCACCCACGTAGAGCTGTCGCGGTCTGGCGATCTTCGCCCCCTGCTCCAGCAGCTCCACCCAGTGCGCCAGCCACCCCGCCGTACGGGGGATCGCGAACAGCACCGAGAACATCTCGACCGGGAACCCGACCGCCTGGTAGATGAGGCCGGAGTAGAAATCCACATGCGGGTACAGGCGCCGGGACAGGAAGTAGTCGTCGGACAGGGCCACCTCCTCCAGCTTGAGGGCGATGTCGAGAAGGGGGTTCTTGCCGGTCACGGCGAAGACGTCCTCGGCCGCCTGCTTGATGAGCCGTGCCCGGGGGTCGTAGTTCTTGTAGACCCGGTGCCCGAAGCCCTGCAGGCGGCCGCGGCCGGCCTTGACTCCGGCTATGAACTCCGGGACCCGGTCGTAGCTGCCCACTTCGTTGAGCATGTGGATCACCGCCTCGTTCGCCCCTCCGTGGCGAGGCCCGTAGAGAGCGGCACACGCCGCGGCACACGCCGAGTACGGGTCCGCGTGGGCAGACCCCACCGTCCGCATGGCGGTAGTGGAGCAGTTCTGCTCGTGATCGGCATGGAGGATGAACAGCACGTCCATCGCCCTGACCAGTGCCGGGTCCGGCTCGAACCGGGGCTCCCCCGTCTTCCACATCATGGATAGGAAGTTGGCCACGTAGTCCAGAGTGTTGTCGGGGTAGACGAACGGCATACCGACACTGAATCGGTGAGCGGCCGCTGCCAGGGTCGGCATCTTCGCGATGAGCCGGACCAGCTGCCTCTGGCGCGATCCGAGGTCGAAGATGTCCTTCGCGTCCTGGTAGAAGGTCGACATGGCGGCCACCGCGGACACCAGCATCCCCATCGGGTGGGCGTCGTAGTGGAAACCCTCCAGGAACCGCTTCCGCACGTTCTCGTGGATGAACGTGTGGTGCGTCACGTCCTCTTTCCACTTCACGAACTGTGCTGAGTCGGGCAGGTCGCCGAAGATCAGCAGGTAGGCGACCTCCAGGAACGTCGAGCGCTGCGCCAGCTCCTCGATCGGGTAGCCCCGGTAGCGCAGCACCCCGTTCTCACCGTCCAGGTAGGTCACCTCGCTCTCGCACGCCGCCGTCGACATGTAGGCCGGATCGAAGAACCAGATGCCCGGCAGCAACTTGGACCACTCGGCCGCCGCGACCCCCCCGTTCGAGATCGGGATCTCTATCGACCGACCGGACCTGTTGTCGGTGATGGTGATGCTCTCGGGCACGGGCATCTCCTCGGGCGCCTTGTCACTCGCAGGACGCCGCTTGCCTAGAGGTTAAGCCGGTACACGTTCGTCTCGCGTCGCTCGAAGCCCAACCCAGCGTAGAGCTTGTTGGCGGCTTGGCGCGAAGGCCGCGAAGTGAGCTCCACCGTCCGAGCACCGGCCTCGCGAGCCGCTTCAACCGCCGCTCCCACCAGGGCCTTGCCAATCCCCCGTCCTCGCTCGTCGCCGTCCACCACCACGTCCTCTATCCACGCCCGGACGCCGGTCGGCAGACGGAACGCCACCAACGTCAGCGTGCCGAGCACCACCGGATCGTCCTCCCCGCCGGCTCGGCTGGGGGCCCGCTCGGTTGCCACGAACACGGTGCTGCAGTCTGAACCCAGGATCTGCTCCAACTCGGCCCGGTCGGGCGGAGATGCGCTGGACAGCTGTGGAAGGAGCCGGGCGAGGGCAGGAAGCAACCACTCGTCCGCCGCCGTCGCCACCTCGATGCTGTACGGCACGGAGCCGCCTCGGTCAGGGGACGAACCCATGCACCACGCCTCCCCCTACGCCTGGACCCTCGGAAGTACCATCCTCGGAAGGACCAACAGCCTACATAGATGCGGAAGATCGGTGGACGACACTGCCGGACGACACTGCCGGACGACACTGCCGGACGACGGTGCCGGACGACGGTGCTGCGGCGCACACCACGACCCGGCTTCCGCACCGGGTGTGGCGCCGGGGCCTCCGCCGGGGCGCTCCGCCGGTGCCCTCACGCTGGCAAAGAGAGCGTCAACGCTGGCAAAGGGGGCACCAGTATGCGCGCCGCAGCCACTGCCCCATCTGTGCCGATGCAACCGGCGTCCCGCAGCGGCGGCACGGCCGGCCTGCTCGACGGTACACCCACGCCTGTCCCCTGCCAGTCCCGAAGTCGCGGTCGAAGCCCGTGGAGGGGCTCAAGTTGCCCATCATGAGCTCGCGAGCAGCCAGTATCGCTCTCTCGATCGAGGGAACGCCTGCAACGGCCAGTCGGGCCGCCGGATGGAGCCCCACCAGGAACAGTGCCTCGCAGCGGTAGATGTTGCCGATACCAGCGACGATCTTCTGGTCCAAGAGGAGATCGCCCACCGACCGGTGGTCACCGGCGACCGTGATCTGCGACCGGACAGCGTGCTCGTCGAACGGCACGTCCAAGATGTCCGACCCCAGAGCGGAAAGCACGGGGTGGGCAGCGGCACCCTCGGCAGAGAGCAGCTCCACGACCGGCGCGTCGTAACAGACGGCCAGGCGCTCCCCGGTCTCGATCACCGCCACGGCGGCCGACGGGGGCCTCCTCCACGGTGCACCGGCCGCGTAGCAGTGCCACGAGCCGGACATCATCATGTGGGAGTGGAGCACCCGTCCGGACCGCATGTGGACGAGCAGATGCTTGCCGACCGAGCGAGCGCGGGCGATGCAGTCGCCTTCCAACACGGTCAGCCGCAGCCGGCAATCCCGGGACGAGGTGGCGGTCACCGTCCGGCCCCCGATCCATCGGTCGAGCGACCTAGCGGTCCGCCATATCGTGTCGCCCTCAGGCATCGGCCGGATGCTCCCGTTCCAGTCCAACGCCGGTTCTGGCCCTGGGCCGCGCCGGCAGCCACTCCAGTCCGAGCGGCCCTTCGACGAACCCCGCCGAGATCAGCCACGGCCGGACTTCCGACGGGACGTTCACCAGGCGAGCTCGTCTCGTACGGCGTCCGGCGACGGCTGCCAACGATCGTGCGGCCGCCACCTCCCAGGGCACGTCCGCCCCTTCACTGCCGGCACGCAGCTGCCGAACGGTCGTCCCGGCGCGGTCCAATGCCAGCGACGGAACGCCGTCCACCAGTACCAGCCAGGACCCTGCCGTCCGGACCAGCCCCTTGTCCGGCCATCCCGACACGGTGCCGAAGGGATTAGCCGGATCGACCGTCGAGACGGCGACCGAATCCGACGCAACGCCACCCTCCCGGAGAGCTCTCAACTTCTCTAGCGCCTCCGGCAGGGCGAACTGCGAACCGCCCAGCCCCTCGACGAAGTAGCCACGCCGCACACGGCCCGACTGCTCCATGGCTGCGAGCACCGGGTACAGGGCGGCGAACCCTCCTGGGACTCCTTCGGACAACACCGCGGATCGGGTGAGCACGCCGTGACGGGCGAGCAGCACACCGACGATCGTCGCGGTAGACGCCGTCGGCGATGGGGGTTCGCCCAGCTCCTCCGACAGGAGCGACCACCTACCGGCCGAGCGGGGCCCTCCGACCCCCCACCTGGCCGCAGATACCCGGCTGCCCGGTCTGGAAGCTGCAACTCTGCGCACCCTCGGGGCCGCCGCGGCCAACCAGGCCCGGACCACGGCGAAGCTGTCGTTGGTCACTTCGCCGGCCCATACAAGGTCCCACAGCGCTTCGAGCGTCTCGGCGGCCGAGGACGACGGTCGGTCCCCCAGCAGCTCGGGGAAGAAGCACGCCCGTCTACGCCGGAGGAGTGAACGGATTCGTTCGTGCTCGTCGCCTCGCAGCGCATCGCCGTCGCTCCACGGTCCCAGCCGGAGGCGGTAGCACAGCGCAGCCGCCTTGTCACGCTCAACCAGTACCACCCTGCCGTCCCGGCGGGCGAGGCTGCCGGCACCTATCCACACCAGTTCGCCCGCGGCGATCAACTGGTCCAGCTCGGTTCCGGAGTACCGGTTCACCCGGGGGGCGAGGATGTCGCTCTCCAGGAGGCTGGCCGGAAGCGGGAGCCCCTGGAGCCGTCGGATCGCATCGGGGAGGCTGGCACGCCCGACATCCGGTCCGATCCCATGCCAGTTCACCAGGAACCGGGCCAGATCGCTGCTCTGCACGGGGGCGGCCTGCTCCCGCAACGCCGCCAACGACCTCTGCCGCACACGCTGGAGCACTTCTCCGTCGCACCACTCCCGGCCGCTGCCGCCGGGACGAAATGCACCGACCACGACACTGCCGGAAGCCACCAGCCGTTCCAGGATGCCGAGCACCTCCTCGACCGTGATCCCCCACCGCGACGCCACTTCGTCGGGCCTGAACGGGCCGTGCACCCTCGACCAGCGCCGGACCAGCTGCACCATTGCGTCCTCTACCGGCTCGAGGAACGCAGCCGGCGTCCCGGCCGGGGGCGCCACACCGAGGGCGTCCCGGTACCGCCCGGCGTCCTCCGGCGCGATCAGCCTCTCTTCGCCTGCTATCCGGACCGCCAGGGCACGCTTCGACTTCACGAGCGAAGCGGTCACCTCCGCCACGCCCCCCAGTGAGGCGGAGCAGCGGCACGACAGTTCACCGGGGCTCAGATCGCCCAACACTCTGAGCAGGTCGGCCGCCGAGTCGAGATCCTTCGCCTGCTGCGTCGGCCCCGACCGGGCCAACGTCTCCTCGAGAGTGGACAGAGCTTCGGGATGCAGCAGCTCCCGCATGTCCCCGGTCCCGAGAAGCTCCGACAGCATCGCCCTGTCGAGGGACAGGACCTGGGCCCTCGTCTCAGCGAGCGGCGAGTCACCCTCGTAGATGAAGTTGGCCACGTAGGAGAACGCCAACGCAGAGGCGAAGGGGGACGGAGACTCCACGTCGACCTGCGCCAGCCGGATGTCGCCGGATGCCAGGTCGCACTGCAGCCGACGCAGGGCAGGCATGTCGAACAGCTCCGTCAGGCACTCGCGATAAGTCTCCAGCACGATCGGGAACGACGGGTACCTGCGAACCACCGAGAGCAGGTCGGCAGCTCGCTGGCGTTGCTGCCAGAGAGGCGTGCGTCGACCGCTGCGCCGCGGGAGCAGCAGCGCCCTGGCAGCATTCTCCCGAAATCGAGAAGCGAACACAGGGCTCTGCTCCAACTTGACTAGCAGCAGCTCCTCGATCTCCTCCGGCTGCAGCAGCAGATCCTCCGCCGACAGCGGCTGCTCGGAATCGGCCGACCGCAGCATGATCCCGTCGTCGGTCCAGACCGCCCGACAGTCCAGGCCCGTCTTGACGGCGATCCGCTGTTCGATCGCCATCGCCCAAGGGGCGTGCACCTTCGCTCCGAACGGCGACAGCACACACACTCGCCAATCCCCCAAGTCGTCCCGGAACCTCTCCACGACCACCTGCGCGTCGGTCGGCAGAAGACCGCCGGTCGCCGCCTTCTCGGCCTCGAGGTAGTCCCGCAGGTTCCGGCGGCCTCGAGCGTCCAGCCCGCACTCCGATTCCAGCCGCCCGTCGTCCCACCCGAGTGCCTCCGACGTGAACGCCCCGATCGCTCTGCCCAGCTCGAACGGCCTGGGCGCCTGATCGCCATGCCAGAACGGGACCTTCCCGGGCACTCCGGGTGCCGGCTCCACCACCACGCCGTCCCTGGTGATGTCGAGGATCCTCCACGTAGTCGCTCCGAGCACGAACGTCTCGCCCACCCGGCACTCGTGCACCATCTCCTCGTCCAGCTCGCCCACACGGCCGCCCGTCGGCGTGGTCACCCTGTACGTGCCCCGGTCGGGAATGGTGCCGCCGCTCACCAGCGCAAGCATCCGTGACCCCCTCCGAGAGAACAGCGTCCCGGCCTCCCTGTCCCAGCGCAGCCGCGGCCGGAGCGAGGAGAGCTCGTCCGACGGGTACGCACCGGCGCAGAGCCCCAGGACCGACTCGAAAGCGGCATCCGGCAGGGTCGCGAACGGATAAGCGCCCGCGACTACGGCTCTGACCTCCTCGACAGGGATACCCACGGGCGCATCCGGAAGATCGGCGGTGGAGCCCTTCCCCCCGGCATCGCATGCCATTCCGGAACCCGCCACTCGGGAACCCGCCACTGCGGAGCCCCCCGGCCGCCCGGCCGGTTCCTTCAAGTCCTCTGCGACCAGGTCCCCTGCGACCAAGCCCCCCGCGACCAGGTCCTCTGCGACGGCCATTGCGATGACTTGCTGGGCCAGCACGTCGAGAGGGTTGTGCGGGGACTCCACCGGTTCGACGGCCCCCTCGCGCATTCGCTTGGAGCAGACAGCCGCTACCAGAAGGTCGTGACGGTACTTGGGGAAGATCCGCCCCCTGCTTTCGTCACCGACCCGATGACCTGCCCGCCCGATGCGCTGCAGCCCGCTGGCGACCGACGGCGGAGCCCCCACTTGCACGACGAGGTCGACTTGGCCCATGTCGATGCCCAGCTCCAGGGCGGAAGTCGTGACGAGAGCGGGCAGTCGGCCCGCCTTCAACTGCTCCTCCAGCGTCGACCGCTGCTCGCGGGACATCGACCCGTGGTAGGAGCGGACCACGTCCGGGCCGACCATCTCCGCCAGCCGCGCAGCCAGTCGTTCCGCCAGCCGCCTCGAGTCCACGAACACCAGCGTCGAGTGGTGCTCCAGAACCAGCCGGGCGAGAGCCGGCTCCACGTGCGGCCATATCGAGGCGCGTACTTCGGGGTCCCCTGCGGCCGGACCCGACATCAGCGCCGTACCGTCCCCTCCTGGGGCTGCCACCGCAGCGCCCATCTCGGCCATGTCCTCGACGGGGACCACGACCCGCAGGTCCATCTGCCGCACTGCTCCCACGTCCACGACTTCCACCGGCCGTGCCACGCAGGAGAGGGGAGATCCCCCGCCCCCGGCCCGAACCTGCTGACCACCGAGGAATCGAGCCGCCTCATCGACCGGTCTCTGGGTCGCGGAGCACCCGATCCGTTGCGGCGACGTCCCGCCTGCAAGCCGGATCGCCCTTTCCAGACGCTCCAGCGACAGTGCCAGGTGGGCTCCCCTCTTGTTCCCGACAAGCGAATGCACCTCGTCTACGACCACGACCTCCACGGCGCCCAGCACCGCCTGTGCTCTGGAGGTCAGAAGCAGGTAGAGCGACTCGGGCGTCGTGACGAGCACGTCCGGCGGGGTACGCGACATCGCCCTCCGCTCGCCCCCGGTGGTGTCCCCCGTTCTGACTGCGACCGTCAGGGCAGGTGGCTCGATCCCGAGCCGCCTGGAAGAGCTCGATATGCCTGCCAGCGGCACGCGGAGGTTGCGCTCCACGTCCGACGACAGCGCCTTGAGCGGCGACACGTACAGCACGCGGCACCTCTTCTCCGGTGCAGGAAGGGGGGCCGTCATCAACCGGTCCAGCACGCACAGCAACGCGGCCAGCGTCTTTCCCGACCCCGTTGGCGCGAGCAACAGAGTGTTCCGCCCTGCAGCGACGGACGGCCACCCGAGGCTCTGCGCTGGAGTCGGCCGATCGAACGCGCTCTCGAACCACGCCCGGGTGGCGGGCGAGAAAGCTCCCAACGCCGATCCCGGGTCCGGCGGGGACAGGGCGCTCGCCGAAGCCATTCTCCGGTCCACGCTATCCAGCCTCGCCGGGCCGGCGGCTCGCCTGCGCAACGGCTCTGCAACGGCTCTGCGACGCTCCGGCGCACGGTCCACAACTGGCGCCGCGGCAAGCTGGCCCGATGTCGCTACCTTGGTACCGATGGATGTCGTGATCTGGGAGCGAAGGCCCAGACTGCGCCGGCCGATCATGATCGCCGCCTTCGAGGGTTGGAACGACGCGGCCGACGCAGCTACTGGAGCGCTGGATTATCTGGCCCGTTCGTGGCAGGCCCAGCCCTTCGCCGAGATCAATCCGGAGGAGTTCTACGACTTCACCTCGGCCAGGCCGGAGAGCCGGTTGGACGAGGCGGGCACCCGCAGGATCGAATGGCCCGGAGTCCGGTTCTCCGCGGCGAGCGTGCCACGTGGGGGCCGTGACGTCGTCCTGATGTCGGGCCAAGAGCCTCAGCTCAAGTGGCGCACGTTCTCTGCGGCGGTGTCGGAGCTGGCGCGGGACCTGGGCGTCGAGATGGTCCTCAGCCTGGGAGCGCTTCTGGCCGATGTGGCTCATACCCGGCCGGTGAGAGTGACGGCCACTACGCCCCACCCAGGTCTGGGAAGCGAGCTGGGACTTTCCCGCTCCCGGTACGAGGGCCCGACGGGGATCCTCGGAGTCCTGCAGGACGCCCTCAGCCGCGCGGGCATCCCCGCCGCTTCACTGTGGGCCAACGTGCCTCATTACGTGGCTCAGAGCCCGTCTCCCAAGGCCACCCTTGCGCTCGTGGAACGGGCGACGAGGCTGCTGCGGGCCAACGTGGACGTGGTGGAGCTGCAACTGGCGAGCGCTGCCTACGACCGCCAGGTGGACGAGCTCGTCGCCGCGGACGAGGATGCTTCGGCGTACGTGGCGCGCCTGGAGCGCGACGGTGAACCGCCGGGGGACGTGACGGACATGGCTCCGCTCTCCGCGGAAGAACTGGCGGAAGAAGCCGAGCGCTACCTGCGGGAACAGGGCGGCTGATCGTCCGGTCCCTCCGGCTCGCCGCCGTGCCTGGGTGGGCCGGTGCCGGTGCCGCTTTCCGGGCCGGCCGTGCTCAGCTCTCCCGCCAGGGAGGCTGCCTGGGACGCTCGAAAGCCACCTCTATCGGCTCCCCTCTGAGCGCGGCGAACGCGATCGTCTTCCACCGCTCCGCACCGGCCAACGGCGACGGCAGGGAATCCTCGGAGAACCAGCCGGCGTCGGAGCACTCGAGAGGATGGAACGAGAGCTCTCCGCCGACCGCCTGGCAATGGAAGACCAGCGAATAGAGCGGGATCCTCGTGAACCCCAGACGAAGGCCGTCCAGCAGCGCTACCAGGCGGAGCGGCTCCACGTCGATGCCCGTCTCCTCCTTCACCTCTTTCACCACGATCTCCGCAGGGGAGTAGCCGACGTCGGCCCAGCCGGTGGGGTACAGCCAAGCACCGGAGTCCGCTCGCTGCACCAGCAGCAGTTGGCCCTTGTCGTTGCCGACCACCGCGCCCACGGCCACCTTCGGAGTCACGTAGCCCGGCACACCTTCCCCCACGCTGCGCATCCACTCCGCCGTTCGCTGCAGGGCCTCGGCGGAACCTCCTGCCGGCTCGTCGGCGGCTACCCGCATGTCTGCCGCCACCCGCAGCACCTCCTCGAAGCGCTCCCGCTCGTAGAGGCTCTTCGTGAACGCCAGCCCGGTTCTTGCGATCCCCGCGAGCGCCTCGCTCCACCGCACAAGGTCGTCACTGGTCGTCACTGCTGCGACGCTAGCCCCTCCACCGGCATCGACGGGAAGGGCTGATGTTCTACATCCCGTCTCCCGGTCTGTCAGGATTGAGTGCATGGCCGTGAACGAGGACTGCCGCCACTACGTGATGCAGACCGTGAGGGGCGGCGATCGGACGGAGCGCTGCCGACTGGGCGCGGCGGAGGGGCCGGTCTTCGCGTGCCCCGAAGGCTGTCTCTTTTACGAGCCCCGCTCCACTTCCCAGGCTGGCTGGGCGCAGGCTGACCGGCCCCAGGGAGACCGCCGCCGCAGCGGTCGGGGCGAACGCCCCTGACCGTGCTCTCACAGGGCGCTGCTCTCACAGGGCGCGGTGAGCCGGCGGCCGGGGGTGCCGCGAATTGAACGGATCCAGGTTTCCCGAGCGGAATCCCTCGAGGTCCAGCGTGACCCACCGGTACCCGGCTCGCTTCACCGCAGCCACGACGTCCGAGCGCATCTCGAGCGCACGCCCCAGGGCGCCGGTGTCGAGCTCCACCCGTGCCACGTCCCCGTAGTGGCGGACGCGCACCTGTGCGAACCCGAGTTGCCTCAGCCCTGCTTCGGCCCTGGACACTCTCGACAGAGTCTCAGAGGTGACGGCCGTTCCGGCGGGGATCCTCGAAGCGAGGCAGGCTGCGGCCGGCTTGTCCCACGTGCGGAGCCCGATCTCGGAAGACAGGCTCCGGACGGCGGCCTTGTCGAGTCCGGCATCGACAAGGGGAAACCGGGCTCCTTGCAGCTTCGCCGCATCCTGTCCGGGTCTGTGCTCCTTCAGGTCGTCGGTGTTGACGCCGAGGACGACGACCGCCCCCTGCTGTCGGGCGACGGGGACGAGCGCCTCCATGAGGTGGCTCTTGCAGTGAAAGCAGCGGTCCGGACCGTTGGCCACGTACTGCGGATCGGACAGCTCTCCGGTCTCCACCGGCCGCCATGCCAGATCCCAGTCGTCGGCCAGCCGTCGCACGTCTTCGAGCTCCCACGATGCGAGGGACGCGGAGACAGCAGTGAGACAGAGCGCGTTCTCTCTTCCCAGCACCTTGCTCGCCACCCACGCCAGCAGTGCCGAATCTGCGCCGCCACTGAAGGCGACCACGACCGTCCGAAGTTCCCGGAGCACTTCCTCCAGTCGGTCGAGCTTCCGGCGGTCCGCCTCGTCGGCCACCTCAGGGCGTCTGAATGCCGAGACCGTCCCACACCTGGTCCGGGGGGGCCACCAGGCCGGTGTAGAACGGTCCGAAATCGGCGTAGAGCGCCGAAGCTTCGTCGTAGCGCATGGTGTAGACGACGTCCTTCAGGTCGTCGGGCTTGGTGGCGAAAAGAGTGACGCCCCACTCCCAGTCGTCGATGCCGCTGGAACCGGTCACGACTTGGATCACCCTTCCGGCGAAGCCCCGGCCGGTGCGCCCGTGGCCGAACATGAGCTCGTTCCTCTTCTCGAACGGCAGGGACCACCAGTTCTGGCCCACGTCCCTCCGTCGGGACATCGGATAGAAGCAGAACGCCGGCTTTCCCTCGGGCGGCAGCACGGGGTACAGCCTGGGGGCCGTCTTCTCCGGCGGCATACCCGCGGCGTACTCCGAGATCTCCGTGAGCGACACGTACGACGCCACGATCTGCAGCCCCGCGGAGGTGACCTGACCCTGGAACCGCCTCAACTTCCATAGGTCGGGCCCCAACACCATGAACCCGATATCGCCCTTGTGACCCAGAAGTGCAACGGTGACGACCTGCACTTCCTCCGCGGCCGCTGCCTTCAGCGCCGACGTCACTGCTTCCCGGTCGGCGCTCTGCGTCACCCGACAGAACAGGTGCAGCACTCCCCACCCGACAGACGGCACGACCGGCTCTGCTTGCATCTGCTCCTCCGGTTCCATCGATCCCACCCTATGGCTCCTCGCGACGAGACGCCCGAGGTCCGCGCCGACCTCTGCCACTAATTCTGCCTCCCTTGTCCTCCCTCGTCGGAGTGAGGTTCGGTGTTCGACATCACGGTCGCCATCACGCCGTTGGCCGCTTCGTCCCTGGCGCCGGCGGAGACGTCCTGCATCAGCGAGCGGGGGAGCGGAACGTCTATCTTGCTGTGGTCCCGATGTGCCTGCACGGCCATGGCGTGGTAGCGCTCGGCGTCGGCGGCGAACTCCGGCCGGTGATACCACCTCCCGTCGATCAGGGGCCCGACAGCGCCCTCGATGATCGCCCGGACGTCCTCCCCGGTTATGGTCTTGTGAACTTCCAAGGCATTGGCCACTGCGAGCACGGACGATCTGTTGTCCGCCAGCAGGTTCCTGGTGCGCTTGAAGAGATCCTCCAGCTTGGTCTCGATCCTCTGGCTCAGCTCCGCTCCCACCGGCGGACCATTGTCGCCCGGCCTGGGGCCGCCCTTCGGTCGGGACCCGCCGATCCCTGCGCTCTGCGTCACGCCGTGACAGGTGAGCGTCTGGCCCATCCCGAGGTAAGCCTCCATCAGGGTCGCGATCTGAGTAGCTCCCTCCAGATCGGCGGCCACGCCGTTGGAGTTGTCGCCGTCGAAGAACATCTTCTCGCCTGCCAGGCTCGCCAGGCTGACCATGATGTCGGACTCGTACCCGCTCCTCCAGCGGGAGAACTGCTCCTCCAGCTGGATCGACGCCACCATCCCGAGGTAGGTGCTGCCCTTTTCGATGGTGGCGATGTCGATCACCAGGTCCTTGCGGACGTGGTAGGCGACCACCGCGTGGCACGCCTCGTGGATGGCCACGGCATGGCGCTCCCGGTCGATGTACTCGACGTCCTGGGGAGGCCCGAGCGTCTTGAGGTGCTTCGCTTCGATGACATCCTTCCAGGTCACCACGTCGCGCCCACCACGGATTGCATTGATCAGCGCCTCGTTCACGAGATCCTTGATGGACGCGCCCGTCGCATAGGGCGTGATGGTCGCCAGGCGGTCCACCTGCTCGGGGGTCAGGGAGTGGCGAACCTTCGCCAGATAGCCCTGGTACGTCCGGACACGGCCTTCTTTCGACGGATACCCGACGCGGTAGATGCGGTCGAGGCGTCCCGGGCGCAGTAGCGCCTCGTCCAGTGCCTCGGGCAGGTTGGACGCCATCATCAGCAGGATGCGGTAGTGCGGAGGCGGCTTCGGCTTCATCCCGAGGGCCCGGCGCACCACTCTGTTGACGAAACCCCGCGGCTTCTTCAAGCCGGACATCTCGGTCAGCAGCGCTTGCAACGTTCCCATGTCGCCGCCGCCCATGCCTCCCATCCCCGCCACCACTCGATCGACCACTCGGCGAGGCCCTTCTGCCCTGGAGGCCGACAGCTTCGACTCCAGCAACAACCCGGCAGTGTGAGGGGAGACGTAAGACATGCCGTTGCAGTTGGGTCCGGCGGCGATCGGACCGCTGTGCCGGAAGGCGCCCGTGCTGGCCAGCGCCCCCCTGCTGCCGAGCGAATCCGCCTCGTCGAGGAAGACGACCACCCCCCCGTAGCGCAGCGCCAGCTTCCTCACCTTGCGGAACAGCGACTTCACCTTCAGGGGACCCACACCGTAGAACATGTTCTGGAATGCCGCCGGCTCGACGAACACAAAGGGATTGTGGGTCTCGCCTGCCACGGCCTCCGCCATGAGCGTCTTACCGGTCCCGGGAGGTCCCCACAGCAGGATGCCGCCGGGGACGTATCCACCACGAGCCTCGATCGACTCCGGGTCCTTCAAGAAGATGATGTTCTCCTTGATCCGCTCGAGCACCGAGTCCTGACCCCAGACATCGGTGAAGCGGGTCTGGATGTCGCCGGGGAAGTAGGTCTCGATACCACCCTTTCCGAGAAACCAGAACAGCGCCACGAACTGGATCAGGAAGACGAATATGTAGAACATGATCAGCGCCACGTAACCGAGCGACTGCTTGATCAGAGCCGGTATCTCGAACAACGCCAGGATCGGTGACGTGTGCAGGATCGACCCCAGCACCAGAGCCAGCACCACTATGGCCGCCAGCAGCTTGGCTGCTCGCCCCACCCTGTACCGCGTCCAGTCGTCCATCTGCGCCGTCAACTGGTTGAACGAGCCGAACACGTCTGCCTGCCAGAAGCGATGCCACGAGGGCGACTGCTCCGAAGCGAGATAGTGGATCTGCCGAGCCAGTTCGGCGACGAAAAGGACGTCCAGCCACCACGCCGTGCGCAGCACATGCCCTGCGGCAGCGAGCGGCGGCTCGATGGGCACGTTCGCGATGCGTCCCCACCACATCAGCAGGAAGATCGCTCCCAGGGCCGCGAGCAGCTTGGACCGGTCCCAAGTCGACACCGGCATCGCCGACCGCCGAACGGCGCCGCTCCTCCTCGCCGGGGCCGGTCCCCTCCTCATGCCGCGTCCGGCCGTACCGGGACCCCCTCGGCCTCTACCGCTGTCGGGCATCTACGGCTCCTTCACGTTCCAATTGTGCAAGATCGACGTAATGACAGCGCGATGAGCGGTGAAGCACCGTTCGGTGCAACCGATACCGATCAGGTAGACCCATCCGCTCTTCGAGTCCCACAGCCCCTCCTGTGCCACGGTGTAGACCGAACCGCCGGGGGCTGTGATGTCCACCACGAACTTGGTGCCCTGCATTCCCGCTCGCGAAAGCCCTTGGCTAGAGAGTACGCGAACGAACGGGCTACCGGCATCGGCCGCGGCGACGGGGTCGGTGTTGAGCAGCTGCGACCTCAGAGTGCTGACGTTGTACGCCTTGGACTGCGAGGCGGGCAGAAGTCGTGCGACCACCTCGCCGTAGAGCGTGTTGCTTATCAGGCTGAAGCGGGGGTTCGGACCGGACTGCGAGGCCGTGAAGGCCATCACCCACAGGCTCGACTCCACTTGGCGAACCTGGACAGGGCTCATCCGCGGAGCGATCGACTTGATCACTCGCGTCGGCCCGAACACCCGCCAAGTGGACGGCAGTGCGAAGTATGTGTCGGTGCCCGAAGACGTGACGTGACTGTGATAACGGAGCGTCTGGCCACATCCGGCGAGCGCGGCGGCAGACCCGGCGGACCATGCGGCCAACAGGCAGAGCCTGCGCCACGAGCGCCGACGCCATCGCATGCCGGCCATGCTCAAGTATGCCTACAACAGCTCGACTATGCCGCTCCGTAAGCTTATGCGAACGTCCACATGCTCGACGGGGGGGCCAGACAGTTCCTCCGGTCGGCTACGACGCGAACGAGGGGGACGCCACGCAGACGTCCCCCTCGTAGAACAGCTTCTGGAGTGCGACCGCAGTTTTCGGTCCTCTCCCTTGGCCAGGAAGGCCCCCGGTCGCCCTAGAAGTCGTCCATGCCGCCGCCACCGGCCGGCGCGGGAGTCTCCTCGGGCTTGTCGGCGATGACCGCCTCGGTGGTGAGGAACAGCGCAGCGATAGAGGCCGCGTTCTGGAGTGCCGATCGGGTCACCTTGGCTGCATCCACCACTCCGGCCTTGAGAAGGTCCTCGTACTCGCCGGTCGCCGCGTTCAGGCCTTCCGACGGAGAGGACATCGAGCGAACTCGCTCGATCACCACGCCACCTTCCAGGCCGGCGTTCACCGAGATCTGCTTCAACGGCTCCTCGACCGCCCGAGCAACAATGCGGGCCCCGGTCGCCTCGTCTCCCTGCAGCTTCTCCGCCACGTCGAGGATCGACGCCTGCGAACGGAGCAGCGCCACCCCGCCGCCGGGCACCACTCCCTCTTCGATGGCCGCCTTGGTAGTCGAGACCGCGTCCTCGATCCGGTGCTTCTTCTCCTTGAGCTCGACTTCGGTGGCAGCGCCGACCCTGATCACGGCGACGCCGCCCGAGAGCTTCGCCAGCCGCTCCTGCAGCTTCTCCCGATCGTAGTCGGAGTCGGTGTTCTCGATCTCGGCCTTGATCTGGTTGATCCGGCCCTTGATGTCGGAGTCCGATCCGGCACCCTCGACGATCGTCGTCTCGTCCTTGGTGACGACCACCTTCCGGGCCCTTCCCAACAGATCGAGCGTGGTGTTCTCCAGCTTGAGCCCGACCTCTTCGGTGATGACCTGGCCGCCGGTCAGTAGGGCCATGTCCTGCAGCATCGCCTTGCGCCGCTCGCCGAAGCCGGGAGCCTTCACCGACACGCTCTTGAAGGTGCCGCGCAACTTGTTCACCACGAGAGTGGCCAGCGCCTCGCCCTCCACGTCCTCGGCGATTATCGCCAGGGGCTTGCCGGACTGCATCACCTTTTCCAGCAGTGGCAGCAGGTCACGTACGGCAGAGATCTTCGAACCGACGAACAGGATGTACGGATCGTCCAGAACCGCTTCCATCCGCTCCTGGTCCGTCGCGAAGTAGGGCGAGATGTAGCCCTTGTCGAAGCGCATTCCCTCGACCAGCTCCATCTCCATGCCGAAGGTCTGGGACTCCTCGACCGTTATGACACCATCCTTGCCCACCTTGTCGATGGCCTCGGAGATCATGCCCCCGATCTCGGTGTCCGCCGCCGAGATGGAGGCCACCTGGGCGATCTGCTCCTTGGTCTCGGTCTCCTTCGCGATGGCTCGCAGAGAGCTGACCGCTGACTCGACCGCTGCCTCGATGCCTCGCTTCAGCGACATCGGGTTGGCCCCTGCCGCCACGTTGCGCAGGCCTTCTCGAACCATTGCCCACGCAAGCACGGTGGCGGTCGTCGTACCGTCTCCGGCGACGTCGTCGGTCTTCTTGGCCACTTCTTTGACCAGGTCCGCGCCGATCT
>JAJYPS010000054.1 GCA_021795215.1 Actinomycetes bacterium
CCGCGGGACGGCCGGAGGCCCGCCGGACGCCCCGAAGTGGTCCTGGGTGCGATGTCTACGTTCATGGAGACCCCTCCTCTGTGGCCATGCGGCGAACACATGCGGCGAAGTCGTCTCCCCGCTCGCCGTACGATCCGTACTGGTCGAACGAGGCGCAGCCTGGCGAGAGCAGCACCGAGTCACCGGCAACGGCCAGACCGGCGGCCGTACGGACCGCCTCCTCCATCGACCCGGCGATTCGCACCACCGGTCCTGCCGGTCCGGCAGGTGCGGCCGGTCCGGCGAACACCTGCGCCACGTCTCGTGCCGCCTCGCCGAAGCAGACGACGGCTCGCAGGCGTCCCGCCTCGGACGCCAGCACCGACAGGTCCAGACCCTTGTTGCGGCCTCCCGCCAGCAGCACCACCGAGCCGAAACCGGACAGTGCCGACAGGACCGCGTGCGGCGTGGTCGCCTTGGAGTCGTCGTAGTAGGTGATGCCGCCCACGGTCCCGACCGCCTCCACCCTGTGAGGCAGCCCTCCGAAGGTGCGCAGCACGACAGCCGCGGCGTCCGCTCCCGCCCCGGCGGCATGTGCCGTGGCCGCAGCCGCCAATGCGTTGAGCCGGTCGGCCGGCATGGACCGCCAGAGGTCGTCCGCCGCGAGGAACGCCCCTGCATCCGGCCCGACCAGCGAGCCCCGCTCGATCCTCCAGTCGCCGACGCCACAGCCGAAGCTGATGCGACGGGCGGGAGCCCTCGCCAACGCGGTGAAGACCACCGGGTCCTCGGCGTTGCCGATCGCCATGTCCTCTCCCCGCTGGTTGTACCAGATACGTTCCTTGGACGCCACGTAGTGGTCCATGTCCGGATGCCAGTCCAGGTGGTCCGGGGACAGGTTGAGCCAGGTAGCCACGGCCGGGCGGAACGTCGAGCAGAGTGCCAGTTGGAACGACGACACCTCTACCACGATCCGGTCCGCCGCGGTGCCGACCAGGGAGATGAGCGGCGTTCCTATGTTGCCCGCCGTGACGGCCCGCAGCCCTGCCTGGTTCAGCATCGCCGACACCAAGGTGGCAACGGTGGTCTTTCCGTTCGTCCCGGTCACGGCGACAAGCGGAACGTCGACCAGCCGGGAGGCCAGCTCGACCTCGCTGACGATCTCGGCGTCGCCCGCCAAGGAGAACACCGGATGGCGCAACGGGACGCCCGGACTTACCACCACCAGCTCCGCCCATGCCACGATCCGACGCAGCTCCGAAGGAGGCGGCGCTTCGACCAGCGCGACGCCGATGTCGGCGGCCCGGCCACGTGCGACCGACGACGGACCGTCGTCGACGACGACCTTCTCCGCTCCCGCAAGGACAGGACAGCGCAGTACCGCCTCACCGGTCCGGCCCATGCCGATGACGGCGATCCGGGAGTACCCCGCGTCGGGGCGGGCGGTGGGCGTGCCGGTGGGCGACGCCTGTACGGGTCGGTTTCCGCCGAGGCCGTATTCGGACGTCCGCCCGCGTTCGTAGACCGCTCCGGCCGACTGCTGCTCCCGCACCCCCGCCCCAGGTTCCCTCGCCCCGGTCACAGGGCCGCCCCGGTCACAGGGCCGCCCCCCGCCCCAGGTTCCCTCGCCCCGGTCACAGGGCCGCCCCGGATGCGATGAAGTCGCCGTAGAAGAGCCCGAGCGCTACACCCGCGAACAGTCCGGCGACGATCCAGAACCGGACGATGACGGTGGTCTCGGGCCAGCCAGCCAGCTCGAAGTGGTGATGAAGCGGTGCCATCCGGAACACCCGCCGTCCGAACAGCCGGAAGCTGGCAACCTGGATGACGACCGACAGGGTGACCAGCACGAAGAGGCCTCCCACTACCGGCAGGAGCAGGTCGACCTTCATCTCCAGCGCAAGCGCGGCCAGACCGGCGCCGAGCGCCAGTGCCCCCGTGTCTCCCATGAAGATCCTGGCAGGCGCCGCGTTCCACCACAGGAACCCCGTGCAGGCACCCAGGATCGCCACCCCGCCCAGTGACAGGTCGAGCGCGGAGGGGACGTGGTAGAAGCTCGGGTGGCGGAACTGCCAGTAGCCGATGATGACCATGCAGACCGCGGCGAAGCTCATCGACCCTGCCGCCAGGCCGTCGAGGCCGTCGGTCAGGTTGACGGCGTTGGACGTGCCCGTCATGACGAGGATGGCCCAGGCGATCCAACCGGCGGCGTGCAGGTCCGCCACGTCTATGCCCACCCTGGTGAACGCCAGCACCGTGCTGACGTGGGCAAGGTAGACCGCTCCCACGGCGAACGCGAGCGCCACGAGAAGCTGGCCGGCCATCTTGGCCCGCTTGTTCAGCCCCAGGCTCCGCTGCCGGCGCACCTTGACCCAGTCGTCCACCAGGCCCACCAGGCCTGCTCCGGCTACGGCCACCATCACCAGAGCCCCGGACCAGGTGAACGGGGTATCCCGCACGACGTGGCCTGCCAGCCAACCGGCCACGATGGCGACGACGATGGCCACGCCTCCCATGGTCGGCGTCCCGGCCTTGGTCGAGTGGCGGCTCGGCCCGTCGTCCCGGATCTGCTGGCCGATGCCGCGCACCGACAGCCACCTGATCAGGACAGGGGTCCCGAAGCCGGATACGAGCAGGGAGATGATCCCCGTCACGAACAGCGCTATCACGAGCCGCCGCCCTGTGCGCCCAGCAGGCGCCGGATCACTGCCCTGTCGTCGAACGGAAGGTCCACTCCGCCTACCGACTGGTACCGCTCGTGCCCCTTGCCCGCCACCAGCACCACGTCGCCGGATCGGGCCGAACGGAGCGCCAGCGCGATTGCTGCCTCGCGGTCCGGCTCGACCAGCAGCGAACCGGTCGGATCGCCCCTGCGGATGTCCGCCAGGATGGCCAGGGGGTCCTCGCCGCGGGGGTTGTCGGACGTGGCGATGGCCAGGTCGGACAGCCGGGCCGCCACGGACCCCATCACGGGCCTCTTGCCGGTGTCCCGTTCGCCGCCGCAGCCGAACACGACGACCACCCGGCCGCCTCCGACGTGCTGCCGTGCCGCGAAGATCGCCTCCTGGAGCGCTTCGGCGGTGTGTGCGTAGTCCACCAGCACCGTGTACTGCTGACCGGCTTCGACCGGCTCCAACCTGCCAGGTACGACACCTGCCGCCGACAAGCCGTCCGCCACCTCCGTGGGGGTCGCCCCCACTATCCGAGCCGCATGGGCGGCAGCCAGCGCGTTGCTGACGCTTATCCGTCCTGCTGCGGCGAGCGTCACTCTCTCGCCGTACCAGGTGAAGCTGGCATTCCGCGGCCCGAGCACCACGTCGGCGCAGGACCGGCCGCCAACGTGATGGCGGACAGGCCCGGAGCCGGCCCACTCGGAGCCGGCCGCAGTGCAGTCGTCGAGGCTGAAGGTGTCGACCGGGACGCCTCGGCCGCGGGCCACCTGCACCAGTCGTCTTCCCCACGAGTCGTCGACGTTGACGACCGCGTGGCGGCATCGCTCCGGCGAGAACAGCGTCGCCTTGGCGGCGAAGTACGCCTCCATGCTGCCGTGGAAATCGAGGTGGTCCTGGCTGAGGTTCGTGAACACGGCCACGTCGAAGCAGATGCCGTCCACGCGGCGGGCCGCCAGCGCGTGGGACGACACCTCCATCGCCACCGCCCTGCCGCCACTTCTCAGATGCGACGCCAGAAGCGGGTGGAGCACCGGCGCCTCCGGCGTCGTGCGGGAGCCCCCCAGCGTCCCTACGACCAGCGACGGCATGCCGTGTCGCTCGAGCACCGACCGGAGGAGATGCGTCACGCTGGTCTTGCCGTTGGTGCCGGTCACCCCGAGCATCAGCAGAGACTCGGCGGGCCTGCCCTCCAGCTCGGCAGCGACCAGCGCCATGGCGGACCTGGCGTTGCCGGGTCCGACGACTATCTGGGGAACGGAGCACTCGACGGGCCGCTCGCACAGAAGGGCGACGGCGCCCCGCTCCACCGCCCGGTCCGCGAGATCGTGCCCGTCCGTCCTGGCTCCGACGAGGCAGCAGTGAAGTGCTCCCGGCTCCACTCCGGCCACGTCGAAGCTGATCTTGGTCACTTCGACGCCGGCCACATCGCCGACGGTGTCGGGAGCACCAAGGGCGGCCAGCAGTTGTTCGAGGCGAATGGCGGGCGAGCCCTCCCTGGAGTGGCATCGGTGCGTAGCTGTCCGGCAGTGCGCCACGCGGTCGGCGCCAGAGCTTAACCGACTGCCGCCCCGCGGCGACCGGGTGTGGCGCCGCTCAGCCGGCGCCCGCACCGGTCGTCCCCGAGGAGGTGCCAGTGGAGGTAGGCGGGACGTCCATGAGCCGGAGCGCGTAACCACAGATCTTGGCGAACACCGGCGCTGCGACGGAGCCACCGTATATGGGTGTGGGACGGTCGAGCACGACAACCGCCGTGAGGACGGGGTGCTGAGCCGGCACGTAGCCGACGAAGGTGCCCATGAACGCGCCGGGTATGTAGCCCCTCCCGTTGGTGAGCGGCTTCTGAGCGGTGCCCGTTTTCCCTGCGACGGTGTAGCCGGGTATGGCGGCAGCCGGCGCGGTGCCCTGGTTGGTCGCCACGTGGCGCAGCATCTGGGTCATCGTGGCAGCCACCCACGGTGCGACCACCCTGTGCCTGGCCGGAGGAGGGAGCGGTTGGAAGCGACTCCCGGTGACGGTCCCCTGGACGAGGCGCGGAGGGACGAACACGCCCCCGTTGGCCAGCACGTTGTAGGCGTCCAGCACCTGCATGGCGGTCACGCCGGTGTCCTGGCCTATGGGCGTCGAACCGATGGCCGTGGCGGACCAGGTCGACACGGGCCGGACGATGCCCGTCGAGGCGCCGGGGAAGCCGAGGCCGGTGTGCGACCCGAAGCCGAACGCCCGGATCCAGTGCGACACACCGTGCGCCCCGAGGCGTTCGGCGATCTTGATGGTGCCCATGTTCGACGACTGGGCCAGCACCTGAGTTGCCGTGAGCACCTCCGGCCCGTGCGGTTCGGCGTCGTGGAACACCGAACCCGCGATCACCAGTTGGGACGGCACGTGGATCGGCGTGGACGGCGTGATGATGTGGGCCCCCAGGGCACCGGAGAAAGTGGAGAGCTTCATCACCGAGCCCGGCTCGTAGGTGTACGTCACGGGGAAGTTGGAAGGCGCAGGCTGCGGCGAGCCGTGAGGCGAGGCGACCAACGAGGCCATGGAGAGGATCTGTCCGGTGGCCGAGTCCTCTATGACGGCCATTCCCGAGCGGGCGTGCGATGCGACTATCTCCTGGGACAGAGCTTGCTCGGTCTCGTACTGGATGGCGGTGTCCAGCGTGAGGCGGAGCCCTCTGCCCGGAACAGCCGGGTGCATCTGCAGCAGTCCACCGGTTATCGGGGTGCCCCAGGGGTTCACCCGCATCACCGCCTGCCCCGGTTTGCCCGCCAGCAGCGAGTTGTACTTGTACTCCAGGCCGGCGAGCCCCTGGTTGTCGAGACCGGTGAACCCGAGGACCGGAAGAGCCAGATTGCCGTCCGGGGCGAAGCGCCTGGAGTCGGGCAGGAAGTTGATGCCGGGCAGGTTCTTCGCGCGTATGGCGGCCGACACTCCGGCAGACACCTGACGAGCCAGGTAGACGAAGCTGGTGCGGGCCTTCAGCTGCCGGAGCAGCACCGGTCGGGGCACGTGCAGAAGGGGTGACAGGACCTGGGCCTCGTTCGAGGCGTTCGTCACCTGATGGGGGTCGGCGTAGACGTCTTCGACCGGAAGCGACATCGCCAGCACGTTGCCGTTCCGGTCCAGCAGGGGGCCGCGCTGGGGGGTGAGCGTCACGACCCGGTTCATCTGGGCGCTCCCGTAGGCAACGTACCGCTGGCCACCCAGCAGCTGGACCTGGGCCAACCTCCCTACCAGGAGGAGACACGCGAGGGAGATGACTCCGCCCATCACGGCCAGGCGCCGGCGCGCCTGGAAGCGGCGGCTCGACCTGCGACCCGCTGTCCTGCTCGGCGTCACGGACGGGCCGAGGATCGAGGCAGCGTGACCGGCTGGAGGTAGGTCACCTGGTTGGGCACCACCATGCCGAGCTTGTGCTGCGCCACCCACACGATGCGCTGGGGCGAGCTCAGCTGCGCCACCTGCAGCTCGAGTCGTTGGTGAGCCGACTGCGCGGACGATTCCGACGCCCGGAGAGTGGCAAGGCGGAACTGGCCCTGGGCGAGCAGCGCCTGGGTCGCGACGACCGCGATGGCGACGACGAGCACCACCGCCACCGCGAGGATCGACGCAGCCGTCGACGGACGCAGACGCTCGGGGCGCCGCCTGGGGTGGACTACGCGAAGCGGTGCGGCCCGACCTCCTCCCAACGGCTCCCGAGCCGGTGAAGCGGCGGCACCGCCACCGGAGCGCAGTTGGCGAGAGGGCTGGTCGAGCGTGGCCTGGCGGGGACTCATGGGAGATCCGATCTGCTAGAAGTGTCGGGTTTCGTTGGCACAGTGCCCAGCCGCGCGGCGGCCCTGAGCCTCGCACTGGCTGCTCTCCGGTTGAGCGCAGTCTCGGCGGCCGAAGGGCGCAGCGCCGAACGAGCCAGCCGGCGAAGGAGAGGCTCCGCTCCGCACGCGCAGGGCAGATCGGGCGGGCAGGTGCAGCCGCCGGTCTCCTGGCGCAGCATGAACGACTTGACGATCCGGTCCTCGCCGGAGTGGTACGACAGGACGACCAGGCGGCCGCCGGGCACGAGCAGGGCAGCGGCCTGGTCCAGCACGGCCCGAAGGGCATCCAGCTCGCCGTTGACCTCTATCCGAATGGCCTGGAACGAACGCTTGGCGGGATGACCCCCACCTCGCCTGGCGGCGGCCGGGATGGCCCCCACGACGGCCTCGGACAGCTCCGAAGTGGTGTCGAGCGGTCTCGAGCGCACGATGGCGCCTGCGATCCGCGAAGCGAAGCGGTCTTCGCCGCCCCGTTGCAGGATGCGCACCAGCTCTGCGGACGTGGTCGCGTTCACTACGTCCCATGCGGACCGGGCGGCCGTCGGGTCCATCCTCATGTCCAGCCGGGCGTCCGTCCGGTAGGAGAACCCGCGCTCGGGAACGTCGAACTGGTGCGAGCTGACGCCCAGGTCCACCAACACACCTGCCACGGCGGCACTCCCACGGGACGTGAGAACCCGGGCCAGGTTGGAGAAGTTGGCAAGCACCAGGTCGGCTCGGTCACCGAAGCGCACCAGCCGGGCACGGGCCGCGGCGATCGCGACCGGGTCCCTGTCCAGTCCCACCAGCCGCCGGGACGGGTCGCCTTCCAGGACGCGCTCGCTGTGACCGCCACCACCCACCGTCGCATCTACGATCAGCCCCTCCGGCGCGCCACCGAGGAGGGTGGCAACCTCGTCTGCCATCACCGGAACGTGGCCGGTCCACTCGGAGTGACTACCGGAGTGACTACCGGAGCCCATCAGCAGTCCCTCGAACGGTGCGCGCAACAAGTGCCCTTGCTGCGCCGGCGGCCGGGTTCGGGCGGAGAAGGGACCGTCCGCCGGGCCGTTCGAGGAACTGCTCAGGAGCCCCCACCCTGGTGACCTCTCTCGACCGGCGCATCCGAGTCGAAGACCGCATCCGCGTCCAAGACCTGATCCATCTCGAAGAACTGGTCTCCCTCGATGTCCACTTTCTCCGTCAAGTCCCTCTCGCTGGGCATCACCCTCTCCCTCCAGACGGAAGGACTCCAGATCTCGACCTTCTCGTAAGCGCCGATCACCAGCACGTCGCCCTCCAACTGCGCGAAGGACCTGAGATGGGCCGGAATGGGAACCCTCCCTTGGGCGTCGACTTGGATCTCGGCCACACCTGCCGCCCAAACTCGGGCCACGTTGCGGTAGGCGCGTCCCCTGTTCGCCTGCAACCTCATCTTCTGCATCCGTTTGCGAAACTCCGGCGGGGTCCACAGGTTCAGGCAACGGTCGCTCGACTGCGACAGGTATCCCTCCGCATCCCCAGTGAACTCCTTGCGGAACTTGGCGGGCAGGATGAGCCGGCCCTTGCCGTCGAGCGTGTGCTCGTACGTCCCGAAGAATGTCGCTTCCAACGTCTGCTCCCACAGTGCTCCCCGCGGCGTCCCCGGAACCATCCCCTTCGCACCACTTCGTCACCACGGTACGCCCCTTCCCTCCACCGGTCAATCACCGCAGCTGGAGGGCCATAAATGGCACTTTCGGGGCCCGGAGTGCCGGGTTCCCGAGCGTCCAGCGCGCCCACCACTGGTGAATGAGACCGCTCCGGAGAGGCTACCGCAGAATCACACGGGGGTAGTTACAGGTCTGGCAGATCAGGCAGATCGGGCGATGGCGTTCAGAGCCTGCTCCAGCTGCTCCGGCCGAAGGCCTCCACGGGCCAGATACCCGGCCACGGCGCCGCCCCTCCGCTCCATGACGTCGAAGGCGCTCCGAAGCGCCGGCACGTGCCCTCCGTACGGCTGCAGGAACTGCTCCAGGGGAACGCCCAACTGCTGCAAACCGGGCAAGTACCGATCAACACGGCGCGCGGAGGGCCGGAGCCGGGAAGCGAGATAGTCCCCGACGACGTACTTGCAAGACGTCCCGGCGAGGCGAAGCAGGACAGCCGCTGCGATGCCGGTCCGATCCTTGCCTGCCGAACAGTGGATCACGCACGGCAGCGTTCCCGGCACTGCCATCTCCGCTACGAGGCGGGCGAAGGTTCCCTGGTGGAGAGCCGCTATCGAGCTGTAGGCACTCTCCTTGGCGGAGACGTAGGCCTGCAGCGCCCTGGCCGCCTCGGGCGGAAGGCGACCCTCTTGCGCCGGACCGACTGCCGTCTCCGCCTGGGCTCCGCGAGCCGGTACCGCGGCACCCTTTCCGGCGACATCTCCGCTGCCCTTTCCGGCGACGTCGATGGCCACCGCCTCCGCTATCTCGGAGGCAGTCCGGGAGAAGACCTCCGGCGTCGCCGTGATCGTGCTCGAACCGCTGGAGGCCCACATAGGGAGCCAGACGGTGCGCAACGACAGCGAGGCGGGCACGGACGTCGGCTCGGCGTCACGTTCGGCGGCGGTGCGAAGATCGAACATGGTGCGGACTTGCAGGCCGGCGAGCTGCTCCCAACCGCTCTGCGACAGGCCGTCCAGTGACCCACACCTGTACACGAGCCCGCGCCTGATCCCCGAGCGGCACCCCGGCCGAGGGGCACCGATGTCGCGGAAGTTGAACGATCCTTCGGGGCCGGTGCCCGGTAGCGCGAGGTGGTCCCGGCAGGGGGGCTCAACCCTCCGGTGGCCCCCGTCGCTACTCATTCGACGCCCCGGTCCAGCTGATGGAGCCTGGCGGAGGGTCCCGAAGCCAGCCTCGCGACGCCAGGGCCTCGAGGAACCTCCCGTAGCTGTCGTTCAGGGCGGCTGCTTCGGACGGCACGCCCTCCACGACCTTCGAGGGCGCCAGCATCGCTTCGGAGGCGGCGGTGACAGTGCCGTAGAAGCTGCCGGCGGCAAGGAGCGCAGCGCCGTAGGCGGTGTCCGAGCGGGCAGGTAGTTCGAGGTCGCGACCGAGCACGGTGGCCCGGATGCGAAGCCACGCCACGCTCCTGCCGCCTGCACCTGCGGACATGACGCGGCCCGGAACTGCGGCGCCGAGCGCGACCATCCGCTCGTAGCCCAGGCGCTCGACGAAAGCGACTCCCTCCAGTACGGAACGGTGCGCATCCACCCCGCTCCGGGGCTGCCCCAAGACGAATCCCCGTGCAGCGGGCTCCACGAAGGGAAACCGCTCGCCGTGTCGCCGCAGGGGGTACTGCACGACGGTAGAGGGGCCCATTGCGGATGCGGCCTGGTCCAGCAGGGCCAGCTCGGAGGCGGGGACCGCGGACAGGGCGTCACCGCCGGTGTTGGACGCCCCGCCAGGCAGCCACCAGCCTTCCGGGTGTCGGTGGGAGTACAGGGCGCCCCCCGGGTCGGACAGCAACGAGGAGCTGGCGCCCTTGAGGACCAGCGTGGTGCCGAGGACCGAGACGTAGCTCCCCAGTCCTCCTGCGCCACATGCGAGCTGAGCAGCGCACGAATCAGTCATCCCGAGCCGGATCTCGCATCCGACGGGCAAGCCGCTGTCGGCGGCAGCCGCCTCGCACACCGTGCCCACCAGGGTGCCCGGAGGCAGTACGGATGGAGGGACGCATCCACCGTCGTCCGGGGCCGGCCAGGGGCACGTCCATCGCCCGGCGACTGGGTCGTAGCCGCTCTTCAGCGCGTGGCTCCAGTCGGTCGGAGCGGGCCGACCGGCCAACTTCCAGTTGACGACATCGGGAACGTGGCACAACGACCATCCCTGCGGCATGGGCTCGTTGGCCGCCAGCCAGAGAAGCTTGGGGTATCCGAAGCCGGCCTGGGGCATCAACCCCAGCCGGTCCCATCCGCAGCGAGCGTCCGACCGGGCCCGTTCGGCCTGCGGCGAGGCGCGCCGATCGCTGTACATGAGCGCGGTCCTGAGAGGCTCGCCGTCTCGTGCCACGGGCACGACGGTGCCGGACGTGCCGGAGACCGCAACCGCGGCAATGCTCGGGGCACGGCCCGAGTTGCGAGCAGCGACGGAGAGCGCCTGTGAGACGGCGCGGCACGTGGCGGGCCACCACGTCGTCGCGTCCTGCTCCGCCCACCCCTCCAATGGATAGGAGACCGGCGCCAGAGGGTGACTTCCCTGACCCAGCAGCAGCCCTGCGGCCGAGACCACGGACGCCCTGACGTTCGCAGTGGCGACGTCGATCCCGACTACGGCAGCCACCCCACCGCCACGGGCGTCAGTTGCAGGCAGCGCCGACGACCGGAGACGAGATCGAGGCACCTGCGGCCGGCGCAACGGGTGACGCTGCTGGGCTGTAGGCGGTACCCGTGGCGGTGGCGACCCAGAAGCTGCTCGAGGAGCGGTCCGCTGCGATTGCCACGACGGGCGCACCAGGCGGTGCAGGCAGCGTCGAGGAGACGCCCGCCTGGAAACCGTACACCCGGCCCGCCTTGGTGATCGCCCAGTAACCCCCCGTGGCGGCGTCCGGAGCGATCGACACGAGAGGGGCCGCGGCCCCGCTCATGAGCGGCGAGCCCAGCCAGGGCGCGCCGAAGTTGTAGACGTTGCCCCCCTTCGTCAGCAGCCAGTACCCGCCGGTGAGCGGATCGGCTGCGATGCCGACCACGGGCGACTTCAGGTGCGTCCCTCCGCCGGCAGCGGACCCCAACCAGGGAGCACCTCCGAACTGGTACACGTTGCCGGCAGCGGTGGCAAGCCAGTAGCCACCGGTCCGGGGGTCGGTCGCCATGCCGACGACCGGCGAGCCCAGCGTGCGCCGGGCGACCGACCCGTGCCATGGGGCTCCGAAGTTGAACACGTTGCCTGCACTCGTGACCAGGTAGTAGCCCGTCGCCGTGCTTGCCAGGCCCACGACCGGATGCGCCAGCCGGGCGGCGGCGACCGACCCCCGCCAGGGTGCGCCGTGGTTCAGGACGTTCCCGCGCGCGGTGACCAGGTAATAGCCGCCCGGAGCCGCTACCGGCGGCGCCGCCAGGTAGGCGCTCTCCTGTGCCCAGGTCATGGCGTAGGGCGCACCGGCCGCCCCGACGAAGAGCTCACCGGTCGAGACGGCGCCCCGGACGGTCGCCGTGCCGGCACCCATGCTGGTAGCCGCGCCTGCCGGCCAACCCCACAGGATGTTCGCCCTGTGGTCCCAGCAGGAAGACGGGTTCGACGGGGTGCACGCCACGTTGAAGCTTCCCTGACCGTCGTCGTACATCCAGATGAAGTCGGTAGCCAGCGCGTCGGCGTATCCGGTAGCCCAGTTGCTGGCCCATCGAGAGGTCGAGGGACCGGTCGGGTCGGCTGCCATCCGTGCCCCCTGCAGCGCCATCCGGTCGTAGGCCACGCTCAGGCCGCCGATCGGAGCGAGACCCCGCGCTATGCGCTCGAGGTTGGTGACCACGAACAGCTGTTGGGAGGAGTCGAGGGAGGACCAGTTGGACGGCAGCTTCAGCGGCCCCAGGCCTTCCGACGACCGGGCCGCGTCGATCGCCAGGAGGGACGCCGAGTCGCACTGCAACCGCGTGGCGGCCGAGAAGCACCACCGCGACATGGCGGCGGTGGGGGGAATGTCGACAAGCGATCCACTCGCAGCCACCCCCGTGGACGAAGCCTGCGCGGCCACGTCGGCAGCGACCGGGGCCGCCCGGCGGAGGGAAGTGGACAGGTGCGGGCGCGGAGATGCGAGCGCCCCAGGGCGCGCCCCTGTCTTCGCCACGGGCACTGTGCGCCGCACCATGCCGGCGGACCCGGCTGCGCCTGAGCCGGCTGCGGCATGGCTGGCTGGTGCAGGGCCGGTCCGGCGGGAACCGGGCGGCGTCGACGTGCCAACGTGGTTGCGCACGGAGCGCAGTCCACCAGGCACGGAGCCGGGAGCGACGCCCGGCTCGGGCAGGCGGCCGGAGGCACCTCCACCTTGCGAGTATCCCTTCGACGGGGCGGTGGTCGTGGAAGAACGCGCTCCCCCACGCACCAGGGGAGCGGTCTGGGAACTACCCGTCAGCAGGCTCGATGACGGAGCGGAGGCCCAGAGCAGCGCACCGCCGAGCACGGCGAGCGTGACGACGCGAGGCAGACGGGAGCGGTTGGTGGCAGCCATCGACGCAGCGAGCCTACCCCACCACAGCAAGCGACCAGTGGTGCAGCCGGACTGCCGGGCTGCCAGGCTGCCGACGCCGCATTCCACTCCGGCAGTGTGCCCGTGGGCAAGATACGTCCAGTGTCGCCAGAGCCCGGACCGATCTTGCCGCTATGGTCGCCGAGCCTGCAGGCGGCGGCCCCTCCCGAATCGGTTAGGTAAACGCCGACCGAGGCTCGCCTCGAAGCCCTCACCAAGCGGGCGCTCCGGTGCCGGACGTTCCCCGCGCCGGAAGTTCGACTGGCACCGAAGCTTCGTTCTAGGACTTACGCCACCATCTCGGCTGGCGGCCGGCACGTCCGGGCTCCCTGCTGCTCCCTTGGCTGCTACTCCCTTGGCTGCTTTTCCTCTGGCTAAGCTGGCCACCCGCCACTTGGGCCGAGAGCGCCCGCGCCACCTCTCCTGCGATCATCCGCCCTATCCCCGCCTCTTCGTCCGTCTCCTGTTGGCCAAGGGCGCCCACGAGGTCCGCCGCCGTCGGGGAGAGGTCGTGCCGGGCACCGGCCAGGCAGGACGCAGACAGGCAGGGCTCAGAACGGCCGTCGGGAGAAGTCGCCGGGTCTCCTGGGGTCGCCTCCTCGGGGCCAAGTGGCGACTCGGCCTCGTTCAGCACGTAGACGTGCTCCGGTCACCTGCCGCAGCAGGGCCGTCCTCTGCGCCCTCTCCGCGCCGGGCGCCGACCTGCTGCTCGGGGGACCCGAGGAAGTCGTCCAGGAGCCACAGCCCGCTCTGGGCGAGCGTGGCAACCGACCGGACGGGTGTTCCGAGCACTTGCGCCGCCTCCGCTATCAGGAGACGGCCGCAGACGCACAGCAGCACCGCCTCCGCCTGGTCGGGCGACAGGGCGCACGCCACGGACGCTGCGAACTGGGCTATGCGGTACGCCTGAGCGGAGACGGCGGAAGGGGGCGTCGTGGCGTCCTGGGGTTCGAAGCGGCGGCGGTCCAGCATACGACGGCGCCCTACGGAGAAGGCGTGCACCCGGAACTCGCTCCGGCCTCCGTGGAACGACGACAGGTTGCGGCCCAGCTCCAAGAACGTGTCGGCAAGGATCTCCTCGCCGACCGCCGGTCCCGCAGAGGCCGCGAGGTAGCGGAGGAGACCTGGGTTGACGGCGTCGTAGAGAGAGCACCAGGCGTCCCGATCCCCGGCCGCGGCACGATCCAGAACCTGGGTGAAGCAGCTCCGGAGAGCCGGCCGGGGTTGGGTCATGACGCTCATCGCCTTATACATCGGCAGACCGGACCAGGGGTATTAGCGGTCCCAGCCGTTCCCGATGCCAGATCGGGTCTCCACGGATCGGGCCTACACGGACCGGACCAGAGGTGTCAGCGGCCGCAACGTTCGTGGTGCCGGATCGACGCGTTGTCGGACCCGGAGGAACCCACGACGGGCTCCCGATGGCGGACGATCCCTCGCGATCCCTCACGAGCTCGGCGAGGGGAGCCGGAAGGCCGTCAGGAAGATGCGGCGATCCCGACGACCGGCGCCCCGTACGGCTTGGAGACGGCAGGGAACCCTGTGGCGTCACCGAAACCGGCCACTGCACCCTGGCCGTTCACCAGCCAGTAGCCGCCACCATCGCCCGTCGGGACCATCCCGACCACGCCGGAGGCGAGGGAAGGGCCGGAGGTCCTGGCTGCCACCCGGGCGTCACCGAAGCCGCGGACTGCTCCCGAGCTGTCGGTCACCCAGTAGCCGTGTCCGGTCGGAGAGGGCGCCAGCGCCACCGCGGTCGCGGCCGAGGGGGCGCTTCCGTAGCTCTGCGCTCCGCCGTAGGCCGTCACGTGACCGGTCGAGTCGAGCACCCAGTAACCCCCCGTCGGGGAGGCGGCGATGGCCGTCACCACCGAGCCGGGACCAGACTGCGCCGGCGAGCCGGCCCACCGGGCGTCACCGAAGTTGAACACGTTGCCCTTGGAGGTGACCAGCCAGTAGCCCTTGCCGTCCGGCGTGGCGGCCATACCGACGACCGGGGAAGCCAGCGGTCGACCGGCTAGGGAACCGAACCACCCGGTGTGGAAGTTGTAGACGTTCCCTCCGGAGCTTGCCTGCCAGTAGCCACCCGAAGGGTCGGCCACGACGGCGACGACGGGAGGATGAGGCACCGCCACCGACGACCCGAACCACGGCAGCCCGAAGTTGAAGACACCGCCCGCCGACGTGGTCACGTAGTAGCCGCCCTTCGAGCCGGGCTGACCCTGCACGGGAGATGACGACGAACAGAGTGCGCTACCGAGCCCGGACGACGAACCTCCGCCCCCGAGGCTGCCCAGTCCGTCCGTCGGGCTGTAGCCGCCGCTCGGCTGAGCCGAGTAGCCGCTGCCGGGAGCCCCGGAGTAGTTGTTGCTGCCGGAAGTGACGGCCGACAGGTACGGTGCGGGGCCGGCGGCCGACTGCGAGTACAGGACCGGGTTCACAAAGCCCAGAGGAGTGCTGCACACTCCGGACTCCAGAGCCGCCGCGGCGGCCCACGAGGGGGCGGCCAGGCTGGTCCCCCCGACTCCGCTCCAACCCGATGGCCATCCGGAGCAGGCCGTGCAGTAGACGTCGTAGCCGTTTCCCGCAAGTGCGGACACGTCCGGCACCTGGCGACAGCTCGACGCGTTGGAGGTGCAGTACGGCGCGGTCTCGTACGAGTTGGCTGCTCCGCCAAGGGAGGCCTGCCACGAAGGCTCGCCGAACAGGGCGCTCTCGCCGCCTCCCGTCGCTCCGCGGACTGCTCCCCCGTTCCACATGACCGGGGCGGACGACGGGCTGGAGGCAGTCGTGCCTCCTACCGCCGTGACGTAGGGATCGGAGGCCGGGAACACGGCCGACCGGACGGTGCTGCGGGGCGAGCAGCCCTGCGCTCCCTGGTCGCCGCTGGCCTGGAACACGGTCTGGCCCTGCACCGCCGCCTCCTGCATGAGCGTGTCCTGAGCGGCCGCCGCGGCTGGGCTGACCGACGCTTCACAGGTGCCCCACGACGAGCTGATGATCTTGGCCACGTCCTGAGAGACCGCAGCGTTCCAGACCTTCGACCAGTCGCTCGGCGCACCTTGGTAGACCTCGATCGGGGAAGCCGGAGCCAGGCCGATCAGATCCTCTATGTCGGACGTCGGCTCGGCCGAGGCGGCGCCCAGGGAAGGAGCGCTGGCCGGAGTGTGGTCGAAGACCGGTGTGGACGCCCCGACGCAGGCCTTGTAGGCGGCGACGTCGGATGGTGAGTAGCCGGCGAACTCGATCAACCCGATCGGCACGCCCCCGAAGTGGCCCGCTGAGTAGAAGCCGCCGAACCTGTACTGCGTCGCCATCGCCCCGGGAGACCAGCTGCGATCGGCGGCCATACCGGGACAGACGTGCCCGGCGGACGCCGTGGCCGGCACGGAAGTCGCGGGAACAGGTTCCGACGACGGTCCGGAGGCGGGGGAGACGGACGAGACAGGTTGCACCCAGGGCTGCAGACCGGCGACGTGGCTCACGCTGGCCGCCAGGTCGGCCGGCAGGGACGGTGTTCCCGTGGCACCGACCACTACCGCTCCCGAAGAGGACCGTACTCGTTCGACCGTGATGCCGAACGCCACCGATACCTGAGACGCCGTGCCGGAGAAGTCCTGGTACAAGCCGTTCGGAGCCACTCGGCCCACTGCCAGGCCCTTGGAGCTCAGGTAGGCGTCGGTGGCGGCGATCCGGCTCACCGCCGCCCCGAACCGTCGGCGAAACTGTCCCACGGTCACGAACTGATGAAACGAAGCGCTGCCCGGAGTCGAGACGGCAGCGGCAAGCGCCGAGAGCGCCGAAGGATGCGACGACTTGAAGGCGATCGCTAGGTGCATCGGCGCTGCTGCAGGTGCCCCCGACAGCGTTCTCGCTCCGGTGACGGCAGGACTGGGAAGCGTGGCGCCCTGCAGAGCGGCCATCGGCAGCGGACTGGCGGTTGCGGCTGTGGTCGCAACCGGAAGCACCAGCGAGACCACGGACAGAACGGCCGCGGAAGCGAAGGCGGCCATTCCGCGAGGACTCTGCATCACCTTCTACAACGGCAATTAGTGCCCTAAACTTTAGCACTCAGGGTGGTGCTATGACCTCCCTGCGCATGCACCTGTCAGAGACCCGGAGAGCTGTTCACATCCGAAGCCGGGTTCAACACGGGGGAAGCGAGGTGCCCGGGCCCGACGCGGCGGAAGGCGAGATGGGCGAGAGGCGCACCGCCACGAAGGCCGAGGGGTCCACGGACGGCCCGGCACCGAACGCTCGGGCCAGCACGCTGGAGTGGAGGCGTGCCGAAAGAACCGCCGAGGAGAACACCAGCTCCTCGCAGCCCGGGCGGCCGCCCGCGGGAGGGCGGACGACGGTCCGGGACAAGGTGCTGTCGGGCGGCAGCTCGTCCTGGACCCAACTCGTCATGCCGGAGAGGTTCTGGGCCGGGTAGAAGTTGATCGTGTACCTCTCCGCACGCCCGTTCACGAAACGAACCGAGGCGTAGTTGTCCAGCCCGTTGGGGTAGCGAGGCCAGTAGCCGCCGCTCGCCTTCGCCAGCGGGTCAGGGTGGTGGTTCGCCAACCAGGCCCCTTCGGTGGCGCCCCAGTCGACCAGACGAGGGGCATGCACGTGCCCTACGGCGCCGCTGCCCGCGCCTGTGGTGGTGCCTGTCCCCGCCGGAGAAGTGGTCGTCCGAGGTACTGCCGACGTTCCGGGCGACGTCCCGGAACCTGGAGCCGTCAAGGTATGCGCCCCGCTCGCACCGCATCCGGCGAGAGCGGTGGCTAGGACGAGCACAGGTATCGGGGCAGTCGGACGGTGCGGTCGCCGGAACCGAACTGGGGATGCCGGACGCTGCGCCTGTCGGGCGGCTGTATGCCGAGGCGGCCTCACCGAGAAGTCAATGGCCCCAAGGCGCAGCCTCGTGGGAGCAGGCGATCAGGCGCTCGAGCGCGGTCGCGGCATGGCCCTCGTCCAGGGAGCGTGATGCCAGATCCAAGCCCTCTTCCAGTGTGGAAGCCATGTCGGCGACCACCATGCCGGCGGCGGCGTTGAGGAGCACGATGTCGCGATGTGGTCCCTTGTCTCCCGCCAGGACCGAACGGGCAGCAGCCGCGTTCGAGGCGGCATCCTGCCCGCGCAGCTGCTCCAGTGTCGCCGGGGCAAGGCCCAGCGAGCAGGGGTCGACCCTGCAGGTGCGGACTGATCCCTCCCTCGAGTCGTAGTGGAGCACGGTCGAGGGCCCGGTGGTCGACAGCTCGTCCAACCCGTCGTCGCCCCACGCGACGATTGCCCGCTCGGTGCCGTTGGCCACGAGCACACCCATCATCCGCTCTCCCATCGCCGGATCCGACACGCCCAGCACCTGCCGCCGCGCCCGAGCAGGGTTCGCCAACGGACCCAGGAAGTTGAAGACGGTAGTGATGCCGAGCTCGCGCCGCACCGGCGCAGCGTGCCTCATCGCCGGGTGGAACCGGGGAGCGAAGCAGAACCCCATGCCGGCCAAGTCGATGCAGTGAGCCACCCCCGACGGCCCGAGGTCGATGACGACCCCGAGCGCCTCCAGCACGTCGGCCGATCCCGCTTGGGACGACGCCGCTCGGCCACCGTGCTTGCACACTCGAGCTCCGGCTCCCGCAACCACGAAAGCCGCAACTGTCGAGACGTTGATCGTACGCCGCCCGTCCCCACCGGTTCCGCAGGTGTCCACCAGCGGACCCTCGACCACCAGCGGCTCGGCCGCGTCCAGGGTGGAGCGCACGAACCCGGTCATCTCCTCCACGCTCTCCCCTCGCATCCGCAGCGCTGTCACGAATGCGGCAACCTGTGCAGCGGTGGCTTCGCCGGCCAGCACCGAGCGCAGGACGGCAGCAGCCTCGTCGCTGCTCAGCCGGCCCCCTCCGACGAGCCGGCCCAGCAGGGACGGCCAGTCGTTCGCTCCGAAGGGGGGCCGGGACACCACAGTGAGCGTACCAATCGGGGGGCGGTACGACGCTGCTCGCCACTTGGCCACCTGTCCGGTGCGACAGTGCAGCCCGTTCGGCTGCTATGGGGACAACGGGGCGCTCAAGCGGTGCGACGACGCTGCCGGATGATGCGACGGCGCTCCTTCTCCGTGGCTCCGCCCCACACTCCGTCCTTCTCCCGCCTGGCAAGTGCATGCTCCAGACAAGGCTTACGAACCGGGCAGGAGGAACAGATGGCTTTGGCCGCCTGAGCCTCCTCCTCGTTGGTCGGGTAGAAGACGAACGAGTCGACCCCGCGGCAGGCGGCCTCCGCCCGCCAGTCTGCCCCGGCGTGCAGAGCCGACAGAGCGTCCAGAAGGGCGGTGATGGGAGGCGCTGCAGGTCCGGCAGCGGTGACCGCATCGCTGCGCACTGAGTTGGCGGTGGATACAGGGCTCATGGTGGACGCCGATCTCTTGTCTGCTCCGGGCTCTTCTGCTCCGGTCTCGTCTGCTTTGGCTCGTTTGCACTGGCGCCGCACCGGGCAGTGCGGCGTACCGTCATGATCGAATGACAACCTCAAGGAGATTTCGGCAGATCGGACCGGGGTCTTGAGCGGTTGGGGCTGCATTTCTCGCTGGCGGCCACCGGCCCTGCGGAACCCGTCAAGGGGTTGTTGCCGGTGTCTCTCCGGTTTTCGTGTGGATGGTTGGCTTGTTGATCCAGGCGACCGCTGGTGGCGGGGTGGCCGTAGGTGGTCGGTTGTGGAACCGGGCGGGGTT
>JAJYPS010000055.1 GCA_021795215.1 Actinomycetes bacterium
CTGGGTCTCACGACATTCGCCGTCCTCTCCGATGGGACCAGGATCACCTCGCCCAGGTTCCTGTGCAGAGCCGAGCGGAAGCTGAGGAGAGCGCAACAGTCGTTGTCGAGAAAGGAGAAGGGGTCCAGGAACCGGACCAAGGCCAGGGCCGAACTTGCCAGAGCACACGCCAAGGTCGGAGATGCCCGCCGGGACTTCCACCACAAGGCGTCCACCACTATCGTCCGCGACAACCAAGCGGTGTACGTGGAGGGACTGGCGAGGACGAAGCTGGCGAAGTCGGTCCACGACGCGGGGTGGAGTGCGTTCGTCCAGATGCTTCAGTACAAGGCCAAGCTGTACGGACGGGAGCTCCATCGCATCGACAGGTTCGTGCCCACGTCCCAGACGTGCTCGACGTGTGGTGCGGTGGACGGTCCCAAGCCGCTGTCGGTGCGGAAGTGGACCTGTGGGGCTTGCAGGACCGTCCACGACCGGGACCACAATGCAGCACTCAACATCCTCGCGGCAGGACGTGCCGAGCGGCCAAACGCCTGTGGAGGGGACGTAAGACCTGGAGCGATCCAGGCAGACCCCGCTGAAGCAGGAACCCGCCGAAGAGATGCCGCGTGATGTGGCACTCGGTAGGAATGTCCCACCTTCAGGTGGGAGAGGACGTCAATACCGAATGACCCCGCAGGCCGAGACGACCAAGCCTTCCGAGATGCACAGTCGCGAGACGCACAGCCCCGAGACGAGCGGCCCCGAGGGGCGGTCTTGAGCGCGCTGCTGTGGGTGGTGCTGGCGGTCTCGCTCGTGACGGCGGGCGCGGCAGTGACGGTGGGGGTGTCGGTGACACGGCTGAGTGCGAGAGTGGCGGAGACTCGAGCCCTGGTGGCGGAGCTGCTGGTGGAGACGGCTCCCCTGGCGGCCCAGGTGAGGGCTCTGGACGAGGCGGTGGAGGCGACGGCCAGCGCCGCGGAGCGTCTCGACGGAGCGTCCAGGATGGCGACCGTGGCAGTCGCCGGACCTCTGGTGAAGATGGCGGCGGCCAGGGCGGGGACCACTACGGCATTGCGCCGGCTGCGCAGGCGGCAGGAGGCCTGATCCGTGCTGCTGCGAGCGAGGTGGTTCACGCTGGGGATGGCGGCGGGATCGGTCGTCACGCTGAGGTTGGCCCGGGTGTTGCGGTCGGTCGCGCCCGGCCGTTTGTCGCCCGGTGACCTGGCCGACGCGTGGCGGGAGGGCCGGAAGGCGATGGCTCGGCGGGAGGCGGAGCTTCGTGGCCTGGTGGGGCAAAGGGAGGCGAGAGCGACGCTCGAGTTGGTCAAGCCGCTGACGGAGCAGCCGGTGCGCACTGTTCGCCGGTGGCCTGGGTAGTCTCTGTCCGACATGGATGCCAACCGGCTGAGGCGCGCCTTCACCGGGTATTTCGAGCAGCGAGGGCACGTAGTCGTACCTTCGGCCAGCCTTGTGCCGACCGATCCCGGCCTCCTGTTCACCATCGCAGGCATGGTGCCGTTCAAGCCGTGGTTCATGGGAGAGGAGGCGCCGGCCCACAAGAGGGCGACGTCGATCCAGCGTTGCCTGCGTGCCGGCGGGAAGCACAACGACCTCGACGCCATCGGCACGACGGCCCGCCATCTGACGCTGTTCGAGATGCTGGGCAACTTCAGCTTCGGCGACTACTTCAAAGAGGCGGCAATCCCCTACGCGTGGGAGTGCGCTACGGAGGTGCTGGGCTTCGACCCGAGTCGTATCTGGGTGACGGTCCACCACTCCGACGACCAGGCGGCCGAGATCTGGACGGACTCGGTCGGGCTGCCTCGGGACAGGCTGCAGCGGATGGGCGACGACAACTGGTGGCAGATGGGCGACACCGGCCCGTGCGGCCCGTGCTCGGAGCTGTACTTCGACAAGGGACCGTCCTACGGGGCGGAGGGGGGTCCACTCAACGGGGGGGACGAGCGCTACGTCGAGTTCTGGAACCTGGTGTTCATGCAGTACAGCCGGTTGGCGGACGGGCGTCTGGTGGACCTGCCCAAGCCGAGCATCGACACGGGAGCCGGGTTCGAGCGCATCCTGACGCTGGCCGAGGGCACCGACTCGGTGTTCGAGACGGCCGTGCTGCGACCGGTCCTGGCGAAGGCGGAGTCGCTTTCGGGACGCCGCTACGGGAGCGATCCCCGTGACGACGTGGCCCTGCGGATCGTGGCGGACCATGCCAGGGCGATGAGCTTCCTGGTGTCCGACGGGGTGTTCCCCACGAACGAGGGTCGCGGTCACGTGCTGCGGCGGATCATAAGGAGGTCGGTTCTCCGGTCGTCGCAGCTGGGCGTGGCGAAGGATGCCATGCCTCGGATGGTGGACGCCGTGGTGGACGTCATGGGCGAGGCGTACCCTCTGCTCCGGGCGACGGCGGGCTTCGTGAAGGAGGTGGTGGCGCGCGAGGAGGACCGCTTCCGCGCGACGCTGCGGGCCGGGTCGCTGCTGCTGGAGGAGCACCTGGGAGAGCCCGGAGGGATGGTGCCGGGCGATGTCGCCTTCCGGCTGCACGACACGTTCGGGTTTCCCGTGGAGCTGACCCGGGAGGTGGCGGCCGAGCGGGGGATCGGCGTGGACCAGGAGGGGTTCGAGGCAGCGATGTCTCTACAGCGAGAGACGTCCCGGGCGGCAGGCACCGCTGCGGCTGCATCCAGCCGGGGGGAGAGCTACCGAGAGCTCCTGGAGCAGTTCGGCACCACCCGGTTCGTCGGGTACGACCACGAGGCCTGGTCTTCGAAGGTGGTGGCGGTGCTGCCCGGTTCGGACGGACCGGCTCCCGGCGAGGCAGCCCCCGGCGAGGTGGAGGTGTTCCTCGACGCGACGCCGTTCTACGCGGAGGGCGGCGGCCAGGTGGGCGACACGGGGCTGCTGTCGGCCGACGGCCTGGAGGTGTCGGTGCTCGACACGACTGCTCCCATGCCGGGGCTTCACCGTCACCGCGCGGTGGTCCGCCAGGGCGAGCTGCGTCCGGGGATGACGGTGACGGCTTCGGTGGACGCCGAGCGCAGGAACGCCATAAGGCGGAACCACACCGGTACACACCTGCTCCACTGGGCGCTGCGCAAGGTGCTCGGCGAGCACGTCCGCCAGCAGGGATCGCTCGTAGCTCCCGACCGGCTCCGGTTCGACTTCTCTCACCACTCGGCGCCGGACCCGTCCCAGCTGGAGGAGGTTGAGAACCTGGTCAACGCGGAGGTGCTGGCGGACCTGCCGGTCACCACGACCGTGACGAGCCGTGTGGAGGCGGAGGGCGAGGGAGCGATCGCGTTCTTCGGAGACCGGTACGGGGAGCAGGTGAGGGTGGTGAGATCGGGAAGCGCCTCGGTGGAGCTCTGCGGCGGTACCCACGTCCGCGCCTTGGGCATGGTGGGCCCCATCCGCATCGTCTCGGAGGGCTCGATCGGTTCCAACACCCGCAGGCTGGAGGCCCTGACCGGCGAGGCATCCATAAGCCGCTGGCGGGCCGAGTCCTGCCTGCTGTCCCGGGCGGCAGCGGTGGTCAACGCTACGCCCGACGAGCTTCCGGCGCGCGTGGAGGAGCTTCGGGTCGAGCAGAAGCGAGCGAGGGAGGAGCTGCGGGTGCTGCGCTCCCGGGCTCTGGCGGACGAGGCCGCCAACCTGGCGTCGCTGGCGACGGATGGAACGGTGGTGGTGCGGCGGGACGGAAGGCCGAACGACGAGCTGCGCGAGCTGGCGACGGCGATACGGCAGGTGAAGGGCGTTCGGGCCGCGGTGGTGATCGGGAGCCCCGACGGATCGGGGGTGGCTCTGGTGGCGGCGGTCGATCCCGGTTCCGGCTTGACGGCGTCGGAGCTGATCGGCGACGCTGCCCGAGCCGTAGGGGGCGGTGGCGGCAGGGGCGTCGAGCTCGCAATGGCGGGAGGCCGCCGGGCGGACAAGATTGACGACGCCATCGCCACGGTGCGGTCCAAGCTGGAGAGCGCCTAGTTGTCGGCGACGGGAGACTCGTCGGTGACGGGAAGCCGTGTGCTCGCACTGGACCTGGGCTCCAAGTGGATAGGGCTGGCGATAAGCAACTCGGAGGGGAGCGTGGCGGTTCCGCGCGGAGCGCTGCGGCGTTCCGGGCTGAGAACGCGGGACCACGCGGAGCTGGCGCGGATGGTGAACGAGGACGGCGTGCGCAGAGTGGTCGTAGGCCTGCCGCTGTCGATGGACGGGACGGTGGGCGCCGCCGCGCAGTCGGCATTGGACGAGATGGCCGAGATGTCGGCGGTGCTGGGCGTACCTGTCGAGCCTCATGACGAGAGGCTGAGCACCGTGTCGGCGTCGAGGTCCGCCGGCCTGGGAGGCTACGGGGCTGCGGAGGGGAGCAGGAGACAGCGTGGCGGAGCCGCGGCCGGCCGGAGGGCGGGGAGGCGGTCCGCTTCACGCACGGAGAGGGACAGCGGGCAGCGTGACTCCCGGGCCGCAGCGGTGGTTCTTCAGTCGTACCTGGACTTGGCCGGGAGCGGGGGAGGGGCTGGTTGAGGGCAGCGGCCGGCGAGCACCGCCGGACCGGGGCGGTGAGGTCTCCGTCCGGCCGCAGGCTACGAGGGAGCCGGGTGAGATTGCTGGGGGTCGGCGTGGTCGCCCTGGCGGTTGCGGCCGGGGCAGTGGTCTGGGTGGCGAGGGGTGTGGAGGGGACCGGCAGGGGCGCCGCTGTGGCGGTCACCGTCCCGAGAGGCGCCTCTCTGTCGTCGATGGCGCCGCAGCTGGCGGGTCGAGGGGTGGTGTCGAGCGCCACGTTGATGCGTATCTGGCTACGGGTCTCGCCGCCACCTCCCATCCAGGCCGGCTACTACGTGTTCCACAGGGGCGAGGGCATATCGGCGGTCCTGCGCCAGTTCCGGTTGGGCCCGACGGAGATCCACCTGACGGTTCCTCCCGGCTTCACGATCCACCAGATGGCGCAGCGCGTGGCGGCCGTGCTCCCGGGTCACTCCGCGGCGGCGTTCGTGCGGGCGGCGACGGACGGGTCGGTCCGTTCGCCGTACGAGCCGGCGTCCACCAACTCTCTCGAAGGCCTGCTCTACCCCGACACCTACTACCTGTCACCCACGTCGTCCGACCGCAGCATCCTGCGGGCGATGGTGGCCCGCTTCGACGCTGTGGCGGCCCAGGTGCACCTGCAGCCCGCTTCGGCCGCCGTCGGGACGACTCCCTACGGAGCGATCACCGTGGCATCTATGGTGGAACGCGAAGCGAAGCTGCCGTCCGACAGGCCCAAGGTGGCCCGGGTCATCTATAACCGCCTGGCAGCGTCGATGCCGCTGCAGATCGACGCGACGGTGCTCTACGCTCTGGGCGATCCCTCCGGCGGACTGACTCGGGCGTCGTACTCGGTGCGTTCGCCTTACAACACCTATGTGTATCCGGGGCTCCCTCCGACGCCTATCGCCAGCCCCGGGATGGCGGCCCTCCAGGCGGCTCTGCATCCTGCGCCGGGTCCCTGGCTGTACTACGTGGTCGTGTCGCCGAACGGCGCGGAAGCGTTCTCGAGAACACTGGCGGGCCAGGAGGCGAACATCGCACGCGCAGCGGGCGGCGGATGAGGCGGGCGTGGTGGCCCGGAGCGACCACGACGGTTGCGGGCATCGTCGGCACCCCCGTGTCCCACTCCCTTTCGCCCCTGCTTCACAACGCGGCGTTCGGAGCGGCAGGCCTGGACTGGGTGTACGTGGCGTTCCCCGTGCCGGAGGGGGAACGGGACGGATGGGTGGGGGCGGCTCGCTGCCTGGGAGTCAGAGGCCTGTCCGTGACCATGCCGCACAAGCAGGCGGCGGCACGTCTGGCGGACGTGCGGTCGGCCACCGCCGGGCGGCTGGGGGCGGCCAACACGCTGTACTGGGAAGGGGACCGGCTGGCTGCGGAGAGCACCGACGGGGAGGGGTTCCTTGCCTCGCTGGCCGATGAGGGAGTGGAGTTGGGGGGCAGACGGGTGGTGGTCCTCGGAGCCGGCGGCGCGGCGAAGGCCGTGGCGTTGGCGGTTGCGTCGGCGGGCGCTGCTTGGATCGGGGTGGTGGCTCGCCGGGAGAGTGCCGCCGTGCAGGTGGCTGCGATGGCAGGGGACCCGGTGACTGTCGCCACACGGGACGACGTCCGGGCAGCGGACGTGGTGGTGAACGCCACGCCTGTCGGGATGGCCGGTGGTCCCGCCCCGGATGCGTCCCCGGTCGAGGAGGGGCTCCTTGAGGTGGCCCAGGTGGTGGTGGACTTGGTCTACCGGCCTTTGCGGACGCCGTTGCTGGCCCTTGCGGAGCAGACCGGTGCCAAGGCGGTGGACGGCACCGGGATGCTGCTACACCAGGCGGCTGCTCAGTTCGAGCTCTGGACCGGCGTCGAAGCGCCGGTGGGGGCGATGAGGGAGGCGCTGCAGGCGCACCTGGCCCTGGAAGTCGCCGGAGAGCAGACCCTGGGGACGCACGGCGTCCGGTAGGGGGCGGTCTCCGGCGGACGGGCGGCAACCGGTGGGACGGGCGGCATTCGGCGGACGAGCCCGGCATCCGGCGGACGAGCCCGGCATCCGGTAGACGCGGGTGCTGCCCGGTGGAGCTGTATTGAACGCCGGAGAGCCGGGGTAGGGCAGGGTAGTGATCTCCTTCGGCCCGCCGCTCCGGGGGTGCCGGCGTTGACCAGTTCCCAAAGTTTGCCAAGAGGTCGGTCGCAGAAGTTCGTCGCTGTCCGGGAGGAGGTGGCGAGGCGAACAGACGAGCTCAGTCGACGGATGACGGAGCTGCAGAAACGCCGGGCCGAGCTTCGGATGAGGCGCGAACAGTTGCGGGTGCAGAGGCAGCGCAGTTTCTCCCTTCTGGTTACTGCCGAGACGAGGGCCGCCGCGGAGCTGCTCCTGGCTGCCCGAAGGGTGGCGGATCTCGAGAAGGTCGACCTCTGGCTACGGTACTTCGCGATGGGGGGAGCGTCCGGACCTGATCGGCTCGAGCAGATGCTGCAGGGTGAACGTCCCCTTTACCGGATCGAGCACGACCGGCTCTGCGTGGCGTTGAACGAGGCGTTCCGGGACGCCGGAATGAAGCCCATCCTCGCCACTTGGGACGGAGCCCGTTGAGAGGGCCGTCGGAGAGTCGGCTCAGGAAGGAGGAGCCTCGTTGATGAGGACGATGGCTCCCTCGATCGACTGCTGGGCTCCCCGTAGCTGAGCAGTCCTGACGATGCAGCGGATCGGGTGACCGCGGCGGGAGACGGCGTCCACCGTGAAGGGGCGTCCCGGGTCCTCTCCTTGCAGGCAGGCACGAATGGGGGGCCCGAGCACGTCGACTGGGAAGCCGAGGTCCAGAGCGAGGACGTTGCGACCCTCGGCCTCGTCGGCCCGTAGGCCCCACATCTCGAACGACAACCCGTTCCACACCCGGACCGCCATGCTCTGGTCGACCACGATCACCGACGCGTCGAGAGTGCCCAGGACCGACTCGATGTAGGCGTTGACTTCGTTGACCTCGGACGTCCGGTACCGGAGCTCGTCGTTGATCGCCTGGAGCTCCTCGTTGGTGGAGGAGAGCTCCTCGTTCATCGTCTCCAGCTCCTCGTTGGTGGACTGGAGCTCCTCGTTGGTGGTCTCCAGCTCCTCGACGGTTGACTGGAGCTCCTCGTTGGTGGTCTCCAGCTCCTCGTTGGTGGACTGCAGCTCCTCGTAGGCCACCTCCAGCTCGCGGTGGGTCTCCTCCAGCTCCTGGCGGACGCGGCGGTTCTGCGTGACGTCGGAGAAGGTGATCGCCGTGGCCAGCAGGTGCCGTCCCGCCAAGAGAGGGACGATCCCGATGTCCATGAAAGTGAGATCGCCGCCGGGGGTCCACCTGGGAACTTCCTCGAGGCAGACGGAACGCCGCTCCGAACGGACCTGGTCCAGGCGGGACCGCAGCTCGATCGGCCGGTAGGACAGCTCCAAGTCGTGGAACAGCCGCCCCACAGCGTCCCTCCGGAGCCCGAACAGCTCTCTGGCTCGGGCGTTCACCCCTATCACCACTCCGTCGGGGTCGACCAGGATCCCGGCGTCGGCGAGCAACTCGAAAGCGATGTCGGCGACGTTGTTGTGGACTTGCGCAGGGGGCGATCCAGGTCGAGCCGCCATCGTCAGCAGTCGCTCCCGGAGAGTCGAGCGGCTCACCTTGCGGAACAGCCTGTGCTTCTGGTCCACAGCGCGGAAGAGGTCGTGGTCGGCCAGCATCTCCACCTTGCCCAGCATCAAGAAGCCGTCGTCCGCAAGGGAGAAGTGCAGCCGCTGGATCAACTGGGCCTGCACGTCGGCGTTGAAGTACATCAGCGTGTTCCTGCACAGCAGGAGATCGGTGCGGGAGATGGGAGCGTCCTGCAGCAGGTCATGGCGGCCAAAGATCACCGAACGCCGCAGATCGGGAGAGAATGCGTAGCGGCTGCCGACCGGTCGGAAGTACTTCTCCAGCAGCTCCGGCGGTACTCCCTCGACCTCCCTCTCGCTGTACTCCGCCTGACGGGCAGTCTCCAGTGCGTCGGCGTCGAGGTCGGTGGCGTACACCTTCAGCCGGTCCTTGACGGCGTCGGCGCCCAGCTCCTCGGCCACCAGCATCACGATGGAGTAGGGCTCCTGGCCCGTGGCGCAACCGGCGCTCCACGCCCGCAGCGGCGACCCGGGCTTGGCGGAGAGGATTGCGGGGAGGGCGTCCGAACGCAGGTGGTCCCAGGCGTCGGGGTCCCGGAAGAACGACGACAGATTGATCAGTATCGTGTTGAAGAGCTGCTCGAACTCGTCGGGATGCACCTCCAGGTACTCGACGTAGGCATCGGCGTCCGCCACGCCGACCGTCTGCATCCGGCGGCCGATCCTGCGGGAGAGGGTGCCGCGCTTGTAACCCGTGAAGTCGAACAGCCGGGCGTCCCGCAGGTACTCGAGCACCTGCTCGATACCGGCGTCCCGAGCGGTGTCCGTCACGTCACTCATCGGCACCGCCATCCGCCGCCCGCCGCTTCCCCACGGGAGTGGACCGGCCGCGGCCGAATCCCTCTACCAGCAGGTCCCTCAGGATCTCGATGCTGCGGCTCATACCGCCCAGTTCCCCGCGATACCGGGAGGAGCTGTAACGCCGTCCAGTCTGGTCTGCCCTGTCCGCCAGCTTCCTGCTGAGCGCTGCCCTGTCTTCCAGCGCCCGCAGCGCCATCCACAACGCCCCCTCCACGCCGTCGGCCTGTTCGTGCAGGAGGTTCTCCGCGGTCCATGCGTGGCCCACCCGGCAGCGGAAGCGGAGGACCGGACCGTCCTCGATCTCCCACAGCACGCCGTTGCACTGAGGGCACGGCCAAGGGGACGGTGCTCCTGGGTGCTCGTCGTCGTCCAGGTTGACGTTGCCTTCCACTATCGACACCTCCCGGTCGATGGCAGACCGGGCATCCGGCTCACCATGCGGTGCCCCTGCCCTCGGTGCCCCTGCGGCGGCGGTATCCCGGTCGGCGTCGCCCTCCCGGTCGGGGGCGTCCCCCTCCCGGTCGGCGTCGCTGTCGTCCTCGTCGATGTCCTGGCTCGCCAGCTTGCCCAGGAGCCCCCCGATATCCGCAGCCTTGGCCACATGGTCCGCTCCCACCAGTTCCAGCGCACTGTTGGGCATGCCGTCGTACAGGGCATCGGAAGGGTCCTGCACCACTGCGACGCCTCCCTCGCGCCGCACGGCCAGCAGTCCCGCCGTTCCGTCGCTCAGCGTGCCGGACAGGATCACGCCAACCACACGCGGGCCGTAGTTGGCCGCTGCGCTTCGGAACAGTGGATCCGCCGACGGTCGGTGCCCGTTCTCGCTCGGTCCGTCCGTCAGGTGCATGTGGCCGCTCGCCAACAGAAGGTGGTGGCCGCCGACACAGACGAAGACGTTGCCGGGACGCAGGACGCCGCCGTTCACTGCGAGGGACACCGGTACGGTCGTCCACCGGGAAAGTATGCTCTGCAGGGCGGCTCCTCCGTTGGGAGGCATGTGCACCACGACCAACAACGACCCGGCAAAATCGGCTGGCAGGCCGCCCAGGACTTCGCGGAGCGCTTCGATGCCGCCGGCCGATGCTGCCACCACTACGACGTCTCGCTTGGGCACCCGTCTCCTCCCCGGCCGACAGCCTGCCGACCTCCAAGAAGCTAGGCGCTGTCACCGTACCGGGGTGTGGGGCTGCAAGTCCACGGATTTAGCCGTGCGAGGCAGAGCCAGGCTCGGGCCGCAGGCCCGACATCGTCGCCCCGACTGCCATGCCGGCAGCCCAGGTGCCGTCGAACCTCCCATGAGAGGCGGGCGGAAACCGCCCCCGGAAGCCCTGGAAGCCGCCCCGAGACCTATTTGACGCCGAGAGGAAGCCCTGGAAGCCGCCCCGAGACCTATTTGACGCCGAGAAGGTCGACCACGAACACGAGCGTCTCGTTGGGTGCGATCGGACCGCCGCCCTGGCTGCCGTAACCCAGGGCAGGGGGGATGACGATCTCACGCCTTCCGCCCACCTTCATGCCCGTCACGCCCTGGGCGAAGCCGGGCACCAGGTTGGCGAGAGCGAACGTTGCCGGTCCGGACTGCCACGTACTGCCGTCGAACACCTTTCCGGTGCTGTAGCTCGCCCCGACGTAGCGCACGACGACGGTGCTGGACGCCGTGGCAACCGCTCCCTTGCCCACCACCAGGTCCTTGCGCAGCAGAGTGCTCGGCGGCGTGGCGCGGTCGGGGGCTGGCAGTGGCTCCTTCGACAGGTTGGTCGGGTTGGACACCGGAGGAATGGCGGCGCTGGAGGCCGCAGGAGTTCCGGCGGCGGTGGTGGTAGGCGCCGACGAGTGGCCCGCGGAGGGGCTGGTGGACGTGGAGGGCTTGCCGGAGGTGGTCGTGGGGGAGGTGGTCGTGGTCGTGGAGTTGCCCGTGGTGGAGGAACCTCCACATGCGGCCAGGGACAGTCCAGAGACGATCAGGGCAACGGGAACGACGGAGCGGCGAGGCACAGCGGGACACGCTAACCGAGACCGGCACCGCACGAAACCGCGCCGGCACGGTCCGGCTCTCGGGGGCCGCTGGGTGCGCGATGCCGGCGCAGCGGCGAGCGGCGCTGAAGCGTCACCGTCTAGGTGCCGATCAGAACTCATGCTGATGAGACCTGCGCGGCCTGGGGACGCCTCCGCGCCCGCACAGGTGGCCCGGACGGGGTCGTCGCTGCGGAGCCCGTTCGGCAGGATGCTGGTGGAGAGCGGTCTCATCAGCGAGGACAGCCTCGCCGACGCGCTGGAGGAGCAGGCCCGCACGCGGCGGTCCCTCGGGCGGATACTTGTGGACTCGAAGAAGGTGGACGAGACGGTCCTGGTGACGGCCCTGGCCAACCACCTGGGGCTCGACTTCGTGGATCTGAGCGAGCACCACATCGACCCCACGGCGACGGCTCTGGTGACCGAGGCGCTCGCCCGCCGCTACCAGGCGCTTCCGATCGGGTTCGACCAGGGCAAGGTGGTGCTGGCCATGGCGGACCCGGCCAACATCGTGGCCGTGGACGACATACGCACCATAACCGGGCGCGAGGTGAAGGTCGTGGTCGCCACGCGCACCGGCATCCTCGGGGCGCTCGACCACTACCAGCGTCTGGACGGTGGAGCGGAGGACATCACGGCGCAGGCGGTCAGCCAGTTCGCGGAGGAGAACGAACTGGCGTCGGTGCGGGAAGTGGTCGAGGACGCTCCGATAGTGAAGCTGGTGAATCTGCTGATCACGCAGGCGGTCGCCGACCGGGCGTCGGACGTCCACGTGGAGCCCGGCCAGCACGACCTCCGTGTGCGTTATCGGATAGACGGCGTGCTGCACGAGGCGATGCGCCTCCAGCGCACCGTCCATGCGGGACTGGTGTCGCGGCTGAAGCTGATGGCGGACATCGACATATCCGAGCGCCGGGTGCCCCAGGACGGCCGGATCACCGCCAACGTGAGCGGACACCAGCTGGACCTGCGGGTGGCGACGCTTCCCACCGTGCACGGGGAGAAGATCGTGCTGCGGATACTGGACAACTCCGCCGCGGTGCTGCAGCTGGCCGAGCTGGGCTTCCTGCCGGGCGACCTGGAGCGGTTCGCGACCGCTTACCGCAAGCCGTACGGGACGGTGCTCGTGACCGGACCGACCGGGTCGGGAAAGTCGACCACGCTGTACGCCACGCTCAACCAGTTGAACGACGAGTCCCGCAACGTGATCACGGTGGAGGATCCTGTCGAGTACAGGCTGGAGGGGATCAACCAGGTCCAGGTGAACGTGAAGTCGGGCCTGACGTTCGCTGCGGCGCTGCGAGCGATTCTGCGGTCCGACCCCGACGTGGTGCTGGTGGGTGAGATCCGGGATGCGGAAACGGCTCGGATAGCGGTGGAGGCGGCGCTGACGGGCCACCTGGTCCTGTCGACTCTGCATACCAACGACGCCTCTACGACTCCCTCCCGCCTGGTCGAGATGGGGGTGGAGCCCTTCCTGGTCGCCAGCGCCCTGGACTGCATCGTGGCCCAACGTCTGGCGCGTCGCCTCTGCGAGCGCTGCCGTGAGAGCTACAGCGTCACCCCGGACGAGCTGCAGGCTGCGGGATGGAGGCTGGTCGCCGGGGAGGAGCCGCCGACGCAGCTCTACCGGGCGGTGGGCTGCAGCGCCTGCGGCCGGACCGGCTACCGGGGCCGGTTCGGGATCCACGAGGTGATGCTGGTGTCGGAGGAGATCGAGCGGATGATCGTCGATCGTGCCCACTCCGAGGACCTGCGAAGGTTAGCACTGGAGCAGGGGATGTGGTCTCTGCGCCGGACCGGCCTGGCGCAGGTGCTGGCAGGACGGACCACCCTCGAAGAGGTGCTCAGGGTCGTAGCCTGACCGGCCCTGCCGGTCGCTCGCCTTCCTGGTGGGGCCTACAGACGGCGGGCCGGGGCGCCGATAGCAGAACCATGCTCGCCGCTTCACGCCGCCTGGGCGATGTGCTCGTCGAACGCAAGGCGCTCTCCCGGGATCAGCTGGCGGAGCTTCTCGCGAGGGAGGCCGACTCCGGCATCCCGCTCGCCAAGCTGGTGAAGGACTCACGCCTGGTGTCCGAACGCGACCTGATGGGCGCGCTGGCGGGCGAGAGCGGCTACCGCTTCGTGGACCTCAGCCTTGTGCTGGCAAACCCCGCGGTGACCGCCTTGGTCGGGGCGGAAGTGGCATGGGCCAACCAGGCCATTCCGGTGGACATCGAGGGCGACGGGCTGGTGGTGGCCATGGCGGACCCCACCGATGCAGTGGCGCTGGACGCGCTGCGGCGGGAGGCCGGAATGGACCTGTTGCCCGCTCTGGCCGAGCGGCGGGATCTGGTCCAGGCGCTGGAGGAGACCTACGGGCTGCCCCCCGGCGCGCGAGGGGGCGAGGGAGCGCGCGGGGGCGGTACCGGCCCGGCGGTCCCTGACCCGTCGCGGTCGCATTCGCCTCCGGAGGGTGTGGAGGACGCCGCGCGCAGGGCTCGGATGCCCACGCTGGCGGAGTTCGAGCCGACCGGGGAGCTGCACCTGGACGACCTGCTGAGAGCGCTTCTGGAACTGGGCGGGTCCGATCTGCACCTCACCGCCGCTGCACCCCCGTCCGCCCGCATCGACGGGCACCTGGTGCCCATGACCGACTACCCCTTGATGAACAGCACCGAGATACGGCGGATGCTGTACGCGGTGCTGACCCAGAGGCAGAGGGAGCGGTTCGAGGAGGAGCTGGAACTGGACACGTCGCACTCAATCGCGTCGGTCGGCCGGTTCCGGGTCAACGTGTTCATCCAGCGCAACTCGATCGGGGCGGTCATAAGGGCGATCCCGTTCCAGGTGGTGCCGTTCGAGAAGTTGGGCCTGCCGGACTCGGTGAAGGCACTGGCGGACCTGCCACGGGGACTGGTGCTCGTGACCGGGCCGACCGGATCGGGCAAGTCGACCACCCTGGCGTCCCTGGTGGACCTCATCAACCAGTCCCGACCGGTCCACATAATGACCGTGGAGGACCCCATCGAGTTCCTCCACCGCCACGGCAGGGCGCTGATAAACCAGCGGGAGATCGGGGAGGACACCCACTCCTTCGCGCAGGCCCTGCGGCACGTGCTGCGCCAGGACCCCGACGTGATCCTGGTGGGCGAGATGCGGGACCTCGAGACGATCAGCGCCGCCCTTACAGCGGCCGAGACCGGCCACCTGGTGCTGGGCACCCTGCACACCCAGGACGCTCCTCAGTCGGTCGACCGGATCATCGACGTGTTCCCCTCCGCCCAGCAGACCCAGATCCGAGTCCAGCTGGCTGCCGCCCTGCAGGGCATAGTGACCCAGCAGCTGGTGCCCAGGGCGACCGGGCACGGGCGGGCCGCCGCAGCGGAGGTGCTCATAGGCACTCCGGCTGTGCGCAACCTGATCCGGGAAGGCAAGACGCATCAGATCTACTCCGCGATGCAGGCTGGCGGTCAGTACGGCATGCAGACAATGGACATGGCGCTGGCAGCGCTGGTGAAGAGCAATGCGGTAGCGATGCCGATGGCGATCGAGCGATGCTCTTCGCCGAGCGATCTCCGCCGGCTGATCCAAGGCGAAGGCCCGGCGCAACGATGACCCAGACGTTCGTCTACAAAGTACGCGACCGCGGCGGCAAGACCGTCGAGGGAGCGCTCGACGCGGACAGCACCGCCCTGGTGGCGTCGAAGCTGAGGGAGATGGGCTACGTCCCGGTGTCGATCGCTCCCAAGGCGGGGGCCGGGATGCGCCGGGAGATCAAGATCCCTTTCTTGAGCGGGCGGGTGAAGCCGGCCGATGTGGCGGTCATGAGCCGCCAGTTCGCGACGATGGTGGACTCGGGGCTCACCCTGCTCCGCTCTCTGGCGATCCTGGGCGACCAGACTGAGAACAAGGCGCTCGGGGCGATGATCAACGAGGCTCGGTTGGACGTCGAGCGGGGATCGTCGCTGTCGGCCGCGCTGGCCCGCCAACCCAAGGCGTTCTCCAGCCTGTACGTGGCGATGGTCCGTGCGGGCGAGATCGGCGGCGTGCTCGACAGCGTGCTGCGCCAGCTGGCGACGACGGTGGAGAAGGCGGTCGAGCTGCGTCGCAAGATCAAGTCGGCGATGGCCTACCCGGTGGCGGTGCTGGTGCTGGTGCTGGTCATCCTCACTGCGATGCTGGTGTTCGTCGTGCCGCAGTTCAAGGCGATCTACGCTCAGCTGGGCGGGAAGCTGCCTTATCCGACCAGGGTCCTGATGATGGTCTCGTCGCTGACCGCGAACTACTTCCCCCTGTTGGTGATCGCCGGAGGGATTGCAGCTTGGCTGGGTCGCCGGGCGGTGAAGACGCCCAGGGGACGGGCGGCGTGGGACGCGTTCAGGCTGAAGGTGCCACTGTTCGGCAAGCTCATCCACAAGACGGCGCTCACCAGGTTCTCACAGACCCTCGCTGCGCTGCTCCGAGCCGGCGTGCCCATCCTCGAGTCCCTGGAGATCACCAAGGACACCGTCGGCAACACCCGGTTCACGGGGGCGATCACCGACATGCAGGACGGCGTCAGGGGTGGCGAGACCATCGCCCGTCGGCTCTCGGAGCACCCCATCTTTCCCCCGATGGTGGTGCAGATGCTGGCTGTGGGCGAGGAGACCGGCGCCATCGACACGATGCTCGAGAAGGTCGGCGAGTTCTACGAGCAGGAGGTGAAGGCGATGGTCGACGCCCTGACTTCGCTGCTCGAACCGTTGCTGGTGGTCGTGCTGGGCAGCGTGGTCGGCAGCATGGTCATCTCGCTGTACCTGCCCCTGTTCGACGTCATAAAGCTGATCCACTGAGCCAGGCGACCCCGGCGATTCCGGAGGCGAAGTCACTGAGAGGCGGATCAGCCAGATTCGAGAGGCCGGCGCATACAATGCCCCCGGTGGAGTCGGCAAAGCTGAACCTCGTCGGGGAGTCCCGCAGCGTAGGTCTGGCTCGCAGGTTCGTCAGCGACGCACTGTGCAGCTGGGGGATGAGCGCCCTGGTGGATTCGGCCCGTCTCGTGGTGAGCGAACTGGTCACGAACGCCGTTCTCCACGCACAGAGCGACGTGCTGGTGCAGGTCCTGCTGGATGGCGGCAAGGTGAGGCTGGAAGTGAGCGACGAGTCCTCCGACACCCCGGCGAGACGCCACTACGGGACGGATGCGACCACGGGCAGAGGTCTGGGACTGGTGGCGGCGGCGAGCACCTCCTGGGGGACCACGGTGGGCGAGATCGGCAAGACGGTGTGGGCAGAGCTCGTCTCTGGAGACGAGGGTGCTCCGCGGCGTGGGTCGAGTGCCGTCAGGGGCATCGGTTCGAGTCACAGAGGGGGGGAGGGCAGGATGTCGGCGGGCGGCGGGGAGGCTTGGGGGCCGCCACGCGGCCTTCTGCAGATGTGGCGGGTCGCTTGACGGGGATGCCGAAGGTGTTCGAGGTGCGCGTGATCGGGGTGCCGGTCCCGTTGTGGGTGGCCTCCCGTCAGCACTCCGACGAGCTGATGCGGGAGTTCGCCCTGGTGTACGAGACCGCGGAGAGCGAACCGGCCAGCGTCCCGGCGCGACTGACGAACTTGGTGCAGGAGGTGAAGGAGCGGTACGGAGCTATCTCGAAATCGGCTCAGGGCGTTCTGGCAGCGGCGGAGGAGGAGGGCATCGCATCGGTCGACTTGGCCTTCGAGGCGCCGGCCGAACTGGCCGGCTCGGCGCGGCACCTGCTGGAACTGTTGGAAGAGGCCGACGAGTACTGCCGGGCGGGCCGCCACCTGCTGACCCTGACCAGCTCGCCGGACGTGCGGGCATTCCGCGAGTGGTACCTGGGTCAGTTCATCGACCAGATAGGTGGTGCGGAGCCGACTCCCTGGGCCGACTTCCGATCTGCTCGGCAGGTCTGATCGACAGGACTGGTCGACAGGACTGGTCGACTCGACGCCGAGCGCCTCAACGGTTGCTTGCGCTCCGGGGACCCGTCTCTCTGAACAGGGTCGCAAGCAACAGGCCAGAAACGAGAAGCAGCCCGGCACCGGTCCAAAGCGCCGCAGTGATGCCACCGGCAGCGGCGACAGCACCCAGGACGATCGGGCCGACGGCGTAACCGCCGTCGCGCCACAGGCGGTACACGCCGAGAGCACCTCCCCGCCAGGACGGGTCGGCAGTGTCTCCGACCGCAGTCAACAGGTTCGGGTATGCCAGCGCCATTCCCAGCCCCATCGAGGCCGCGCCGGCCAAGTAGGCGGGCCGCAAATTGGTCGCGGCGAAGCCAGCCAACCCGGCGGCGATCAGGAATGTTCCCGAGGTGATGGGGGCCTTGCGGCCGATCCTGTCGGCCAGCGCGCCGGAGAGCACTTGGCCCAGGCCCCACACACCGGCGTACACCCCGACCAGGCGCCCCACTTGTGGCAGCGACATTCCCCTGTGAAGCAAGTAGACGGGAAAGAAGGAAGCAACGAGAGTGTCGGCGAACTTGTTCACCATTCCCGCTTGGCATATCGAGAACATCGAACGGTCCTGCCAGCTCATGAACTTCAGCAGAGACACCACGGACGGAGAGCTCACGGACCCAGGAGCCGAACCGTCTGTGCCACCGGGCGTATGGTTCTTCGATTCGGACCGCGCCCAGGGCAGCGTCTCGGAGGCCACTACCGCGCTGAGCATGGATCCGACGAGGATGACGCCGAGAGCCACCAGGTACGGAGCAGGCCGCAATCCGTAGGCGCTCACCACCAAGCCGGCCGCGTACCCGCCTGCGCCAACGCCGAGGTAGCCCGCCGACTCGTCGATCCCTACGGCGAGCCCCCTGCGTCGCGGTCCGACCAGGTCGATCTTGGCCGTCACCGACATGGTCCAGGTGAGGGCCTGGTTGACGCCGAGGAAGAGGTTGGCTACCACTATCTCCCACCAGGCGTTCGCGAACACGATGAGCAGCGCGTAGGGGACGCCGAACGCCCATCCCACTACGAGAAGGGGTTTCCTTCCCCTGCCGTCCGACAGGCGCCCGGAGACCAGGTTCATCACCGACTTCACCAGCCCGAAGGCGGAAAGGAAACTAACCGTGTAGAGGATGGACGTGACGCCGAAGGCCTGTCTGGCCAGAGGGGGCACGGCGACTCGCTCGATTCCGATCGTGGCCCCGACGAGGAACGTCACGAAGGTGAAGACGACGAACTGGAACTGGTTGGGCCGGATTCCTAGGCGGGGTTCCGTTGCCGGTTCCCGGCGATCGGTAGGTCCAACAAAGTTCATACGAGTATTTGAATATAGCCACCTCAGCCCGCCTGCGAGCCAGTCCGGTCACCTGGCGCAGTCAGCCGGTGCCGCTCAGCCGGCGCCGATCAGCACTATTGCGGCACCTGCCAGCAAGTAGCCGACCGCTTGTGTCCGCGTCCACCGCTCGCGAAGGAAGATGCGGGCGAGCGCCACGGTGACGGCAGGGTACAGCGCACTCAGCACGGCCGCTGTCGCCAGGTGCCCCCGGCCGGCGGCGATGAGGAAAAGCAGTGTGGCCAGGCCCCCCAGCAGGCCGGCCGCACCGCTCGGCCCCGCTGCCGTCCGCCAGTTGGCCCCTCGCCTGACGGATCGCCAGGCGAGAGGGGCCAACAACACCAGGGCAACCAGCTGACCGGAGAGCAGCGGCCATGCGCCCGACCGGGTGCCGGCGCGGGCCAACGCCACGAAGAGCAGGCCGAACGCCGTCCCGGCAACGACGCCGGAGCCAACGCCGGTCCTCTCGGTCGCCTTGCCGTCGGACTGCCTGGTGACCGACGCTATGCCGATCACTGCGGCGCCCATCCCCACCTTGGCGGCGAGTGGCACCTGTTCGCCCGACAGCAGACCTACTGCTGCAGGGATGGCGGCCGTGAGCACCGCCGACGCAGTGGCTACCACGCTCATCGACCCGACGCTCAGCCCGCGGTAGAGAGCGAGAAGCCCGACGGCACTGCCGATCCCGCTCAGACTCCCCCAACCGACGCTGGCACGGGTCGGGCCGACCCCCCCGTAGAGCGACACGGCCACCAAGCCGGCAAGGACGCTGAACATCTGTGCCAATGTGGTGACCACCGTGGGTGGCGAACGGCGGCTGCCGACTCCTCCGGAAAAGTCGGACGTGCCGTAAGCGAGCGCAGCGAGCAGGCCCAGGATGGTGGCCACCGGCGCACTGTAGTCCGGTGGCGCTAATGCAGTCCGGTGGCGCTAATGCGGCTCGAGCGAGCCCGGTTCGTCGCCTGCCACCACCGGAAGC
>JAJYPS010000137.1 GCA_021795215.1 Actinomycetes bacterium
TGTATCTCTGGCACTACGTGTGGGTCACCTGGGTCCACGGAATCGGATGGCTGCGGATCCCGGTCGTGGTGGCGCTGTCCTTTGCTACCGCCGAGCTGTCCTGGCAGCTGGTGGAGAAGCGAGCACTCGCCGTGAAGCGAAATCTGCTGACCCCCGCTCAGGCCGGGCAGGAGCCGGCGTCCGGGCAGGTGACGGCGGCGGCCGTTACGGCCGTGACCCCGGCCGGAAACGGGGGCGAAACACGACGCTGGTAGGAACGTCGCATGGGCGACCTGTTCGAGTCCTACGGCGTCGGAGTGGCGTGGGACGAGATGTTCGTGGCGCCCGGCCTTCCCAGGGAAGCGTCCCGGTTGCTGGCCGACTCGCTTGGAACGGTCTCCGGAGCCGACTTGGAGCGGCGATGCGAGGAGGGCGCCCGCTCGTTCCGGGACCGGGGCATCACGTTCGCATTGTCCGGAGAGGAGCGGCCCTTCCCGCTGGACCCCGTTCCAAGGATCGTGCGGGCACCGGACTGGGCCGTGATCGAGTCGGGAGTGGTCCAGCGTGTACGGGCACTGGAGGCGTTCTTGGAGGACGCCTACGGCGTGGGCCAGATATTCGAGGACAGGGTCATGCCGAAGTCGGTGGCTGTCACGTCGCGGCACTTCCAGAGGACGGCGTGGGGCATAGGATCGCCTGGGTCGCCGAGGGTTCACGTGTCGGGCATCGACCTGGTGCGCGCCCCGGACGGCCGGTTCCTCGTGCTGGAAGACAACTTGCGCACCCCGTCGGGCGTGTCGTTCGCAATCGAGAACCGCCGGCTGATGGCCCGCACGTTCCCCGAGCTGTTCCACTCGCACCGGGTGCTGCCCGTGGCGGACTACCCCGAGAAGCTGCTGAACGCGTTGAAGGCATCCGCTCCGAAGAGAGGCGGCGATCCGACCGTGGTGGTCCTGACGCCGGGCGTGTACAACTCGGCCTACTCCGAGCACGTGTTCCTGGCGCGGCAGATGGGCGTCGAGCTCGTCCAGGGCGAAGACCTGACGTGCAGGAGCAACGTGGTGTGGATGCGCACCACCAGGGGCGAGAGGCGAGTCGACGTGGTGTATCGAAGGGTGGACGACGAGTACCTGGACCCGCTGCACTTCAGGCCGAACTCGGTGGTCGGCTGCCCCGGCATCGTGAACGCGGCCAGGGCGGGCAACGTGACCATCGCCAACGCCATCGGGAACGGCGTGGCGGACGACAAGCTGGTGTACACCTACGTGGCGGACATGATCCGCTACTATCTCGGCGAACAGCCGCTGCTGGGTATGCCTTCGACGTACCGCCTGACCGAGCCGGACCAACTGACCGAGGCGCTCGGCCGCATGGACGCGCTGGTGTTCAAGCCGGTGGACGGCTCGGGCGGCAAGGGGCTGGTGTTCGGTCCCCACGCGCCGGAGTCGGAGCTGGACGAGCTGGCTCGGCGGCTGCGCGCCGACCCGAGAGGCTGGGTGGCGCAGGAAGTGGTGCAGCTGTCCTGCGTGCCGTCTCGAACTTCCCGCGGCCTGGCTCCGCGCCACGTCGACCTGCGGCCGTTCGCGGTCAACGACGGCGAAAGGATCTGGGTCATGCCGGGCGGCCTGACCAGGGTGGCACTGGAGGAGGGAAGCCTGCTGGTCAACTCCAGCCAGGGCGGAGGATCGAAGGACACCTGGGTGCTGGCGGACGACCCGTGCTGACCCGGATGGCCGAATCGCTGTTCTGGGTGGGCCGCTACACCGAACGGGCGGACGACACGGCAAGGATCCTGGACGTGGCGCTGCACAACGTGCTGGAGGGCTCGCCGGTCGACCCGACGGTCATCCTGGGCGACCTGTGCCAGACGATGGGGATGCGAACGCCGCCCGAAGGGCTGTCGCCGTCGTCGGTGACTGAGGCTCTGGCATACGACCCGGCACAGCCGTCGTCGATCGTGAGCTCGGTGCGATCTGCGAGGGAAGCGGCAAAGGGCGTGCGCCAGGCGATCTCGGCCGAGCTGTGGGAGTGCCTGAACGCGACCCATTTCGGAATGGAACCGAAGGTCTCCGCCGCCCGGTCGATGGGACCACATCTGCTGTTCCGCTACGTGAAGGAGAGAGCGGCCATGGCGGCGGGCCTGGCCGACTCCACTATGAGCCGGGACGGCAGCTGGCACTTCTTGGTCCTGGGCCGAAGCCTGGAGCGGGTGGACATGACGGCGAGACTGCTGCTGTCGAGCTACCGCGGAACCGGAGGCTCGCCGGACTGGGCTACGACGCTACGGTGCTGCTCCGCCCACGAGGCTTACCTGAAGGCCTACCAGCGGCCGCCGCAGGCTCGTTCAGCGGTCGAGTTCCTGCTGTCGGACCGGAGGTTCCCTCGAAGCGTGTTCCACGCGTTGTCGTCCGCCGAATCGACCGTCAGCTCGATCGGCAGCCCCAAGGGACCGGCCGGGGCCAGGGATCCTGCCCTGCGGATTCTCGGCCGCATGCGGGCGTGGCTGGAGTTCTCCGACGTGGACGAGCTGATGGAAGATCTTCCGGGCGCTCTGGGCAGTCTGCAGGAAGCGTGCGCCGGGGCCAGCGACTCTCTGTGGGCCAAGCTGTACCGCGCCAGCGGCGTCAGCGCCGGCGCCGTTCAAGGTTCGGCTGCCGCTGCCGTCGGCTCGTCTCGCGCCATGCACTGGGAACGAATCGACGGCGGCCGCCCGGATGCCGACGTGGTGCACCAACCGCAGAGCGAACCGGAGATACCGGAGATGTCGTCTTGACGTGGAGGATCGCGTGCCGTCACCACACGCTTTACCGCTACAGCGCTCCGGCGGACGCGTCGTACAACGAGGTGAGGATCAGCCCGTTGACCACGCCACGCCAGACGGTGCTGGAGGCGGACGTGGTGGTCGAGCCGTACGCGTCCTGCTTCCGGTACTGGGATTACTGGGGCACGCTGGTGCACTCGTTCGATCTGCATCCACCGCATCGGGAGCTGCAGGTGACAGGCAGGTCCGTCAGCGAGGTCGATCCTCCCCCGCCATCACCGTCGCCCGTTTCCTGGGACATGGTCGGGTCGGCGAGAGTGACGGACGAGTTGGCAGAGTTCCTGGCGCCAACGGCTTTCGTACCGCTCGAACGGCATCTGGGCCGGGAGGCTCGGGGCTTGGTCATGGGGCTGGACCCCTACCGGGCCAGCCTTGCGCTGGCCGAATGGACTCGGGAGAAGCTGGCCTACGAGCCCGGCGCCACAGCCGTGTCCACTTCGGCGCCCGAGGCGCTCCGGATGGGACGGGGGGTGTGCCAGGACTTCGCCCACGTGCACCTGGCACTGCTCCGCAGCGTCGGCATACCAGCCAGGTACGTGTCGGGTTACCTGCATCCCCAAGCCGAGCCCGAAGTGGGGGTGACGGTCGATGCGGAGAGCCATGCCTGGGTCGACGCGTGGGTGGGCGACTGGGTGGCGATAGACCCGACCAACGTGACGTCGGTCGGAGCAAGCCACGTGACCGTCGCCCGCGGTCGAGACTACGCCGACGTGCCACCGATCCGCGGCGTCTACCAGGGGGGTCCGGTAGAGCAGCTGGACGTCAAAGTGGAGATGACCCGGCTGGCCTGAGGCAGCCCGAGGAGTCGGCACCGCCGGGGCGGCTCGGCCCCGCTCGGGGCGGCTCGGCCCCTCCCGCCCCGAGCGTAGGCCCCATGCGACCGAACTATCGTCCCACCCCGCCGGATCCAACGAGCAGAAGCGAACGCCTCAGTTGGACCTTGAACGACGGCGGCGGTCCTGTCGGCGAAACGCCCGGCCGACGACGAGGGCACAAACGATCGACACGATGCCGACAATTCGAGAAAAGGGATATCCGCCAACTTCGATGCTGATTATGCCCCACATGAGGGGTATCAGAAATAGGGAAAACGGCCACAAGGTAAACCGGAAGCCATATCGGTCCGAATTCCCAGGCATGGCGCTGCTACACCGCGGGAACCGAAAGTCGCCCACGGGCGGCTGAGCATATGTGATCCGTACACGCGTGTGCCATTTCCCTCGATGCGATGCATCTCACGAACTCGAGGCCATGCAGCAGGCACCTGCCTAACCGCCTTTCGACGCCTCGCCGGAGCAGTCCGAGCGCTTCACCACTTCCTCTTGGCGTTGCTCTCACCGTGCTGCTCGCCATCTCCAATACGCGGCAGCGCTACCAGGGAGACGATCGCCACAGCAGCCAAAGCAACCATAGCTGCCATGCCGGCGTGCACCACCGAAGCGCCCATGCCGAGCGAAGACAGGGCCACCACTATGGGCACCACGGCCAAGAGCCGGACGCGGGGAACCCTAACCCAGGGTGATTCACAAAGTCAAGGGTCCGTTCCTGGCTCTCGTGACTGATCCGTGGCGTCGTGGTGGGCAGCGTGGCTTGTTGACGATCTCACATGAATGCCTGCCGCTGGTGCCGTGCTGATCGG
>JAJYPS010000138.1 GCA_021795215.1 Actinomycetes bacterium
GGCCGGGGCTCCATCCACCGGGGCCGGGGCCGGGGCCGGGCCGGGGCTCCATCCACCGGGGCCGGTCCACCATGCGGGCGCACCCGGCCGGTACGGTCAGGAGGTGGACGGGACTCTGCCGGAGAGCCGGTGATGCACGCCCTGCGCTCCGGGGTGAACGACACCCTGCGCTCCGGGATGAACGACACCCTGCTGGCCGGGGTGAACGACACCCTGCTGGCCGGGGTGAACGACACCCTGCTGGCCGGACTGTCGGTCGAGCAGCGGACGGCCGTCACATGCCCGCAGTCGCCCGTCTGCATCCTTGCCGGAGCAGGTTCGGGCAAGACCGGCGTCCTGTCCCGCAGGATCGCGTGGAGAGTGGCACACGGTACGGCGGAGCCGGGGCATACGCTCGCTCTGACGTTCACGTCGAGGGCCGCAACGGAATTGGCGGATCGTCTGAAAGGGCTCGGCATGGGTGCCGGGGTGACCACCGGCACGTTCCACTCGGTAGCCCTGGCGCAGCTGCGAAGGCGGTGGGCGGACGCCTCCCGGCGCCCGGCGGCAGTGCTGAAGAACCGCCCGGCGTTCCTGAGGTGTGTGGTGGAAGAGTCCGGCGTGGCTGCAGGGGCCTCACCGGGGTACCTGGAGGACGCGTCGGCTGAGCTGTCGGCGGAGATCTCGTGGGCCAAGGCGCGGTCTGTCGATTCGACTGCCTACGCCGCGGCGGCGAAGACGGATGTACGTCGCGGACCTCTGCTTCTGACGACGGAGCTGGTTGCAGAGCTGTTCGAGAGCTACGAGCGACGCAAACGCAAGCGTGGCGTGGTGGACTTCGACGACCTGGTGGAGATGTGTGCGGACGCGATGGAGGGGGACCCGCTCTTCGCAGGGGCTCAGAGATGGCGGTTCCGGCATCTGTTCGTGGACGAGGCGCAGGATCTGAACCCAGCCCAGTGGAGGCTCTTGGACGCCTGGCTGGGCGGCCGGGACGACGTGTGCGTGGTGGGCGACCTTCGGCAGGCGATCTACGGCTGGAACGGCGCTGCGCCGGATCAGTTGGCGCAGTTCGCCGCCCGGCCGACGACCACGCTGCTGCATCTGAACGACAACTGGCGATGCACGCCGCAGGTGCTGGCCTGCGCGACGGCAGCGCTGGACGGAGGAACCATGCAGAGCGACGACGAAGGAGGAGCCGCCTGGAGCAGCCATCCGCCATCGACCGCTCGCGCCGAACCTGGTCCGATACCGACGCTGACTTGCTACGCCGACGAACGGGCCGAAGCCAGGGGGGTAGCGGGGCTGCTGACCGACGCCGTGGGTCGAGGCCACCAGCCAGGCGACTGCGCGGTTCTCGCTCGGACGAACGCGCAGTTGGTGCCGGTTCGAGAAGCACTGGCGGAGGCAGGCATCGCCGTCGCCGGTGAAGCGGGAGGGCGAGGGGTGGACGTGCTGACGTTCCACCGGTCGAAGGGCCTGGAGTGGGCGGTCGTGGTGCTGGTCGGAATGGTCGACGGAGTCGTTCCCCTCGCCGGTTCGGAAGGACCCGTGCTGGAAGAGGAGCGCCGCCTGGTGTACGTGGCCATGACCCGGGCCGCCAGGGAGCTGCACTGCACATGGTTCGGAGACTCCGGCCTGGTACAGGGCCGGTCGGTGCAGGGCCGGACGCTGCCGTCGCCGTTCGTGGCCCATCTGCCGACAGGCGAGCGCCGGACGGACCAGAGCGTGGCCTACGGCCGCTCGGGTCGGCAGCAGGTGCAGTCCCTGCGCCGCCTGCTGGGCGTTCCATCCAGTTCCACCTTGACTGGCCCGTCGGCCGGCGCGACAACGGGACCATGACCAAAATCGACGCCGCTTGGGAGGAACAAGAGGACGGATGGCCCTATCCCGACGGAGCGGACGATGTGGCTGATCCGTCGTCTGAGATCGACGAGGACCTGATGGACCTTCACCACGCGCTGGGACACCTGCTGGACGGCTTGACTCCTCTGGAGAAGGCTGTCATAGCGGGTCGCTACGGCATCGGCGGCCCGGAGCTGACCGTCAAGCAGATACGGGACCGTACCGGCTGCACCCATACCCAGCTGCGCGAAGCGCTCGGCAGCGGCCTGGGAAAGATCCGCGGCCGGCTCTGCTGATCCCGTCCCGGACCAGCGCCGACGGTGCGACGGGACTACCGGGCAGGGGCGGGGTCCCCGTTGTCACAGGTCGAAGTCGACGAGCACCGGAGCGTGGTCGGACGGCTGGCGGCCTTTCCTCGCGTTGCGGTCGACCACGGCGAAGCGGACGCCCGCCGCCAGCCCTTCGCTGATGAGGATCAGGTCGATCCTCATTCCGAGATGCTTGTGGAAGCTGCCCGCTCTGTAGTCCCACCACGAGTAGAGGCCACTCTCCTGGTGGCAAAGCCGGAAAGCATCCACCATCCCCAGCTTCAGCAGCCGCTGCAGCGCCTCCCGCTCGGCGTCGCTCACGTGCGTGGCGCCGACGAACGCGGTCGGGTCCCACACGTCCCGGTCGTCCGGAGCAACGTTGAAATCGCCGCATACCGCCAAGGGGACCGGCTTGGGCGACGCAGACTCCAGATGGTGCTCCAACAAGGACAGCCACTCCAGCTTGCCCAAGTAGTGCTCGCTGCCGACGCTTCTCCCGTTCGGAACGTACACCGAAGCGACTTCCAGCCCCCCGCAGCGTGCACTGACGAACCGGCCCCTGGACCTCTCTCCTCCGACGTCTCCCGCCATCTCGGTCGCAACGTCCTCCAGGCCGATGCGGGACAGGATCGCCACTCCGTTCCACTGGCCGGCCCCGCTGTGCGCCACTTCGTAGCCGAGAGCCGACAGGGAGAGCGTGGGCACCTTCTCGTCGGCCAGCTTGGTCTCCTGGAGGCACAGCACGTCCGGCTTCGCGTAAGCCAGCCACTCCTCCACCCTCCCCATGCGGACGTTGAGCGAGTTGACGTTCCAGGTGGCAAGTCTCATGTGGGTCGAGTTACGACGAACAACAGCCTCGCCTCGCAAGCCAACTTCCCACCCACGGTCGCCCGGCCCCGGCCCCGGCCCGCCATCGACGACATCTGCTCCAGCTCGACATCCAGCTCCAACGTGTCGCCGGGGACCACCTGACGGCGAAAACGAGCCTTCTCGATCCCTCCGAAGAGGGGGAGCGAACCGGCGTAACGCTCGTCGGCCAGTGCGGCCGCCGCCCCCACCTGGGCCATCGACTCCACCATCAGCACACCCGGAAGCGTCGGGCGTCCCGGGAAGTGGCCCGAGAAGAAGTCCTCTTCCCCCGTCAACTTCCAGTAGCCCTTCGCCGAGCGCCCGGGATCGATCTCGACCACTTCGTCCACCAGCAGGAACGGCGGCCGGTGCGGGAGCAGCTGTTCGGGGCGCACGGCACAGGACCATAGACGCTGCTCCTGGTCGGAGTCGCCCGGGGTCAGCGAGCAGGCCGAGATGTCGACGCGGTCGACAGAACCGAGGCGACGGCAGCCACCAGGAGCTCGTCAGCCGGAAGTGGGCTCCCCGATACGAATGCTCCCAGTGCAGCAACCAGCAGCAGGATCGTGGCGGCCGAGCCGACCAGCACAAGAGCTCGCAGAGAAGGTGCCGTTCTCGGGCTCAACAGGTTGTGCCCAGGCCCGCCTGGTCAGCTGCCCTCGCCATCTTCCGGCACCCCCGCTGTCGTCGTGACCCGTTTCCGTGTCCGACGCTTGGGCGCAGGGGGCGGCGTAGCACCGCCTTGCTCGGTTGCCGGGGTCTGCTCGACGGCGGCCGGAACCCCAGGCTCCGGGCTCACGGAGGCGGGAGCAACGGCCGCCTTGCGGACCCGTCGCTTCGGCGCCGGGCGGGGAGCCTGCTCGACCCCCACCAGCCCTGGGGGCCCTTCCGCAGTTGGCTTCTCCGCAGTTGGCTTCTCGGCGACGGCAGGCTCGGCCGGGAGGGCCGCTTCGACAGCCTCAACCGACTGGACGGCCTTCTTCCGGGTCCGCCGCTTGGGCGCCGGAGCGGTCGGGGGGGCCGTGGGAGCTGTGTCGTCCCGGCCGGCAGAGTCCTGGCCGGCAGAGTCCTGGCCGGCAGAGTCCTGGCCGGCAGAGTCCTGGCCGGCAGACTCCTGGCCGGCAGAGTCCTGGTGCCCGGTAGGAGACTGCGAAGCGGTGATCGCTCGGGTCTCTGGCGCTTGGGTCTCTGGCGCTTGGGTCTCTGGCGCTTGGGTCTCTGGCGCCACCTTCTTCCGGGTCCGCCGCTTGGGCGCCGGAGCGGTCGGGGGGGCCGTGGGAGCTGTGTCGTCCTGGCCGGCAGAGTCCTGGCCGGCAGAGTCCTGACCAGCAGAGTCCTGGCCGGCAGAGTCCTGACCAGCAGAGTCCTGACCAGCAGAGTCCTGACCAGCAGAGTCCTGACCAGCAGAGTCCTGGCCAGCAGAGTCCTGACGCTCCGTCG
>JAJYPS010000056.1 GCA_021795215.1 Actinomycetes bacterium
GCCGTAGGAGAAGGTGTAGGACATGCCCTTCTGGCCCACGTTCTGCTCGATCAGGTGGTGCAGCTGCCCCGGGAAAGCCGTGAATGTCATCGGGAAGTGGGTGCCCGAAGCGGCGACCGCCTGCAGGAACGCGATGTCGTTCGGGGGGTAGCCCAGCTCGAGCACCGCCTGGGGATGTGCGGCGGCCATGCTGTGCACGATGGTCGTGTAGTCGCTCGTCGACGTGGGAACGCTCTGGTCGTAGACCGGCGTGACGTGGTACCGAGCCAGACCGGTGCGCACCGTGTTCGCCTGGGAGGCGTCGAACTCGTTGCTTCCGTACACCATGGCCACCTTGGTTATGTGCTTGGCGTGGAGGAACCCCACCAGCGACTTGGGCCATATGGCGGAGGTGGGCAGGTCGCACAGCACGATGTAGGGGTTGTTGGGCGTGAAGAACGCCGTCCCGGTGCCGGACTGGTCGAACAGCACCCGCTTGTGCTCCTTCGCGATCGCCACCGCCGGAGCGGTCAGCACCGAGCCGAAGTCGGACACCAGTACGTCGACGTTGTTCTGCGTCACGAGCTGGTTGTAGAGCGTCGTTGCGGTCGTAGGCGAGCTCTGGTCGTTGTAGGCGACCAGCTTGACGGGGATGCGCTTGTGGAAGGCCTTCACGAACACGCCCCCCTTGGCGTTCTCGTGCTTCACCCAGAACTGCAGTCCTGCATACTCCGGCATCGAGGACGTGGCGAACGAGCCGGAACCCGAGTACAGCGTTCCCACCGTGATCTGCTTCGGTGCCGTCGAGGCGCCGGTGGAGGAGCCTCCGCCCGACGTGCCCGTCGCACTCGTGCCACAGGCTGAGGCCAGCAGCGCGAGGCTTCCCGTGACCATCGTCGCACGTACCACTCCAGCACCAGAACGCATCTTCCCCCCAAGGATCTGCCGACGAACGGGCGCAGTGTACCCCCGACGGCGGCCGCTGTCCCCGTTATCGGAGGGCTTCCGGCAACCGTTCGTTAAGCTCCGCGCAACCTTACCGTCACGTGGCCAACGTGCGAAGTTCACCACCGCCGCGTACCCTCGGTCGGTCATGCACCCCGCGCACACGATCGGCCACCTCAGCTACTTCCAAGCTCTCGTCCTCGGGCTCCTGCAAGGCGTAAGCGAGCTCTTCCCCATCTCGAGCCTCGGCCATACCGTCCTCTTCCCTGCCCTGTTCGGATGGCACGACCTGGTGAAGGCGCAACTGGCCACTCACGGGTCGTTCTTCCTGGCGTTCGTGGTGGCGCTGCACGTCGGCACCGCCCTGGCCCTGCTCGTCTACTTCCGGTCCGAGTGGGCCAGGATCATCGGAGCGTTCTTCCGCACCCTCGCCAAGCGGAGGATCGAGACGGCCGACGAGCGGCTCGCGTGGCTGCTCGGCATAGCGACGATACCGGCGGGCCTGATGGGCCTGCTGTTCGAGCACCTGTTCCGGGTGCTGTTCGCGACGCCGATCGCAGCCGCCCTGTTCCTGATGGTCAACGGGCTGATCCTGCTGGTGGGCGACCGCGCAAGGCTGAAGGCGGAGCACCGGAGCAGGGCCCGGCGCTCCCGCTCGGCGGTGGCGAACCACCGCCAGCTGGCGACACTGGAGTTCAAAGAGGCGGGCGTGATCGGCACGGCGCAGGTGCTGGCCCTGCTGGCAGGCATCAGCCGATCGGGCATCACGATGGTCGCAGGTCTGCTGCGGGGCCTGGACTACGAGGACTCGGCGCGCTTCTCGTTCCTCCTGGCCACTCCCATCATCCTCGCCGCGGGCGTCTACAAGCTGCCGGAGCTGTTCGGCCCGGTTGGCAGCTCGGTCCAGGGCCAGGCAGTGCTGGGCGGACTGGCGGCAGCCGTCGCCGCATACCTGTCGACGCGCTTTCTGATGCGGTACTTCGAGCACAACCGTCTATGGCCGTTCGCCGCCTACTGCCTCGTCTTCGGCGCGGCGATGGTGATCAGGTTCTCGCTTTAGCGTGCGAGCCCGCATCTTGGCAGCGACCGGTCCCCGGAGCGCAACCGACGCCGGGCCGGCAACCGGCGACCGGCCGGCAACCGACGGTCCCCGCCATCCGGTGGCCATCCGATGACCAACGGCCTTGCCGTGGTCGAACGGAGAGCGTCCTCCGAGCCCGGCCGGTCGGCCGGCCGACGCCTGGGATCTGCGGGTCGCTTTCCCGGGAGGCCGCCTGGGGGCGACGGCGGATGGGACGGGAGCTCGGGAGGAGGGAGCGACCGCTGGGTCCGCCTTGGCCTGCTGGTGGCGCTGGCCGCTGTGCTGGCAGGGGCCGGGGTGGTGTCCGAGGCGGCGTCTTCGGACCGGGAGGCGGTCCAGTGCCTGGGAAGCATGGCCGGCTCGTGGATCGGGGCCGGCGGGGCAGGAGCTGCCTGGGCTGTGCTTCGCGGCAAGGCGAGGAGTTGACCTTCGCCTCGGTGGGCGCCGGATGAGGTTCCTGGAGGGGTTGCCGGGGGGACCGGAGCTCACGTTCGACGACTGTTTCCTGCTACCTCGCCGCTCGTCGGTGGCGTCACGGCTCGACGTGGAGTTGTCCACCGTCGACGGATCGGGCACGACAATACCGATCGTGGTGGCGAACATGACGGCAGTGGCGGGCCGGCGCATGGCCGAGACGGTGGCGCGGCGCGGAGCGATGGCGATACTCCCTCAGGACATACCGCTCGACGTGGTCGCAGAAGTGATCGCATGGGTGAAGCGCCGCCATCCGGTCCACGACACGCCACTCACGTTGGAGCCGACGGACACCGTCGGAGACGCGCTCGGTCTGCTCCCCAAGCGGTCCCACGGGGCAGTGATCGTGACGGACTCCGACTTTCCCGTAGGAGTGGTGACCGAGGCGGACTGCACCGGAGTGGACCGCTTCACCCAGCTGCGGCAGGTGATGACGCCGGAGGTCTTCACGCTTGCGGCTGGACTGGACCCGAAGGAGTGCTTCGAGCGGCTCCATTCGGCCCATCGGAGATTGGCTCCGGTGGTCGATCGGTCGGGCAGGTTGGTGGGCGTCCTGACCCAGAAGGCGGCCCTGCGAGCCACTCTCTACACTCCGGCCACCGACGCTGCCGGGCGGCTGCGGATCGGAGCGGCGGTCGGGATCAGCGGCGACGTGGAGGCGAAGGCTGCGGCGCTGGCCGAAGCGGGTGCCGACGTGATCGTGCTGGACACCGCTCACGGACATCAGGAGCGGATGCTGAGCGCCGTCGCGTCGGTGCGCTCGACCGTGCCGCCGGTCCCGGTGGTGGCCGGCAACGTGGTCTCCGCGGAAGGAGTGAGAGACCTGGTCGGTGCCGGCGCCGACATCGTGAAGGTGGGGGTCGGCCCCGGAGCGATGTGCACGACCCGCATGATGACCGGCGTCGGTCGGCCGCAGCTGTCCGCGATCGTGGAGTGCGCCCGGGAAGCGGCGGCGCTTGGGAAGCACGTGTGGGCGGACGGCGGCGTCCGGCATCCGAGGGACGTCGCGCTTGCGCTGGCTGCGGGCGCGTCGAACGTGATGATCGGCTCGTGGTTCGCCGGGACCTACGAGTCGCCGGGAGACATGCAGCGGGACAACTCGGGGAGGCTGTTCAAGGAGAGCTACGGCATGGCCTCGGCGAGGGCCGTGCGCCAGCGGAACCTGGAGGACACTCCGTACGAGCGGTCCCGGAAGACCCTTTTCGAGGAGGGCATATCGACCGCTCGGATGTACCTCGACCCCGAGATGCCGGGGGTGGAGGACCTGATCGACGCCACGGTGGCGGGACTGCGCAGCGCGTGCTCCTACGCCGGGGCTCACGACCTTTCCTCCCTGACCGAGCGAGCCGTGATCGGAGTCCAGACTCCGGCCGGGTATGCCGAAGGAAGGCCGCTGGACCGCAGCTGGTAGGAGCGGCGTGTCCGGACCACAACCGAACCGGGGCAGCGCTGCCGAGCGCCAGTCCACCATCCACCGCACCTGGAGCTGCAGGTGACAGGCAGGTCGGTCAGTGAGGTCGATCCTCCCCCGCCGCCCCATCGGCCGGCAGGGCTGCTCCAGGCTCCTGAGCCGAGGTCCCCCCTCGAGGGCGCGGGGCTCGCTCGGACCGGAGCTCGGGTGGAAGTGGGCATCGGACGCTGTCAGCACCGCGGGGACCTGGCTGGTGTTCGGCGCGTTCCCCCAATGCCACGGCCATTCCGATTGTCGCTCCAGTGAAGCGCCCGGGTGGCCGACAGGACTGACAGAGAAGCTGTCAGGAGCTATGCGGCACGGGAAGACCCGAGGGCGACGTGAAGAAACCGTGGCTGGACCGAGGTGACAATGCGGCGCTGATGGTGGCCTACAACCACTTGGTGGACCGGGGGCTGCTACTCGTGCGAGCCGGCCACGTGGCGTGGGCCAACAGGGCGATGGCTTCCCTGGTGGGCTATTCGGAGAGCCAGCTGACCGGCACGGCGGTGGCGGACCTGTGTCCCGGCATAAAGGCCGACCAGCCGTTGCGCTCCACGGAGAGCGACGTGACGGTGACACACGCCTCGGGAGCGGCGGTCGACATGCTGGCCCGCCAGGTGCCGTGCGGCACGGACGGCGGCCACGAGGACTGGATGCTGGAGCTGGCCCATCCTCGGGACTCTTCCTTGGATGCCCGGCAGGCCAGGGCGTTCAAGGAGAGGTTCTGGGTCCTCGCTGACCGGGCGCCGGTGGGGATCTTCCTGTCGGAGGCCGGCCTGCGGCTGCAGTACGTGAACGACCACTGCGCGGCGTTGTGCAAAGTGCCCGCCGAACGGCTGTTGGGACTGGGCTGGCAGGACTTCGTCGATCCGAGCGACCTGGAGGTCGTGCGACAGGCAATGGTCAGAGCCCTGGACGGCTCTCAGGTCAGCTGCCAGGTGGGCCTGCTGACGGCATCGGGGGAGCTGAGGCAGTGCAACATCGGCATGTCCGGTGTGATCGGTCCGGACGGGGCGGCTTCGTTCGTCGGCACGATCGACGACGTGACGGAGTCGATAACGCTTCAACAGCAGCTTCAATACGCCGCCAACCACGACCCCATGACGGGCCTGCCGAACCGGTCGGCTCTGGACAACGCTCTGGAGGTGGCGTGCCGGGGCCTGGCGACCGGCGAGCTCTGCGGGCTGGCGTTGGTCCTTTGCGACCTGGACCGGTTCAAGCACATCAACGACACGCTGGGTCACCTCGCCGGGGACCGCCTGCTTCAGGAGATGGCCGGCAGGCTGCGCATGGCGGCCCGGCCAGGCCATACCGTCTACCGGCTGGGCGGGGACGAGTTCGTGGTGCTGGCGCCAGGGGTGTGCAGCCACCAGGACGCCGACTACGTGCAGATGGAGCTGCACGGCGCGATGGACGAGCCCACCTGTTTGGGTGGCGCTTCGATCCGCATGACCGCGTCGTTCGGCCACGTCCTGGCGGAGCGGGAAGACGGTCCCACGTCGCTGCTGGAGAAAGCGGACCGGTCGATGTACGCGCAGAAGGCGGCGCGGCGCCGTGGGTGAGACCGACGTAGTCCAGTCGCTACTGGCGGACCTGGGCAAGCTGTCGCCACATCGGCAGGCCGCCCTGGCCGTGCTCTCCACGATCCAGGACGACGGGTCGGACGCCGCGGACATCGCCCACGCGGCGAGCAGCGACCCGGTTCTGGTGGCCAGGATTATGAGAATGGCCAACTCCAGCTACTACGGGTTGCGGGGCGAAGTCCGCCAGCTCCACCTCGCGGTGTCGCTGCTGGGCGCGCTGACGCTGCGCGGACTCGCTGCGTCGGCACTGGTGCAGGCGGCCGACGAGGCTGGCGCCGAGCTCGACCACTCGGTTCGTTGCGCCGTGGCCGCGGGGATGATAGCTCCCCGGTTCGGCGCGGAGCCGGGAGTGGCGTTCTGTGTCGGCATGGTCCACGACCTCGGGGCGGTCCTGCTGCGGAACGACGACGAGATGGCGTACCTGGCGGTCCGCGAGCAGGCGGAGCTGGACGACCAGTTGCAGGTGGAACTGGAAAGGCTGCATTGGGGGGTGGACCACGCCGACCTGGGCGCCGAGGCCCTCCGTCGGTGGGATTTCCCCGACGAGATCTGGCGGGCGGTCGCGTCGCACCACGATCCGCTGGCCCCCCCCAAGCCGCTGCTCGCCACCCTGAAGGCTGCCGACTGCCTTGCCTCCCTGGCCGAACAGCCCCTGGGGCCGGACGACCTGGTGCAGGTGCTCGAAGTTCAACCGTGCCTGCTGCCGTCGAGCATGACCGCGGTCGACGCCGCCAACGCCATCGCTGCCATCCGGGAGGAGATCCAGAAGCTCGGGCGCTACTGACCGCCACCGCACCGCCCGGCCCTGTTCGCCCGTATGCGTGCTTCCAAGGGGCGAGTTGGTGCTTCGAGGGGACCACGACGGGGAATACGTTCCAGGTGGGTCGCGTTGTTAGGGGGACCGAACGGCCCCTGCGGCCGGTAAAGGCTCCCGACCAGGAGGAGGCGCCCCATGGCAACCGTTGAACTGACTGCCGACACGTTCGATTCGGTGGTGACGGACGACAAGTTCGTGCTTATCGACTTCTGGGCGGCATGGTGCGGCCCCTGCCGGATGTTCGCTCCAATCTTCGAGGGAGCGTCCGAGCGGCATCCCGACATCGTGTTCGCAAAAGTGGACACCGAGGCGCAGCCGGAACTGGCTGCGGCGTTCGAAGTGCAGTCCATCCCGACTCTGGCGGTCATCCGGGAGCGAGTGATGCTGCACTCACAACCGGGCGCTTTGCCGGAGCAGAGCCTCGAGCAACTCATCAGCCAGGCGAAGGAGATCGACATGAGCGAGGTGCGCAAGCACCTGGCGGAGGGGGGAGAGCAAGAGCAGGCGTCTTGACCGACTCCAGTCTTCGGTCCAGCCTTGCCGCCGGCCGGGCATCAGCGCGCGTCGCACTGGGAATGGTGGAACGGTGACTGCTACCGACCTGCGTTGGACTTCGCTGGAAAGTCGCTACCACGAAGTAAGGCGGGCGACGGAGGCGCTGGCGGAGCCGCTGTCGCCCGAGGATCAGACAGTCCAGACGATGCCCGACGTGAGCCCGACGAAGTGGCACAGGGCCCATGTGACGTGGTTCTTCGAGACGTTCCTGCTCCGTCCGCACCTGCCCGGCTACTCCGAGTTCGACCCCGCCTACGGGTACCTGTTCAACTCCTACTACGAACAGGTGGGCAGCAGGCATCCCCGCCCCGCCCGTGGCAACCTGTCCAGGCCTGGAGCAGGGCGGATCGCCTCTTACAGGGCGTACGCCGATCGGGCGATGTCGGACCTACTGGCAACCGATCTGGCGCCGGGCGTCGAGCCGTTGGTGCAACTGGGTCTCAACCACGAGCAGCAGCACCAGGAGCTGCTGCTGATGGACATCAAGCACGTGCTGTCGTGCAATCCCCTTTCTCCCGCGTACCTACCCGAGCTCGGCCCCGGTCTCGGAGGTGGCCCTCCGAAGCCTGCGCCGGGAGCTGCGTTGCCGACCTGGGCTACTTTGTCGGAATGCGTCGGCGACGTCGAACGCACACCGAGAGAAGGACCGGGGCACGGCCGGTCGACGGCTCCGGGCGAGCCGGCCCGAAGCGAGCCGGAGTGGATGGAACATCCTGGGGGCCTGGTGGCGATCGGGACGGACGGCGGCAACGGGACCACCAACGGTTTCTCCTTCGACAACGAATGCCCGCGACACGATGCCTACCTGGAGCCGTTCGCACTGTCGCAGGCCCCGGTGACCTGCGGTGAGTGGCTGGCGTTCATGGACGACGGTGGGTACGCGCGGGCGGAGCTGTGGCTATCGGAGGGATGGGCGGCGGTCAACTCCAACGGTTGGACCTGTCCGAGCTACTGGCGTCCGGACGGGGCCGGCGGCTGGGAGCTGTTCACACTGCGAGGCCGGAGGCGGTTGGATCTCTCCGAGCCTGTCAGCCACGTCAGCTACTACGAGGCGGACGCTTACGCCCGCTGGGCAGGCGCCCGCCTGCCTACCGAGGCGGAGTGGGAGTCCGTCGCAGTGGAGCAACCGGTACGGGGCAACCTCCTGGAATCAGGTCTGCTGCATCCCACCGCCGCCTCCTTCGGTCGGGACGGCTCCTCAGGCCTGGTAGATCTCCGGACCGGGGCAGCGGACGGTAGCAGCCGTGCGAAGGTGGCGAAGATGTTCGGCGACGTTTGGGAGTGGACGTCCAGCCCGTACGTCCCGTACCCCCGCTTCTCCCCCGCTCCCGGCGCGGTCGGGGAGTACAACGGCAAGTTCATGGTCAACCAGCAGGTGCTGCGCGGTGGCAGTTGCGTCACGCCCACAGGGCACATCCGCCCCACATACCGTAACTTCTTCCCGGCTTCGGCTCGTTGGGCGTTCTCGGGACTGAGACTGGCACGGTACCTGTAGGTCGGCAAAATTGGTGAAGGGCGGCCACGAAAGCTGCCCTCCACGGGCTGACCAAGTCCCTCGCCGTGGAGCTGATGCCGCGTGGCATCAACGTGAACTGCGTCGATCCGGGACCGAGCAACACCGGCTACGCCGATCCCGAGACTACGCCCGAGACTACGAAGGTCGTCGCAGGGAGGTCTCCGGGCGGGCGCTGGTCCACGCCTGCAGACGTGGCCAAGCTCGTGGCGTAGCTGGTCACCGACGAAGCAGGCTGGGTAACCGGCCAGACGATCGCCTCCGACGGAGGATAGTCGTGCGTCTGAGCGTGGCTCCCGATCGTCCACGATGAGCCCACCGACGGAGGGCACGATCCCGTTGGAATCCCAAGAATCCGGAAAAGGATGCAGACCTTTTGGAGCGGACGACGGGATTCGAACCCGCGACCCTCACCTTGGCAAGGTGATGCTCTACCACTGAGCCACGTCCGCGCTGTCTAGGCACGACTCTAGCGCGTCGACGTGGCGGCCAGCAGCCCATCCAGCTCCAGCGGCAGGCGTTCCGCTATGGACTTCGCATCGTCGACCACATCGGGACAGCTGACGACGCCGAAATGGAACTTGCCGGCATAGCTGACCGCCGTGATGTTCAGGGCGGCACCTTCGACGACGGGGCCGAGAGGGTGGATGGCGTCGAGCTCCGTGGCCGCAAGGGCCAACTTCGCCCGTGGTCCGGGCACGGCCGACACGACCAGGTTGAACGGCAGTGGGACGTGGTCGAACAGGTTGAGAGCGGAAGCCGTCTTCGAAGCCAGGGACGCCGCTGCTGGGCTGAACACGTCGAGCCACTCCGAGGCGAGGCCAGCCGTGACAGCCGGGCGGCCACCGGCGGAGGCGGTGAACGCGCCGATCCGGCCGAGGCGCTCTAGGGCATCAGCCTGCTCGGTAGCCAAGGGAACCTGCACCGCGCCGACTCGGTTGCGCAGCCCGTCCCGACCTGTGTCCGCCCTGAGCGCCAGCGGCACCAGAGCGACGAGCGACCGGGCAGGAAGAGCCGAGCGGTCCAGCAGGTATGCACGGACCGCACCCGAGCAGAGGGCCAGCACGACATCGTTCAAGCCCACGCCGGCGCGGCGGCGGACCGCTCTCAGGTCCGAAACGGCCACTCTCGAGAACGACACCTCCCGCCTGGCCGTGATGGCCCGGTTGAACAGGGTTCGCGGGACTCGGTTCGAGACGCGCGCGGCTGCCCCGTCGCGACGGTCGCAGCCGCCGCCGCACTTCTTGGACCCGTCCTCCAACGCCGACCACGTGCGCCCCGCGCGGAACACCGCCGACGCGGTGTGGCGCAACGCCACGCCGGCCACGACAGGGCGGAACGCCAATCCCACCATCTCGTAGGCGAGCATGGCGGCTACCGATGGAACCGCAGAAGGGGGGGCGGCATCTTCGGGCTGATGCCGCGGCAGCCGCCCTCCTGGCAGCCGCCCTCCTGGCCTGCCGCCGGTTGGAGACCAGACCCGGCGCTCAGCCGGAGCTGTGCCAGGCTGGCCGTTCCTGCCCGCCGCGGGAGCGGCATCGAACAGTGCGGCATCGAACAGTCCTGCCACCACCTCGATCCCGGCCAGGCCATCGGACAGCGCGTGGTGAGCTCTCATCACCAGCGCACGGGTGGTCGCCACTCCTGCCTTGCGGCTCTCCACCAGCCACAGGTCCCACAACGGCCTGTCCATCCGCATGGGGATGGTCAGCACGGACGCGGCGGTCCGTTCGACGTCCTCCGGGCGGTCACCGCTGGCGAGCATCCGGCTCACGTGGCGAGCAGGATCGACGGATCTCCACTCGACCCACCAAGGATTGTGCAGGCCCAAAGGCGACCTGTGCACCCCGAGCCGCAGCAGCGGCCTGCTCCGTACCAGCCGATCGAGGCGCTCCAGCAGCTCGTCGAAGCACCTGTCGGCTTGTCCGGCCGGGCCCTCGAGCAGGCATGCGGCGGTGACGTGCAGCGGCATGCGACCGGTCTCCAGTGACAGGAAGCCGGCGTCCACACCCACCACCGGCCGAACCGTCGCCGTGCTGGCGCCAACGGGCCGACCAGACGCTTCGGAGAAGGGTCGGCTCAACGCCCGGTATGCCCGAAGCCGCCACTCCTCGATCCCGGCGGCAGCGACCGGCACGGAGCGAACGCCGCATGGTCCACCTTGTGCACCATCAACTGAGCGATCCGGTCTCCCTCCTCGACTACGTAGGGCGAGGTGGGGTCGGTGTTGACCAGCAGCACCTCCAGCTCCCCGCGGTATCCCGCGTCGATCAGGGCCGGTGCGTTCAGGCACGTGACGCCGTGCTTGGCGGCCAATCCCGATCGGGGGAGCAGCAGGGCGGCATAGCCGTCGGGCAACGCTATCGCAATGCCGGTCCTGATCCTCGCCCTGCCTCCGCCGGGGGGCAGCTCGACCTTTTCCGCCGAACGCAAGTCGGCCGCCCCGTCGTCGCTGTGGGCGTAAGACGGCGGCGCGGCGCCGGGGGACAGTTTCAGGACCGGCACCGTGACGCCGGACGACCGCATCGTAGGCACCTCCGCACCTGCCCCCGACGCGCCTGCAGGCCCTGCATCCGCCACCTGGGTCACCCTAGCCGACAGCGCTTCCAGCCGGCAGGGCCCCCAGCCGACAGCGCTTCCAGCCGACAGGGCACCCCATCCCGGCGGCTCCCCTAACATGCCGGGAGTGCTGGCTTGGATGGACCTGGAGATGACGGGGTTGGACCCGGCCCGGAACGTGATCGTGGAGATCGCCACACTCGTCACGGACGACGATCTGAACATCATGGCGATTGGCCCCGACGTGGTGTGCCAGGCATCGGCAGAGCAGCTGGACGCCATGGAGGACGTGGTGCGCAGCATGCACAGCCGCAGCGGCCTTCTCGACGCGGTAGTCGCCTCGAAGACGTCGGTGCAGGAGGCGTGCGAGATGACCCTGGCATTCCTTCGACAGCACATTCCGAAGCCCCGTACCGTCCCGCTCTGTGGTAACTCCATAGCGACCGACCGCAGCTTCCTCGTGGCCCACATGCCTGAGGTGGACGCTTGGCTCCACTACCGCAGTGTCGACGTGTCGTCGGTGAAGGAGCTGTGCAGGCGCTGGTATCCCGAAGCGCTCTCCGCCGCGCCCCGCAAGGCGACCGGCCACAGGGCGATGGACGACATCCGAGAGAGCGTGGCCGAGCTGGCCTACTACCGTTCGGCGATCTTCCGCGACCCGGCCGGCACAAGGCCGACCGGAAGCGGTCCCCGTTAGGTAGCACGCTGCTCAGGCAGGCCGGCCGAACCGACCGCTCGCCAGCAGGCATCGGCGTCCGGTACCTTCGGTGCGTGCCAAGGTCCTCTCCCAGACGCGGCAGGGGAACGGCCCGCCGGAAGACCAGGCAGTCGGGCCGCAAGTTAGACGCCCGCCCCGGGAGGCAGGAAAAGCGCTCACGAAAGCCCCGGCAGTGGCTCGTTCGCCTGACGACCAACGAGAAGTGGGGTGGCTACGGCGCAGCAGTCATCGCCGCCACATCCTTCCTTGTCCTCTGGGTGCCCAACGTCGGGCGGCATGCCGCCGCAGGTCCGGGCGGCGCATTCTTCCTCGTCGAGGGCATCGCTCTGTCTGCTCTGCTGGTCCTGGCAACCGCCAGCGGGCGGCGGGAGGCGTTCGCCGCAGCCCTCCTGCTGATAGCCGCGGGGCCTTGGGGGCCCGAAGCCCTCTTCCAGGTTCTCTTCCTCGCCGCCGCCCTGTGGCAGGGCTACGTGTCCCTGGCGGCCCGACGCCAGCGAGACCAGAGAGACCGGCCGACCCGCGGAACGGGCGTGTCCGACCGATCCTGACTGCTCCTCCAGGCTCTCTTCGCCGCAAACGGGCCAGTCCGAGCGGTAGAGCGTCCGACTGTCGGGCAGCGGAACGACTCTCGGGCGGCGACAGTGGAGGACGCACAATTCCCAAACCATCCCCTTTCACAAACGGGCCTCCGCCAAGTCACCGACAGATTCACGAGATCGAAACATTCGTGTCACTGGCACGCAACAGTGGCGAGCGACCATCTTTCACGAGCCGGGCGAGGAGGGCCGTCGCGCCCTCCGGTCCACTGCCGTTCTTGCCCGGTGCTACCACAGGAGGGACTTTGCTAGCCGCTCTTCACTCGCAGCCGGCCTGGCTGAACGCCGGGGACGTGTCGTGGCAGCTCACCGCTGCCACGCTGGTTGGCCTGATGAGCATTCCCGCTCTCGCGGTGCTCTACGGCGGCATCGTCCAGCGGAAGTGGGCCGTGAACACCATGATGATGGCCTTCACCGGCTTTTCCGTGGTGCTAGTGGCGTGGGTGCTCTGGTCGTTCGACATGAGCTTCGGCACTCCCCTCAAGCTGGGGCCCGGAATCCTGTCCAGCTTCGTCGGCATCCCCGGCTCCGTCCTGGGCCACCTGGGCGAGCAGTCCCGGGCGCACATCCCCCTCCTGTCGGGGGCCATGCCCAACTTCCGCTTCCCCCAGTCGTCCCTGGTCTACTTCCAGTTCGTGTTCGCCGGCATCACCCCGCTGCTGTTCCTCGGGAGCGTGCTGGGCCGTATGAACTTCAAGGCCTGGGTTCCCTTCGTCCTGCTGTGGAACACATTGGTGTATTCCGTCAACGCGTTCATGCTCTGGGGTGGCGGCTACTGGGGGGCAAAGGGCGCGCTCGACTACTCCGGCGGTTACGTGATCCACCTGGCAGCGGGAGTCTCCGGGTTCGTCGCCGCCGCAGTCATCGGGCCCAGGCTGCAGCGTGACCGGGAGCACACGGCACCCAACAACCTGCTGCTTGTCGCCGTCGGTGCCGGCATGCTCTGGATGGGGTGGAACGGGTTCAACGGCGGCGACCCCTACTTCGCCAACCCCGACGCCTCCGCCGCGGTGCTCAACACCAACCTGGCCACCGCCGTGGCGCTGCTGACGTGGGTCATGTGGGACACCTACACCACCCGCCGCAAGCCGTCCTTCGTCGGAGCGGTCAACGGAATGATCGTCGGCCTGGTGGCGATAACCCCGGCGGCCGGCTACGTGAACGGCCTGGGGGCCATCATCATCGGTGCCGTTGCGTCAACCCTGTCGTGGACCACCATGAACGTGCTCGGCAGCAAGGGCATCTTCGCCAAGGTGGACGACGCCCTGGGCGTGGTCCACACCCACGGAGTGGCGGGCCTGGCCGGAGGCCTGATGGTCGGGTTCCTCGCCGATCCCGCCATGACCGTCTACTACGGCACCGGCAAGACATCCAGCGTCTCGGCAACCGGCCTCTTCTACGGCCACCCGTACCAGGTCGTGCTCCAGGCAGGTGCGGCGCTGATCGTCATCGTCTGGGACGGCGTGATGACTTTCGTGCTGCTCAAGCTCATAGGCCTGGTCATACCGCTCCGCATGCCGGACGAGGTGCTGGCGGTTGGTGACGCAGCCATCCACGAGGAAGTTGTCTACGACGACGGCCCGGTGCAACTGGACCTTGCCGAACCGGCTCCGGTGCACCATTCTCCCGACGGCACCGCCGCCGGAGTCGGCTCGGGCGGCCACTCGTCGCTCGCAACCGACGTGAAGCTACCTCCGAACGACGGACTGGGGCACGGGAGCAGCTGAACCCTGTGAGCAGCGGCCGCCCGCAGTCGTCTCCACATGGGCTGCGCCCCCCACTCTCTTGCCAGAGCGCCCGTTACGGAACCGCCGCCTCACTCGGGGCCGGCGGTTCCGGGCATCTGGATGCCGGTCCCGTTGGGCGGCGGCACCGGCCTCGCACCGTCGGGTCCGGGGACGACCAGCCTCGAGCGGCGCAGGGCGCTGACCAGAGTGACCAGCACCGACGCCAGCGGCACCGCGATGAACGCCCCGACGATCCCGCCCAGGATCGAGCCCGCCGCAAGAACCAGCAGGATCGCCATGGGATGAAGGCGAACCGCCCGGCCGAGGATCAGGGGACCGGTCAGGTAGCCCTCCATGTTGTGGATCAGGATCGTCGCCCCGACCACGACCAGAGCATCGAGGGGGCCCTTCGTCACAAGGGTCACCAGTGCGGCCAGAAGGCCGGACACGATCCCTCCCACGAGCGGGATGAAACTTCCGATGACAGTCAGCACCGCAATGGGCAGCACCAGGGGAACCCCGAGCACTATCAGCGTGATCGACAGTGCAGTCGCGTTGACCGCGCCGTTGAACGCCGTTCCGCGAACGTACCCGGTGACCGTCCGCCACAGGTCGTTGCCCAGCTGCACCAGCTGCTGCGAGCGGCTCTCCGAGCCCATGGCGGAGACCATCCAGGCGAAGATCTTGCCTCCGTCGTTGACCATGAAGAAGGTCAGCACCAGAGTAAGCAGCACTCCCGCCGCGATCTCCGCCGCCACCGTCACCCCCGACAGGGCGCCCCGAAGGAGACCCGCCTGGTTCGACTTCACCGTCCTCGTCAAACCGACCGTGAACGAGTTGACCTGCTTGGCGGACAGGTGGAGCGGGCCCTTTATCAGCCACGTGTCGGTTCGCTGCAGTCCCAGCTGGATATCCACCCCCAGCGTCGCGAACTCGCTCCTCGCCGTGGGCAGGACGCCGATCACGAACACGGCGATCAGCCCAGCGGCAACGAGGAATACCGTCCACGAGGCGAGCAGGCGAGGCCAGCGCCGCCGGTGCAGCCAGTTGGCCGGCGGTGCGAGGATCGTCGCCAGGAACAGCGCAGCGATCAGCGGCACCATGATCACCCGGAGCCGGGAGAACGCCGCCCCCAACAGGACCGCAGCCGCCACCACCACCAGGAGCCGCCACGACAGCGCTGCACCGGTTCTCAGCCAGCGGGGGACGCCCTCGACGTCCGAACCAGACATTCGATGGTCCTCCCTTTCGCGTTGTGTCCCACTAATGCCCTACTGCTCGCAACTACATGCCTCATTTTTGCAGATGATGCCAGAACGGCCACCGGCTTCAACGAACGTCAGAGCTGCCCCCCCGAAACCCATTTGCGGCGCGACGGGCCCCACGAGCGCAGCTAGCTTCGGGCCCATGGAGCGCAGGGACACGGAGCGCAGGGACACGGAGTCCAGGGACACGGAGCGCTTCGACGTCGTGGTCCTCGGCGGTGGGTCGGCAGGCGAGTGGATCGCCACGAACCTGCCGAGCCGTTCGGTGGCGGTGGTGGAGTCCAACCGCGTGGGGGGGGAGTGCCCTTTCGTCGCCTGCATCCCGAGCAAGGCACTGCTCCACTCCGCCCGTACCCGCTCGGTCGTGTCTCGTGCCCACGAGCAGGGCGCCGTATCGACTCGCCTGGAACTCGGCGACCCCGGCGCCGCCTGGGCTGCGGCAGCCCGGAGGCGGGACCGGACGACTTCGAGCGGTGACGACGCAGCGGCAGCGGACAACTTGCGGGGCCTCGGCGTGTCGCTCTTCCGCGGTACCGGCCGGGTCACGGGTCCGGGAAGGGTACAGGTCACTCGGCCGGGAGGGGCTGTCACGGAGCTGTCCTGTAGAGACCTGGTCGTGGCCACGGGGTCCAAGCCGATGCTACCTCCGATCGAAGGTCTGGCCGACGTGCCGACGTGGACGAGCGACAGCGCTCTGGTGTCGCCCGAGATCCCGCGGTCCCTGGCCGTTCTCGGTGGAGGACCGGTCGGGTGCGAGCTGGCCCAGGTCTACGCGACGTTCGGCGCCAAGGTCACGCTGTTGGAGATGGCTCCGCGGCTGCTCTCCGCCGAGGAGCCTCTGCTCGGTGAAGCGATGGAGCGCATCCTCAGCGCCTCCGGCGTGACCGTGCTGACCGGAACGAAGGTGACGTCGGCGACGCCGTGCGCGGCGGGAGCCCGGCTCGCCACCGAGGACGGAAGAGAGCACGAGGTGGCCCGGGTGCTGGCGGCGACGGGGCGCAAGCCGGCCGCGGAAGGCCTCGGCTTGGAGCTTCTCGGGATAGATGTCGGGGGGAAGGGACTGCGGACAGACCGGCACTGCCGCGTCGAGAGCGCCACGGGCGTCTGGGCGGCCGGTGACGTGACGGGCGTGGCTCCGCTGACCCACGTCGCCAACTACCAGGGCCGCATCGTCGCTGCCAACCTTTCGGGACGTCCCCTGGAGGCCGACTACAGGGCCATCCCGCGAGTGGTCTACACCGATCCGCCGGTGGCCGCCGTGGGGCTCACGGCGGCTGCGGCCCGGGACCGCCACGTCCACGCCGGCACTGCCTCGATGGACCTGTCGCAGACTGCTCGGTCCTTCACCGACGGGGCGCCTCCAGGAGCACTCCAACTGGTTGCCGATATGGACAGGGGCGTGCTGGTGGGCGCTGCGGCGTGGGGGCCCGGGGCGGACGAGTGGATCAACGAGGCCACGTTGGCGATCAGAGGCCAGGTCATGCTGGACGTGCTCGAAGACGTCATCCACCCCTTCCCCACCTACTCCGAGGTGTACGAGCAGCCTCTGCGGGACCTGGCCGTCCGCTGGCGGGACGACTGAGCCGGCAACCCTCCCGCCACGACTCACCGCTGCAGAAGGCGGCCCCGACGACCCGATCCGCTGCCGCGATGCCCAGAAGAGTTCATAGAAGTTCATCGCGGCGGCCTTCCCAAGTCCGTTAACTTCGATCTGGTGCTGAACACGACCGACGACCATGCTCAGCTGCGGGCCGACGTCCGGTACCTGGGGAACCTGCTCGGCTCCACCCTTACGCGTCACGAGGGGTCGGAGCTGGTGGATCTCGTGGAGCGCATCCGTTCGATGGCCAAGCGGACCTGCGACCCGGGACAGGAGGAGCAGTTGCAGGAGCTGCTGGAGAGCTTGGACCTGCCTTCCACCACCCGCCTGGTGCGGGCCTTCTCCACCTACTTCCACTTGGCCAACGTGGCGGACCAGGTGGACCGGCAGCGGGAGTTCGACGGGGCTTCGGGCGGCCAGGGCGGCTGGCTCGCCCGGTCGCTCTCCCGGATAAGCGAAGCGGGGGCGACGGACGCTTTGGCGGCAGCGCTCGAAGGAGGTCTCGAGCTTCGGCCGGTCCTGACGGCACACCCCACCGAGGCCGCCCGGCGGTCGGTCCTGCGCAAGCTGATGGCGATCGCCGATCTCGTCGCCCAGAGAAACCACGCGTCCACGTCGCCGGTCGCCCGAGGGCGGGCGGAGCGTCGGCTGGCGGAGATGGTGGACCTGCTGTGGCAGACCGACGAGCTGCGGGTCGACCGGCCGCAACCACTCGACGAAGCAGCCTCGGCCCTGTACTACCTGGAGAACCTTACCGCAGACGTGCTGGGCGACCTGGTGGAGGACTTCTGCTCCATGCTCGGGGAGCTTGGACTGCACCTGCCGCCGTCTGCTCACCCGGTCCGCTTCGGAACATGGGTCGGCGGAGACCGGGACGGAAACCCGGCGGTCACCGCCGAGGTGACACTCGAGGTGCTGGCGGCGCTTCACCGGGGAGGGATCAGGCTGCTGACGCGAATGGTGGAGCAGCTGGCGGTCGATCTGAGCCTGTCGGTCCAGGTGGTGCAAGTGCCGGACGAGCTGGCCGTCGCCATCGTCGACAACGGGCTCCGCTTCCCCGAGGTGCTTCGCCGCTACGGCAGGCTCAACGCCGAGGAGCCCTACCGCCTCTACTGCTCCTTCGTGGCCGAACGGCTGAGGCGCACGGAGAAGCGCGTCATCGAGGGCAGTCCCCACGTGCCGGGCAACGACTACAAGAACCCCGACGAGCTCCTGGGGGACCTGGAGCTGGTACGCCGCTCGCTCGCCGACAACAGGGGCGAGCTGGCTGCAGACGGGCAGATCGAGCGCGTGATGAGGCTGGTTGCCGCTTCCGGCTTCTCGCTGGGCATCATGGACATACGAGAGCACAAGGACCGCCACCACCAGGCGGTCGGAGCACTCTACGAGCGGCTGGACACCCTGGAGCGCCCCTACGTCGATCAGTCGGGACCCGAGAAGGCGAAGCTGCTCGCATCCGAGCTGGCAGGCCGGAGACCCCTATCCGTGCCCGGCACGCCGTTGGCCGAGCTGGAGGCCGAGACCCTGGCCACCTTCTCGGCCATCGCGTCGGCCCACGCCCGCTACGGCGACCAGGTCATCGAGAGCTACGTCATCTCGATGGTCAGAGGGCCGGAGGACGTGCTGGGAGCGGTCCTGCTGGCCAGGGAAGCCGGATTGGTGGACCTTCCCGGCGGCAGAGCGCAGATCGGCTTCGTACCCCTGCTCGAGACCATCGGCGAGCTCCGCGGTGCCGGGGAGCTGCTGGACCAGCTGCTGTCGGACCCGTCCTACCGCAAGCTGGTGGCGCTGCGGGGGAATCTCCAGGAGGTGATGGTCGGCTACTCCGACTCCGGCAAGGAGGCCGGCATCACCACTTCGCAGTGGGCGATCCAGCGGGCGCAGGGAAAGCTGCGGGACGTGGCTTCCCGTCACGGCGTCCGTCTACGCCTCTTCCACGGCCGCGGCGGGACGGTTGGGCGTGGCGGAGGCCCGACGTACGAGTCGATCCTGGCTCAGCCGTTCGGCGCGGTGGACGAGGTCCTGAAGGTGACGGAGCAGGGCGAGGTGATCTCCGAGAAGTACCTCCTGGCCAACCTCGCCCGGCACCACCTGGAGCAGATC
>JAJYPS010000139.1 GCA_021795215.1 Actinomycetes bacterium
ACCGGCTTGACGAAGGTGTTCACGATCTACCCCGACATCGAGACGGCAACTGGTACTGCTGGCCAGGAGGGATGAGGGCCAGGTGCTCCGGTGACCGGTGAGGTGGACGAGTCTTCAGTCGAGCTGGAGGTCCCCGCTCGTCCGGAGTTCGTCGGGCTGGTGCGTCTGGTAGTGGCGACGCTGGCGGCGAGCAGGCGGGAGCTGGCCGAGGATCGCGTCGACGATCTGCGGTTGGCAGTGTCGGAGGCGACGACCAACGCCGTCGAGTCCTACCGCAAGCCGTCGCCGGACCACAGGGTGACGATCAGGTGGCGGGACGGATCGGACCGGCTGGAGCTGGCCATCACGGATCGGGGGAGCGGCTTCGATCCGGAGGGACTGCCGCCCCACCCACCGGTGACCGACGCGGAGAGGCTGAACTTCGAGCGGGGGCTGGGAGTGCCCCTGATCAAGACGATGGTGGACGAGGCGTTCTTCGAGTCCACGGACGAAGGCACGATCGTGCGGATGGTCATGTACTGCGGACCTCGGGAGGAACCCGACGTAGGGTTTTAAAAGGTATCCACTCCTGAGCCGCTCATATGGGCCTACTCTGGCGCCAACGGACGGCGGAGGGAGATGGCATGACGCCTCAGTTCGCAGCGGCTCAGTTCGCAGCGGCTCAGTTCGCAGCGGCTCAGTTCGCAGCGGCTCAGTTCGCAGCGGCGGAGTCTTACCAGGTCTTCTGTCTCGGTGCCGGTGGTGAGGCATGGGCAGCGTTTGCGCTGCTGGCTGGCTTGTCGGCTCTGGTGGCTGCCGCCTACCTGATGAAAGGTGTCGTCGGAGCCGACCAAGGTACGCCTGCGATGCGGGAGATCGCCGTGGCGATCCAGGAGGGCGCCGTCGCCTTCCTTCGACAGCAGTTCCGCACCGTGCTCCTGATCGTGGTGCCCCTCGCGGTACTGGTGTTCTTCACGGCGACACCGGTCACGCGGACACAGGCGGGACATACCACCGTCGTGTTCGGTTTCGCCGAAGCGGGCCTGTTCAGGACGGCGGCCTTCCTCATGGGGGCGCTGTTCTCGGGCATCACCGGGTTCGTCGGCATGAGCCTCTCCGTGCGCGGCAACGTCCGGACGGCGGCAGCTGCGCGGGGTGGCCGGCTGGCGCCGGCCCTGCGGGTCGCCTTCCGCACCGGGGGGATAACAGGCCTGTTCTGCGTCGGGCTCGGCTTGATGGGGGCAGCCGGCATCTTCCTGATCTTCAAGGGAGCGGCGACGGCTGTGCTGGTCGGCTTCGGGTTCGGGGCGTCGCTCCTGGCTCTGTTCATGCGAGTCGGGGGCGGCATATTCACAAAGGCTGCGGACGTCGGGGCCGATCTGGTCGGCAAAGTCGAGGCGGGCATCCCGGAGGACGATCCTCGCAATGCCGCCACCATCGCCGACAACGTAGGCGACAATGTGGGCGACTGCGCAGGGATGGCGGCAGACCTGTTCGAGTCCTACGAGATCACCATCATCGCTTCGCTGATCCTGGGATTCGCGGCGTTCCGCTCGGTCGGCCTGGACCCGGCGAAAGGCGTCGTCTACCCCCTGGCCGTGCCGGCCATCGGCATCGTCGCGTCGATCATCGGCATCCTGGTCGTACGCGTCCGCTCGGCCGAGACCAACGCAATGGCGGCCATAAACCGCGGCTATCGCCTCGCCGGCCTGCTGACCGTAGCGGGAGCGTTCGTCGTGGCGGAGACGTACGTGGGGGACCTTCGGGTGTTCTGGGCAGTCTTGAGTGGCGTCCTTCTCGGGCAGGTCGCAAGCCTCATCACCGAGCACTTCACCTCCACCGAGCGGCCGCCGGTGCGGGAGATAGCAGCGGCGGCCCGCACCGGACCGGCTACTACGGTCCTGGCCGGACTGTCGTCGGGCCTCGAATCCACCGTGTGGGCGATCCTCGCGATCTGCGTCGCCATCGCCGTGGCGGTCGGGCTCGGCGGCGGGAACGTAGAGCTGACGCTCTACCTGGTCGCCCTCACCGGCATAGGTCTTCTGTCGACCACCGGAATGGTGGTGTCGGAGGACTCTTTCGGCCCGGTGGCCGACAATGCGGCCGGGATCGCCGAGATGGCGGGGGAGCTGCACGGAGCCGCCGAGAACGTGATGGTCGGTCTCGACGCAGTCGGCAACACGACCAAAGCGATCACCAAGGGTGTGGCGATCGGTTCTGCGGTCATCGCATCGGTCGCGCTGTTCGCTTCCTTCATCGAGACGATCGGCGCCCAGCTGGGCCTCGCTGCCAGCGGACCGGCGCTGTTCCGGGCTGCGGCCACGCAGATCGACTTGGCCGACCCGCTCACCTTCATCGGTCTGCTTATCGGCGGTTCGGTGGCATTCCTGTTCTCCGGCCTGGCGATCCGAGCGGTCGGAAGGTCGGCCGGCACTGTGGTGCAGGAAGTGCGCCGCCAGTTCCGGGAGCACCCGGGCATCATGGACCGCACCGAGCGTCCTGAGTACGGCAAGGTGATCGGAATCTGCACAGCGGCTGCCCAGAGAGAGCTGGTGACACCTGCGATGCTGGCGGTTCTCTCTCCTGTCATTGTCGGCTTCGGGATCAACTACCTGGCCTTGGGCGCCTTTCTTGCTGCCACCATCCTGACCGGCCAGCTGATGGCGAACTTCCTGTCCAACGCCGGCGGAGCGTGGGACAACGCCAAGAAGTACATAGAGGACGGCAACGAGGGGGGGAAGGGCTCCGAGGCACACAAGGCGGCGGTGATCGGGGACACCGTGGGTGACCCCTTCAAGGACACCGCCGGCCCCGCGCTGAACCCGCTCATAAAGGTGATGAACCTCGTCAGCCTCCTGATCCTGCCGGCGGTGATCGGTCTGGCGCACGATCCGGTCGCCCGGTATGCGATCGCGGCGACCGCTTTGGTGCTGCTGGCAGCGGCGATAGCGTTCTCCAAGAGGTCCACCGGTGGCTTCGAGGGAGCGGCCGAGCAGCAGCGGGCACAGCCCGAGACGGCGGCGGGCCGGCGTGCATGATGACGAACCGAGCAGCAGGGGCGACCGCTGCAGTTTGACATCCGTCGTCTAACGTGCGAAGCCTTAACCCGAATATGCCCAAGCCGCTTGTCATCGTCGAGTCTCCCGCCAAGGCCAAGACCATCGCGTCCTTCCTCGGTCCCGGTTACCTGGTCGAGTCCTCGATCGGGCACATCAGGGACCTGCCCCGCAGTGCCGCCGAGATCCCGCCTGCCTACAAGGGGGAGGCGTGGGCGCGCCTCGGCGTGGACGTCGAGAACGGCTTCAAGCCGTTGTACGTGGTGGCGAAAGAGAAGAAGGCTCAGGTGGCAAAGCTCAAGGCTCTGCTGAAGGAGGCGACGGACCTCTACCTCGCGACGGACGAGGACCGGGAGGGGGAGTCGATCGCGTGGCACCTGCTGGAGGTGCTCGCGCCCCGGGTCCCCGTCCGGCGGATGGTGTTCCACGAGATCACCCGGCCAGCCCTCGAGCGGGCCGTACAGGACACCCGGGAGCTGGACCGGCGACTGGTGGACGCCCAGGAGGCGCGCCGCATCCTGGACCGCCTCTACGGATACGAGGTGTCGCCCGTGCTTTGGAGGAAGGTCATGCCTCGTCTCTCTGCGGGCAGGGTGCAGAGCGTGGCCACGAGGGTACTGGTCGAGCGGGAACGTGCCAGGATGGCGTTCAAGCCGGCGACGTGGTGGGGGCTCCAGGCCGAGCTGGACTCGTCCGGCCAGCGGTTCTCCGCTTCGCTGGTGGCCCTGGACGGCCGGAGGCTCGCCGGCGGTCGGGACTTCGACTCCACCGGCCAACTCGCTTCTCGGGGCTCTTCCCAACCGGTCATACTGGACGAGCAGGCCGCCACGGATCTGGCCCGCCGGCTGGAGCGCGTTTCGCTCACGGTCACGTCGGTCGAGCAGAAGCCGTTCCGCCGGTCTCCCTACCCGCCGTTCATGACGTCGACCCTCCAACAGGAGGCCGGGCGCAAGCTGCGGTTCTCCTCCCAGAGGACCATGTCCGTAGCGCAGCGGCTCTACGAGGGCGGCTACATCACCTACATGCGGACCGACTCGTCCGAGCTGTCCGAGACGGCCATCACGGCAGCCCGTTCCCAGGCGGCGGATCTCTACGGGTCCGACCACGTGTCCGAGCAGCCGAGGCGGTACAAGGGCAAGGTGAGAAACGCCCAGGAGGCGCACGAGGCGATCCGGCCGGCCGGAGAGACGTTCCGGCTGCCGAGGGAGGTGGCGTCGCAGCTGTCGGCGGACGAGAGTCGGCTCTACGAGCTGATCTGGAGGAGGACGGTGGCGTCGCAGATGGCCGACGCCACAGGAGTGTCCGCCACGGTGCACCTGG
>JAJYPS010000057.1 GCA_021795215.1 Actinomycetes bacterium
CGATCTGGACCCATTCGCGCCGAGGGTCAGGTCGAACCCCAACAACCCGACCGGCCACCTGGCGGCGCCCTACGAGACGGCCGGGGCTTGGGACGAGGCGTTCTACCAGCTGGCGACGGGGGAGTGGACCCGAGGCGAGGCGGACAAGGGAGCGTTCGTGGTCGGTTCTCTCACCAAGCTGTTCGCATGTCCTGGACTGAGGCTGGGTTACGTGCTGGCTCCCACCGCCGAGGATGCGGAGCAGCTCGCCGGTAGGCAGGTGGCGTGGTCGGTAGGGGGCGTGGCGGCGGCGGTCCTGCCGGACCTGCTGGAGAGGGCGGACCTGTTCAACTGGGCCAAGGGAGTGGCGGTGCTGCGCCAGCAGCTGGTGGGGGTGCTGCGAGTGGCCGGTCTGGAGGTGGATGCCGCCGACGCCCCCTGGGTGCTGGTTCGCGGCGCCCAGGGGCTGAGGGAGTCCCTCGCTCGCCTGGGCGTGGTGATAAGGGACTGCACGAACTTCGGCATGCCCGGCACGTACCGGATCGCCGTTCCTGGCCCGAGTGGCATCGAGCGGCTGGCGCTGGTGCTTCGACAGATCGGCCCGTTCCTGGAGGACGTGTCGCCGTCGGAGGAGGCACCCGGCCGGGCGAGAGGCAGAGACGTGTCGCCGTCGGAGGAGGCACCCGGCCGGGCGAGAGGCAGAAGGGACACCGCGTGAGAGGTGGCCTGGTGGTGACGGGCACCGCGAGCGAGGTCGGGAAGAGCGTGCTGGTGGCCGGCATCTGCCGGTCGCTCGCACGCCGCGGGGTCAAGGTGGCTCCGTTCAAGGGCCAGAACATGTCGCTGAACTCCTACGTGGCGGCGTCCGGCGGCGAGCTGGGGAGGGCTCAGGCGTCCCAGGCGATGGCGTCCGGCGTGGACCCCGAGGTGGCGATGAACCCGGTCCTGCTGAAGCCGACGGCGCAGAGGACCAGCCAGGTGGTGGTGATGGGCTCGCCGGTGGGCGAGATGGACGCGGCGTCCTACCAGGGTTGGAAGGAGAAGCTCAGGCCGGTGGTGATGGACTGCCTGGAGGACCTGCGGTCCCGGTTCGACGTGGTGGTGTGCGAGGGCGCCGGCAGCCCGGCGGAGATCAACCTGCCCGAGGATCTGACCAACCTGTCGGTGGCGGTGGGGGCGGGCCTGCGGGCGCTGCTGGTGGGGGACGTCGATCGCGGCGGGGTGTTCGCTGCTCTGCACGGGACCCTGGACCTTCTTCCCCCGGAGCAGAGGGCGGCGGTGGGTGGCTTGGTCGTGAACAAGCTGCGAGGTGATGGGGCTCTGCTCCGGCCGGGGCTGGAGCGGATGCAGCGACAGTGGGGCATACCGGTGCTCGGCGTGGTGCCGCACTGCGGGGGTCTGGGGATCGACGCGGAGGACTCCGTGGCGCTCGACCGCATGGAGGGGTACTTCCAGGGCGACCCCGGCGGAGCCGCACGTAGTCGGTCCGTCGCCGGGGAGGGCGACGTGCTGGACGTTGCCGTCGTGCGTCTGCCGAGGCTGTCCAACTTCACAGACTTCGAGCCTCTCCTGTTGGAGCAGGGGATGCGGCTGCGATACGTGACCTCGACCGGCGCGCTGGGCGACCCGGACCTGGTGGTGCTGCCGGGCTCGAAAGCGACGGTGGGAGACCTGGAGTGGCTGCGAAGGACGGGGATGGCCGACGCCGTGGAGGCGGCCCGGCTCCGGGGCACGTCTGTGCTGGGTATATGCGCCGGTCTCCAGATGATGGGCCGGACCATCTCCGACCATGTCGAGTCCGGTGCCGGAAGTGTCGCCGGACTGGGCTGGGCGGCCGCCCGGACGGTGTTCGGGGAGCCGAAGGTGACCGCCCGCAGGACGGGCGCGACCCTTGGTGGGATACCGGTCGCCGGCTACCAGATCCACCAGGGAAGGGTTCACCTGGAAGGCGACTCGCCACCCTGGTTCGCCCTGGAGCGCCCCTGGGGAGACCGGTACGGAGCGCTGGTCCGTGGGGAGCCGACCGATCCGGAGGGGCGCCAGCCGACGGGAGGCGATTACGACCTCGAAGGTTGCGATCCGGAGGGGCGCCAATGGGGCCAGTGGGAAGGCATAGCCGATCCCGCTGCGGGCCTGTGGGGCACCACCCTCCACGGGATCTTCGAGCAGGACCATCTGCGGCAGTCGTTCCTGACGGAGGTGGGCCGCCGCCGGGACCGCTCCTACCGTCCCTCCGGAGCCAGCTTCGAGGCGGCTCGCCAGGCGATGTTCGACCGTATGGCCGATCTGGTGGACGACAACCTGGACCGCGGCGTCCTGGACGCGCTCATCGACGAGGGGGCGCCCCGTTGAATGGCGTCCCCGGTCGGGTGCTGTTCCTGAGCACGGCCGACACGGACCTGCTGGCGCTGCGCACCGTCGTCGAGTCGCTGCCTGCCGACTTCCCCGAGGTCGCCGCGGCCAACCCGGTAGCACTGGCGCCAGCCGGTCTTCCCGATGCCCTGACGGCGGAACCTCTTGGGCTGGTGGTCGTGCGGCTGCTGGGCGGCCGCAGGGCGTGGGAGCGCGGGTTCGACTCGCTGGTCCGGGCGTGCGCCGCCGGACGGGTGGCACTGGCCGCGTTCGGCGGCGAGGCCGTACCGGACCTTGAGCTTGCCGCGGCGTCGACGCTGCCGCCGGATGTCATGGCGAGAGCGTTCGAGTACCTGGCTCAGGGCGGCCCGGAGAACGTGGCGAACGCCCTGCGGTACCTGGTGGACCAGGCGACGGGAACCGCTTTCGGTGCCGCACCGCCCCGGGCCGTCCCCGAGGTTGGCGTGCTGGAGCGTCGCCGGACCGGGTCGCCCCCCACGGACCGCCCGCCCAACGACCGCTCTGCCACTGCCAGCTCTGCCACTGCCAGCTCTGCCACTGCCAGCTCTGCCACCGACCGCCCGCCCAATGGCGGCCCTGCCACTGCCCCCCCGCCCACGGACCGCCCTGCCACTGTCCGCTCTGCCACCGCCCGCTCTGCCACCGCCCGCCCGGCGGCGCAAGGGGCCGTGGGCCGCCCGAAGGTGGGGATCGTGTTCTACCGGGCGCATGTCGTGGTGGGCAACACGGGGTTCGTGGAGGCGCTCTGCGACGAGGTGGAGGCGGCCGGGGGAGAGCCGGTCGCGCTGTGGTGCTACAGCCTGCGGCCGTCCACACCGGGGGCTGCCGTAGCGGCAGTGGAGGCCCTGGCCGCTTCCGGGGTGGACGCCGTGGTGACGACCGTGTGGGCGTCGGGGTCGGCCGGTGCCGACGGCGAGGGCTGGGACGCGTCGGAGCTGGCCGGCCTCGGTGTTCCGGTGATCCAGGCGGTCGCCTCCACCTCGTCGCGTGAGGCGTGGGAACGATCGGCGGCGGGGCTGGCACCTTTCGACGTGGCGACTGGCGTGGCGATACCCGAGTTCGACGGGCGGATCGACGGCCCGGCGTTCTCCTTCAAGGAGGTCGTCGACGACGGGGAGGAGATCGGCACTCCGGTGACCGCTTACAGGGTGGCCCCGGACCGGACAAGAAGGGCGGCCCGGCTGGCCGTCCGTCACGGGCGTCTGGCGTCCACGCCGCGGCAGGAGCTGCGGGTGGCGATAGTGCTGTCGGCCTACCCGACGAAGCGGTCCCGGCTGGGCAACGCGGTCGGGCTGGACACGCCGGCGTCGGTGCTGGCTCTGCTGCACGCCCTGTCGGATCGGGGAGTGCGGGTGGACCGGGTCCCCTCCAGCGGCGACGAGCTGATGGCGGAGCTGGCCGACGGGTTGACCTACGACGTGACGTCCCCGACTCCTGCCCAGTGCCGAACGGCGCTCGCCCTGGTGCCGGCCGAGCAGTACCGGGAGTGGTTCGGGCGCGTCGCCGCCGGCGCGAGAGAAGCCATGGTGCGTCAGTGGGGAGAGGCGCCCGGCACGGTCGGCCTCGACGGCGACCGGTTCGTCCTGGCGGGCATGGACCTGGGCGGAGTCGTGGTGGCCATCCAGCCGCCCAGGGGCTACGGGGCGGACCCGATCGCCCTCTATCACTCTCCCGACCTGCCGCCGACCCACCAGTACATGGCCTTCTACCGCTGGCTGGACGAGGGCTGGGGAGCCGATGCGGTGGTCCACGTGGGCAAGCACGGCACGCTGGAGTGGCTGCCGGGCAAGGGGACCGGCCTGTCGGGCTCCTGCTTCCCCGACGCGGTGCTGGGTGACCTGCCCCTGGTCTACCCATTCGTGGTGAACGACCCGGGGGAGGGGACGCAGGCGAAGCGGCGCGCCCATGCCGTCGTGGTGGACCACCTGGTGCCTCCCCTGACCCGTGCCGACAGCTACGGCGGAATAGCCAGACTGGAGTCCCTGCTGGACGCGCACGCGCAGGTGGCGTCGATGGACCCGTCCAAGCTTCCCTCCCTTCGGGCGCAGGTGTGGCAGGCGGTGGTGGACGAGCAGATCCACCGGGACCTGGGGATCGGCGAGCAGCCCGACTTGGAGGGAGACCAGTTCGACGAGGTGGTGCTCGGGGTGGACGGCTACCTGTGCGAGCTGAAGGACGCCCAGATACGCGGCGGTCTGCACGTTCTGGGCGAGGCTCCCGCTGGCACCCACCTGGTCGACATGGTGCTGGCGATCACCCGGCTGCCCCAGGGCGGTCATGCCTCTCTGCGCCAGGAGGTGGCTGCGGAGATGGGACTGGTGCATCTCCGCACGGAGCTGGGCAGGGGCCAGGCCACGGATCCGGACTCGGGTCTCGGTGCAGATGTCGAATGTGGCACAGAAGGGGGATCGCGCAGGGGGCCTGCCGAGCCGAACGTCCGGCAGGCGGTCGACGCGGTCGAAGCACGCTGCCGCGCTCTCGTGGAGCAGGTGGCTGCGGCCGGTTGGTGCTACGACGGGCCGAGCCCGGTGCTGCACTGGATCTGCGACCGGCTGGTGCCGGCGCTGCAGGCTACGACGGGTGAGATCGACATGGTGCTGGCGGCTCTGGAGGGGCGCCACGTGCCTGCGGGACCGTCCGGCGCTCCGACGCGCAGCGGTGCGCACGTGCTGCCCACCGGCCGGAACTTCTACTCGATAGACCCCAAGGGCGTTCCGAGCAGGCTCGCATGGGACGTCGGGGTGGCCCTGGCCGACGGTCTGTGCCGCTCCTACCTGGAGGCGGAGGGGCGGTGGCCGGTCTCGGTCGCGCTGGTGGCGTGGGGAACGTCCGCCATGCGGACCGGAGGGGACGACGTGGCCGAGGTGCTGGCGCTGATGGGCGTGCGGCCGCTGTGGAACCCCGACAACGGGCGGGTGACCGGCCTGGACGTGATGTCCCTGGAAGAGCTGGGGCGCCCACGAGTCGACGTGACGCTGCGGATCTCGGGGTTCTTCCGGGATGCTTTCCCCGAGGCGGTGCGCCTGGTGGACCAGGCGGCGTCCCTGGTGGCGCAGATGAAGGAGCCCGAGGATCGCAACCCGCTGGTGGGCACGGGGTCCACCCCGCGGATCTTCGGGCCGAAGCCCGGTGCGTACGGCTCCGGCGTGCTGGGGGTGATCGAGGCGGGCGACTGGAAGGCCAGGGACGATCTCGCTGCGGTGTGGCTGGAGTGGAGCGGCTGGTCCTACGGGGCGGCGGCGATGGGCCGCCCGGACGCCGAGGCACTGGCGGTGAGGCTGGCGAAGGTGGAGGTGGCGGCCAAGAACCAGGACAACCGGGAGCATGACATCTTCGACTCGGACGACTACCTGCAGGACCACGGCGGCATGGTGGCAGCGGTGGCCGCTCTGGCAGGCAGGGCGCCCCTGGCGCTGTTCGGGGACTCGTCCGACCCGGCCTCGCCGCGGACCCGGACGCTGGAGCAGGAGGCGGCCAGGGTGGTCAGGAGCCGGGTGCTGAACCCGAAGTGGATCGGCGCCATGCTGCGGCACGGTTACAAGGGGGCGTTCGAGATGGCCGCCACGGTGGACTACCTGTTCGGCTACGACTCGACGGCCGGAGTGGCTCAGGACTGGATGTACGAGCGGATCACCGACGCCTACGTGGCCGACCCGGAAGTGCGGCGGTTCTTCCAGCGCTCCAGTCCCTGGGCGTTGCAGGCCATCGCCGAGCGTCTGTTGGAGGCGGCAGGCAGGGGCATGTGGGACGCGTCGGAGCAGTCCCTGCAGGTCCTGCGGCGGGCCGTGCTCGAAGCCGAGGGCTGGGAGGAGTCTCGTTGACCGCCGGAGCGGGTTTCCCCTTCTCGGCGGTCGTCGGGCACGACGACGCCAAGATGGCCCTGCTGCTGGCCGCCGCCGAGCCCCGACTGGGAGGGGTGCTGCTGGTCGGGGAGAGAGGGTCGGCGAAGACGACGCTCGCCCGGGGGCTGGCCGCTCTGCTGGGAGACGACGTGCCGTTCGTGGAGCTTCCCCTCGGGGCGAGCGAGGACCGGGTGTCTGGAAGCCTCGACCTGGCCAGAGTGCTGTCCGGCGGTGGTGTCGGCGTCCGGCCGGGGCTGCTGGCGGCCGCGCACGGCGGCGTCCTGTACGTGGACGAGGTCAACTTGCTGGCGGACCACGTGGTGGACCTGTTGCTGGACGCGGCGGCGTCGGGACAGCACCGGCTGGAGCGGGACGGCTTCTCCCACGTCCATCCCGCCGACTTCGTCCTGGTCGGGTCGATGAACCCCGAGGAGGGAGAGCTGAGGCCCCAGCTGGCCGATCGCTTCGGGCTGTCCGCGCATGTCGGAGGCCTGGCATCGGTGCCGGACAGGGTCGAGGCGGTCCGCCGGCGTCTCGGCTTCGATGGCCACCCTGCCGCGTTCGTCGCAGAGTGGGGACCGGCCGAGGAGGCGCTGTCTGTCACGATCCGCCGCCTTCGCAGTGCCACCGAGTGCGTCCCCGTCCCTCCGCAGGTGCTCCACAAGGCGGTCGAGGTGTGCGCCGGGCTGCAGATGGACGGCCTCCGGGCGGACGTCGCTCTGGCGAGGGGTGCCGCTGCTCATGCGGCCTGGAACGGCCGGTCCGAGGCGGGTTACGACGACTTGGCGGCGGTGGCGCCGTTGGTGCTGTCCCACCGCATGCGGCGCTCGCCCCTGGAGGACGCCCCCGCGGCGGACGGCCTGAACGCCGCGCTCCAGAAGGCTCTCGGCCGCGACGGCTCCGGCTCCGGCCCAGTGCCGGGAGATCCTGGCGGGCAGCCACTGCCGGGAGACCCTGGCGCGACAGACGGCCCCGATGCGGGGGAGAGGGGCACGGGCACCCCGGACGTTGGTACCCCGGACGTTGGCGCCTCGGACGTTGGCACCCCGGATGGCAGCCCCCCGGGCAGCGGCGCCTCGGACGTCGGCACCCCGGATGGCAGCCCCCCGGTAGGTGGCGCCCCGGTGGGCAGCCACCTGGACGGTGGCGGCAGCGAGGGACGGGCGGATGTGCCGGGCCAGGGATGCCCTGGGGGGTCGCCGCCGACCAAGAGGTCGGAGCAGGCAGCCGGCCGGCCGCCATCGAAGGTGGTGGTCCCGCCGCCGATGCATGCGGGAGAAGCGGTCCGCCTGGAGCGGATGGTCCCGTCCTCTGCGAACCGGTGGCGGAGGCCGGCGACGGGAACGGGCCGGGGGAGGATGGTTGCCGAGCGGGAGTGGGGGGACGCGGCGACGGACGGGCAGGAGCGGGGTTCGTTGTCGGCGCTGGCCACGGCGAGAGCGGCTGTTGCCCGTCAGGGTGCGACCGGTACGGTGCCCGCCCCGGGCATGCGGGTGGAAGTGGTGCCGGGCGACCTGCGAGAGGTCGTGAGGTCGCCGCGGCCCAAGTCGCTGGTGGTGATGGTGGTCGACGCGTCCGGGTCGATGGGTTCGACGCGGATGGCGGAAGCGAAGGGTGCGGTGATGGCACTGCTGATGGGCAGCTACCACCGGCGGGACCGGGTGGCGCTGGTCGGGTTCGGCGGCGAGGGGGCGAAGGTGCTGCTGCGCCCGACGGGGAGCGTGGAGGTCGCCCGGCAGCGTCTTGCGGAGCTTCCCTCCGGCGGTGCGACGCCACTGGCGGAGGGGCTGCTGTGCGCCGCCGGAGTGGTGAAGGACGCCCTGGCGTCGGATCGCCGGAGGAGCGTTCCGGCGACGGAGCCGACGGTGGTCGTGGTGTCGGACGGGCGGACGAACGTGGGCCTGGCGGGGGAGGACCCGCTGGCATCCGCCGAGCGGGCGGCGGTCGACTTGCGGCACCTGGGCGTGCGGAGCCTGGTGGTGGACGTCGAGGATGCGAAGATCCCCCTGGGCCTTGCGCGGGACCTGGCAGTTTGGATGGGAGCGAGGTACGTGCGGATGGGGGACGGCGGCTCGCTGGATCAGTTGATCGGTGCGGACGGGCGGTTCACCGCGTGAACAGTCGCCCGACTCCCGCCGGTCGAGATCGCAGCGAGGTTGCCGGTCCGGCCCCGGCCGCGGCCTCCACGGGTGAGGTCCCCCGGCTGGTCGTGATGACGGCGATGGAGGAGGAAGCGGTAGCGCTGAGAGGACTGCTGGAGAGGCCGGTGGAACGGATGGTCGGCCGGGTCGGCATCACGTCGGGGACGTTGGGGGGTGCCGAGGTGTCCCTTGTCGCCACCGGCATCGGGAAGGTGGCGGCGGCCGCCGCGGCCACGACTGCCATCCTGGTCCTGCAACCGGCCCTGCTTACCGTGGTGGGGCTGGCGGGCAGCCTCTCCGCCGGAGCGCCACCGGGGACGCTGGTCGTGGCCACCGACGCGGTGCAGCACGACTTCGATCTTCGCCCGCTGATGGAACGGCGGGGAGAGCTGCCCCAGATCGGGGCGGTGTCGCTGGCGGCTCACGCACCGGCGGTGGAGGTGCTGGAGGGGTGCTGCCGTTCCGCTCTGGGATGCTCCGACGTGGGTATCTCAGACGACGAACCGCCCGGGGAGGGTTCGTTCCGGCGCGGATCGTTCGAGGACGGCTCGTTCGGCGCCGGCCCGTTCGGGGCCGGCTCGGTGATCCGCGGCAGGGTGCTCAGCGGGGACCAGATAGTGGCGGACGAAGCGGTGAAAGCAGAGCTGGCCGGGGAGTTCGTGAATGCGCGCTGTGTCGACATGGAGACAGCCGCAGTCGCTCAAGTGGCCGAGGGACACGCCACCCCCTGGTGTGCCGTCCGACTGGTGTCCGACTTCGCCGACGAGAGCTTCGACGTGGCCGACGTGCTGGGATACTGCGCCGACGTGGGGGCGGCCCTGATGGCGACGGCGGTGTCCCGCTTCGCGACGCAGTGGCGGACGGGTTGGCGAGAGATGGTCGGAGCACCGAACGGCCGGCCCTGATATGTCGCCGTAGACGGCGCTTGGCTTCGGCAGGGTTGCGCATCTTCGCCGTCACCCACCGCCTGATCCTCCCGGCCAGCACGGCGCCACACTCAACACCCTCGATATCGTCCGCACGTCGGTGATTGAGTGGGCCGAGGCCCTGGAGGTCGGCCCCGATCCCACGTGGGCGAGAGTGTTCGGATCGTTCTGGAGCGGGGTCCCCCGGCTGCGAGCTGCCCGGTGAGGTAGCGCTGGACTCTGCCGGCGAGGTCGGCTATGAGGGACTCGGGGTCCTGGCTGGCGATCGGCTCGAGCTTGAGCACGTAGCGGCACAGGGCCACACCCAGCAGTTGGGCCCCGACCAGCCCCGCTCGGCGCTCGCCATCGGGTCCCCCCGCTGCGGCGCTGACAGCGGGCACAGCCTGAACCGCAGGCTTGGCCCGGGGTCCTCGGGCCCCCCGGCGCGGGGCTTGGCGCACTCGTGGTCGTGGTCGTCGGGATGCCAGCCACCGCCGGCCCCGCCGGCCTCGGGAGCTTCTTGCCGGCCCTCTTCCGCCCGCTGCACCACGCCCTGGCTGCCCGGAGCAGCGCTCGAGGCGCTGCGGGGTGCAGAGTACTTCTCCGGTCACTCGGTTGCCGGGGCGGCGTGGGTCCTCACCTCCTGGTCGTCGGGGGCTTGGCGCTGCTCGCCGCCGCTTCCACGGTCCACCGCCGCCTCGGGGTGAGTGGCGCGGGGAAGGGCTCCGAGCGCCCAGTGGGCGCGGTGCGTGATGGCGCCGGCACGGCCGGCTGACAGTGCCCGCCAGCCCGTCATCGGACTGAGAGCCACCCGGCCGGGGAAGAGAGCGCGCCGCGGTGCCACCCGCGTGGTCCGTCTCCTGGGCTCGATGCCTCAGAGAGGCTGCGCCGCTTCGACGTAGTGGCAGCCGCCGACCTCGGCGGGCTCGGCTGGTACCTCGACGCAGCCCGCTTGTGGGCGTGCGTGGTCCGAAGCCGTGCGTTCTAGGGCTCGGGCTGCCTCCTGCCCGCAGACACCTTGCGGGGGAGATCCCCTATCGCAGACCGTTGCCGGTGGGGGATCTGGAGCAGCTGTTCGCTGCTCCCTCCAGGCGCCCAGGGCCTGCGGTGGGGCGCAGTGCCGTGGTGGCCACGAGGAGCCCACCCAGCTTCTCGATCGGCTGCGGGCGGCTGAAGAGGAAGCCCTGGAACTTGTCGCAACCGTGGCGTCTCAGGAAGTGGAGCTGGTCGGGGGTCTCGACCCCTTCCGCGACGGAGCAGAGCCCCAGCGAATGGGCCAGCTTCAGAGTGGCGATGACGATGGCGGCGTCGTCGGGGTCGCTGTTGACCCCGGCCACGAAGCTCTTGTCGATCTTCAGCACGTCGAAGGGGTAGCGTCGAAGGGACGCCAGGGAGGCGTACCCCGTGCCGAAGTCGTCGAGCGCTATCCGTACGCCGATCTCCTTGAGACGTCTGAGCGCTGCTTCGGCCGCGTCCGGATCTGCCGCCAGCATGCTCTCGGTCACCTCCAACTGGAGCCGGTCGGTGGCGAGCCCGGACCGCTCCAGCGCCTCTGTGACGTGGCGGGCAAGGCGATCGTCCTGCAGCTGCCGGACCGACAGGTTGACGGACACCGCCCACTCCGCGGGCAACGCTCCGTCGCCGTGGTGGGCAGCGTCGACGCAGCTCTTCTCGAGCACCCACCTGCCTATCGGGACGATCAGCCCGGACCTCTCAGCCAGGGGGATGAAGCCGTCGGGCGGCACCATGCCGATCCCCGGCCTGTTCCAGCGCAGGAGTGCCTCCACCGCCACCAGGTGACCTGTGTCGAGGTCGACTATGGGCTGGTAGTGGACCGCCAGCTCGTTGCCCGAAAGAGCGCGCCGCAGGGCGCTCTCGGTCTCCAGTCGTTCGCTCAGCTGGACTGCCATGTCCGGAGAGAACTCCGCCGCCTGGCCGCGGCCTGCCTGGCGGGAGTGGGCCAGCGCAGTCTCGGCCCGCCTCTGCAGCTCCGGCCGTCCCATGCCGGGCTGTGCCAGCGCGAAACCGGTACTGGCGTCGCAGGCCAGTACGCGGCCCTCGATCTCCACGGGTGCCCGCAGGAGCGCCCCCAGCCGGTGCGCATCGCGGACGACCGACTCCGAGTCCGGCCCCGATATGAGCACCCCCAGCGTCTCTTCCCCCAACTGCCCGACGAAGTGGGCGCCGTCCGAGCCGCCTTTCAGCCGTCCGGCCACCGCCAGGAGCATCTCGGTCCCCGCCTCGTGGCCGAACGTCGCGGCGACGTCGGCAAGTCCGTCCAGGCGGACCAGGGCCAGGGCTCCGTTGGCCGTACCCGCGTGGCAGGCTTCCAGCAGGAGCGACACCTGCTCCGCCATCGACGCCCGTCCGGGGAGACCCGTCTGCTCGGCGGTTGCTGCCGCGATGCCCTGTGCGGGCGAGGCCTGTCCTCCCGGCGGATCGACTGCTTGCCCGGGCGTGGCGGTCACCAGGAAACCGCCACCGACCCGACCGACCGCATCCAGGACGACGGTCGACAGTACGCTCGCGACCGGTTCACCGCTCCTGGTGCGCAGCAGGGCGGCTGCGGTAGGCTCGAAATGCCGTCCGGATCGCTCCGACAGCTTCGCCCCGGCGCCCGGTTCGCCCGGCTTGTCGGATGCCCCCGGCTCGCCCGGCTCGTCGGATGACCCCGGCGTGCAGAGCGGCTGTCCCGAGAGCTCCCCGAAGGCCACCCCCACCGCCTCCTCCGGCTCCCGTCCCAGCAGCACTTCGGCGGCGGAGCTGCAGGCCCTCACCACACCGGAGGCGTCAAGCACCCATGCCGCTATGGGCAGGTGCCGGAAGGCGGCACTCACCAGGCAGTCATCGGCGGATTGGCGATCCATGTGGTTTCGGTTCTCACTGGTGGAACTGCCTGGCAAGGCGATCCTCGACTTCTGGCACCCGGTGGAGAGCAGCGGAAGGCACCGGCGTGCCGATCGGCCCGTTCGTCGCCCACTACGTGAATCGGCTCCGCTCGGTGCTCCCTTGAGCGACTCATGCTGCCAGGGCACTGTCACCACCGACGAGACCGATTCCGCTGGGTGCTCCCTTGAGCGATTCCGGCCGTCGGGCCGTCAGGGCACTATCAGCACCGACGAGACCGATACCACGGTGAGCAGGACGAGCACGGTTGTCGAGACGACGGCCAGCACGGCGAAGGAGATCCCTCTGGTCGCCGTGGCCAGAGCGACGACGAGTGGGAACGCATCGAGGATGAAACGGGGCCGCGCGCTGAGAGGCGTGGTGAAGATCGCCAGCGCTATGACTCCCACCCCGTAGAGCAGCACCGGCCAAGGAGGTCGGTGAAGTGCAAGGGCCACGAGGCAGACCGCAACGACCACCATGCCCAGCACCACCGTCGTGTTGTTCCAGTTGCCGAAGGGGTCGGCAGCGAAGCGACGGAGCACCACCAGGGGAAAGGACGGCTGCAGGAAGCTTCTCCAACCTCCTCGCTCGGTCACGAACCAGGCCTGCGGGTTGCCGGTGTGCGCCCACAGGTACAGCTGGTAGGCGACGAAGCCGATCGGAGCCAGAACAGGCGCCGCGAGGGCGCTCCAGTGCCGCTCCCTCCAGATGGCGGCCAGCGCCGCCAAGCCCAGGCTGCCGACCAGCACCATCGCATCCGGCCTCGTCGCGGTCGCCAGTGCTGCCAGCAGGCCTGCAGCGACCCAGCGGTCCTTCGACGCGGCGAGCAGCGACAGGGCGGCCAACGCGATCATCAGCCCCTCGGAGTAGACCAGGCTGAACACGAACGAGCCCGGGAAGACCGCCATGAGGATCGCTGCCCGCCGAGCCACCTTGTCTCCGGCGTAGGACCGGACGAGCATCCACACTGCCATCGTGGCGAGCAGCCCCGTCAGCATCGAGACCGCTGCACCCGCCGTCAGCAGGCTCAGCCCGCTCACGGCGGAGAGCCACCTGACCAGGAGAGGGAACACCGGAAAGAAGGCGACGGTGCTGGCGGTGGGGTATCCGTGGTGGAGCGGCAGCGTGGAGGGCCAGCCGTGACGGGCGGCCCGCAGGTACCAGACGCTGTCCCAGGTGTCGATCGTGGCGGCGAACGACACCCCCTGGGTGACGGCGGCGACGGCCATCGTGATCGCTACCACCACCCTGGAGAGGACGAACGCCCCGATGGGCCAGGAGACTCCGCCCAAGCGGCTCCGGGTTCCGGGTCGACCCGACCGGGACGGACCTACCTGCACACCCAACACAGGAGCGGTCCCGGTTGGGGATTCGACGTCGTAGGGTAGTGGTCTCGGTGGCATGGTAGTGGTCCCAGTGGCATGGTCATCGCTTCGGACCGCGACCGGATGGTATCGCCGTGTCCTGTAGCTGGCGGGCTCGAGGGGATCCGTGCAGACGGTCCGCAAGCAGGTCGCGGAGGCGGCAGTCAGGCATCTTAGCGACGACCGGTGTCCGCAGCGGGACCTGGGAACGGTCGCAGGCGCCAATTCCGGGCCACGATCAGCCAGTTCGGTGCAGGAACAGGTGCAGGAACAGGTACAGGAACCGGTGCCAGGAACAGGTGCCAGGAACAAGGAACGCACAGGAGGATCGCAACCGGTGAGCATGCGAAGCTGGGATCTGGAGGGGAGCGAGAGGCCGTCCGGATCGGGGGCCGTCGAGGCAGGACCGTTGGAGGGTAACGAGGTGCTGACCGCCGACTTCCACGTCCGCCCCCGCGAGCCGATCGCATGGAGACCGGGCTCCAGTCCAATCCCGCGGGAGCTGTTGGGAAACCGTCACCGGGCCGACCCGTCAGCGGTCGAAGCGGTGAGGGCGTTCGTGGTCTCCTTCGGTCTGGACGTGGAGGCGGTGGACGAGGTGAAGCGGACGGTCACCGTGTCGGGTCCCTCGGAACGGTGGTCGCAGGCCGTCGGTGTCCGGCCGGTCTGGATGTCGTCGGGGGCTTCCCGGTGGCGCTCCTACGGCGGCCGCATCTCCCTTCCCGAAGCGCTGTCGGGCATGGTGACAGCGGTGCTCGGGCTGGACGAGTCGCCCGTCGCCCGGCCGCTGTTCCGTATCGGCGACATGGCGACCGCGAGGCCGCTCGACCCGCTTCAGGTGGCGGCTGCGTACCGCTTCCCGCAGGGTTTGGACGGCACGGGGGCTCACGTCGGCATCCTCGAGTTCGGAGGTGGCTACAACACGTCGGATCTGGCGACGTACTTCTCGCAGCTGGGCATGCCGCAACCCCAGGTGGTGTCGGTGGGGGTGTCCGGCGCAGCCAACTCCCCGGGGTCGGGGGCCAACGGGCCGGACGGCGAGGTCGCGCTGGACATCGAGGTGGCGGGGGCGCTGGCGCCGAAGGCCACCTTCGTCGTCTACTTCGCTCCGAACACCGAGAAGGGGTTCGTGGACGCGGTCAAGGCCGCCCTGCACGACTCCGGCCACTCGATCGACGTCATGTCCATAAGCTGGGGCGGTCCCGAGCCCACCTGGTCCGGCCAGGGCGTACGGGCGCTGGACGGTGCCATCGCCGAAGCGGCGGCCGTCGGCGTGCCGGTGTGCGTGGCTGCCGGGGACAGCGGCTCGTCGGACGGGGTGAACGACGGATTGGCGCATGTCGACTTTCCCGCCTCCAGCCCTCACGCTCTGGGATGCGGCGGAACCCGTCTGGAGGTGTCCGGCAGGGTCCTGGTCGGCGAGACGGTGTGGAGCTCCGGTCCCGGTGGAGGCGCCACCGGCGGCGGGGTCAGCGCACTGTTCCCGTTGCCTGCCTGGCAGCAGGGCGCAGGGGTTCCTCCCTCGGCCAATCCGGGCGGTGGGACAGGTCGGGGAGTGCCGGACGTGGCAGGCGACGCGGACCCTGCCACCGGCTATCCGATCGTCGTCGACGGCCAGCAGGCGGTGGTCGGGGGAACGAGCGCGGTGGCACCGCTATGGGCGGCGCTGACCGCCCTCTACCGCCAGGCGCGGGCAGCACCGGTCGGCTTCCTGAACACGGCTCTGTACGAGAGGGCGGTGTCGTCGAAAGGCTTCACCGACGTGACGGTCGGCTCCAACGGCGCGTACAGTGCCGGGCCGGGGTGGGACGCCTGCACCGGCTGGGGAAGCCCCCTGGGGAGCGAGCTGCTCGACGCCCTGCGCGCCGCCGGCTGGTGAGGCTCAGGCTCCCATAGCGTGAAAACCGCCGTCGACGTGGACGATCTCGCCCGTGGTCATCGGGAACCAGTCCGACAGCAACGCCACGCACGCCTTTCCCACAGCGGATGAGTCGTTGACGTCCCAGCCCAGGGGAGCCCTGTCCTTCCACACCTCCTCGAACCCTCCGAACGACGGAATGCCCTTGGCGGCCATCGAACGGATGGGACCCGCGGAGACCAGGTTGACCCGTACTCCGCACCGTGCCAGGTCTCGTGCGAGGTAGCGGGACAGCGACTCGAGCGCCGCCTTGGCCACACCCATCCAGTCGTAGGCGGGCCACGCCACGCTGGCGTCGAAGTCGAGGCCCACCACCGACGACTTACCTGCAGCCGTGAGCAGCGGGAGGAACGCCTCCGTCAACGCCTTCAGCGAGAACGACGAAATCTCCAGCGCCTGCCCGACCTCCTGCCACGATGCAGCCATCATGCCCTGGCCCAGGCACGACTGAGGGGCGAAACCGATGCCGTGCAGGAGCCCGTCCAGATGGTCCCAGTGGGATGCGACCGTGTCCGCCGCAGATGCCAACTGATCCGGCTGGGTCACGTCGAGCTCCAACACGTCCACCGGCGAAGGCAGTCGCTTCGCCGTGCGCCGGGTAAGGGCCATGCCCCTCCCTGCACCGGTCAGGATCACTTCGGCGCCTTCCGCCTGTGCCACCTTCGCCACCGAGAACGCCAGGGACGCCTCGGTCAGTACGCCGGTCACCAGGATCCGCTTGCCTTCGAGGAGCGCCATGGTGGTTCGACCTTCCACGCCGTGCTCTCGTTACCCGTCCCTCGCTACCCGCGCACTCTCGTGACCCGGATCTCAACGCCGCCCCGCGTGACCCGCCCCGCGTCACCTCTCCTGCTTCTGTGCCTCGGTCGCCAGGCGGGACCCGAGGAGCCGGCGAAGGGGCCTCGCAGCGACCGCCACCGTGAGGAGCTGCAGCCCACCGGCCAGGACGAGGGGCACCCGCAGGCCCCATGCGCTTGCTACTGCGCCGCCGGCGAGGGCGCCCAGCGGAACGGCACCCCAGATGAACATCCTGGTGACATTGCCGACGCGTCCCAGCATGTCGCCGGGGATGAGGGACTGGCGGACGACGTTGCTGGCGACGTTCCCGGTCATCACCGCGGCACCCTCGGCGAACAGGGAGATTCCGGCCAGAGCGGCACTGCTCACAGTCGAGAGCGCCAGATAGGCGGTGCCGGCGACCGCTCCGGCGACCAGGACCGTTCCGGCGGGTCCCAGGCGGCGCATCACCGTCTTCGCGCCCGCTCCGCTGGCGACGCTGCCAGCTGCGCCCACGGCGAGCAGTACGCCGTAACCGGCTCTGGCGATGTGGAGGCACCGGAGGGCGAACAGCACCAGGACTCCCAGCACCATCGACTGGGAGAACGCCATTGCGGCGATGGTGGCGACCATCAACTCGAGAGCCGGCTGCCCGAGGAACCATGCGAGGGCCGCACGGGCGGACCTCCGCAAAGGAGCGGTCGGCGGGGCATCCGTCCCGGACCCAGGAGAGCTCACGCGGGAGCCGGATGCAGGCGAGAGCATCAGGGCGGACCCGACGAAGAACAGCCCGTCTGCGGCGAAGGGAACCGCCGAAGCTGCGCCGAACAGCAGGCCACCGAGCACAGGGCCGAACGTCTGCTCCCCGAGCATCTGCGACGTGGCGAGCATGCCGTTTGCGCGAGGCAGCTCTTCGGCCGGAACTATCGAAGGCAGCAGGGCGGTGGTTGCCCCGACTTGGACCGTCTCCCCCGCACCCAGGAGGGCGGCCAGCCCGTACAGAGCGAAGATACCGATCGCGTCGCGTGCGATGGCCAGGACCGCCAGCGCCAGCAGGACCGCTCGTGCGACGTTGGCCAACCGGATCAGGCGCCTGCGGTCGAAGCGGTCGACCAGGACCCCGGCGGGAAGTCCGACCAGGAGCCACGGCAAGCCCTGTGCGGCGGAGAGCCCTGAAATGGCAAGGGGATTCCGCGTGATCCCGGCAGCGAGCAGGGGCAGAGCGCTAACTATCAGCCCGCTGCCGAAAGCCGATGCCGTAGCGGCGGACCAGAGGGTACGAAAGCCGAGCCTGGTGGAGTTCTCCCGCCGAGCGACCGGCGGGCGACCCTCCGGGGGCCGCCCCGGCCGATCCTGTGGGTTCGGGTGCACAGTGCTCTTGCTGCTACCTTTCGGCGTCATGTCCAGCCGCTGCTCGGTAACAGCAGAGCAGTGTATTGCGCTGCTCTGTCAGCAGCGTATTCACGAAGCCGAGGTACTCGACTTTGTGGTGTGGTACTGCGATTCGTTCAGTTCCATCGAACGTCGCGACGAGCCATTAGTACCACCTCCTTTCCCACAAGCCGTTGCTGCCCCGCCTGTCGCCGGGCGCTATTCCCAAGCCCGGCGATACTTCCAAACGCTACCATAACGGTACGAACAAGACAAATTGCGAAAAACTCTGATAGGCCCGATATGCGGGGACCAGTTACAGGCGACCTCTGTCGGCTTTGGGCCGGGCGGATGCACCACAGCTGCGCTCTGTCGTTTTGGCACCGGTTCAGGTGGGTGAGCGAGGCGCAGACGGTGCGAAGCCGCTCAGACATCGGGGACGGCGTGGCCGCCCGCGGCTTCGTCCCCCTTGAGAACCACCAGGCCGGCGGTGCCGGAGCCGGGGACGGTACGGGGTGTCGGCCGCGCAGGCCTGCCGGACCGAAGCTCCCCGCTGTAACTGGACAGCCAGTCGAAGAACCGAGGAGGCGGGAGTGGCTTGGAGATGAGGTAACCCTGGGCGTAGTCGGCCTGGAGGCCCCTGAGCCTCTCCCACGTCACACGGTCCTCGACGCCTTCGGCCACCACCTCCAAGCCGAGGTTCCTCGCAAGATCGATCGTGGACCGCACGATCATCGCGTCGCCGGCGTCGGTCCCCATGTGCTGGACGAAGGACTTGTCGATCTTGACCATGTCGACGGGGAGCCGGGACAGGTAGGACAGGGAGGAGTAGCCCGTGCCGAAGTCGTCCACGGCGATGCTGACTCCCAGGTCCGAGAGCCTTCCCAGCGTCCCCATGCTGCTCTCCACGTCGTTCATCACGCTGGACTCGGTGAGCTCGAGAGTGAGCAGGGAGGCCGGCACACCCGTGGCATCGAGCAGCTCCGCGACCGTCTCCACGATGCCGGACTCCTGGAGCGTCCGGGCGGAGACGTTGACGGCGACGCTCAGCTCGACCCCCTTGCGTCTCCAACCCTGCAACTGCTCCAAGGCGGAGCCGAGCACCATCCTGGTCATGGTGTGGACGAGTCCCGTGTGCTC
>JAJYPS010000058.1 GCA_021795215.1 Actinomycetes bacterium
CTGGGTCTCACGACATTCGCCGTCCTCTCCGATGGGACCAGGATCACCTCGCCCAGGTTCCTGTGCAGAGCCGAGCGGAAGCTGAGGAGAGCGCAACAGTCGTTGTCGAGAAAGGAGAAGGGGTCCAAGAACCGGACCAAGGCCAGGATCAACCTTGCCAGAGCACACGCCAAGGTCGGAGATGCCCGCCGGGACTTCCACCACAAGGCGTCCACCACTATCGTCGGCGACAACCAAGCGGTGTACGTGGAGGACTTGTGCGTGAAGGGACTGGCGAGGACGAAGCTGGCGAGGTCGGTCCACGACGCCGGGTGGAGTGCGTTCGTGGCCATGGTTCAGTACAAGGCCAAGCTGTACGGACGGGAGCTCCATCGCATCGACAGGTTCGTGCCCACGTCCCAGACGTGCTCGACGTGTGGTGTCGTAGACGGTCCCAAGCCGCTGTCGGTACGGAGGTGGACCTGTGGTGCGTGCAAGACCGTCCACGACCGGGACCACAATGCAAGCCTCAACATCCTCGCGGCAGGACGTGCCGAGAGGCCAAACGCCTGTGGAGGGGACGTAAGACCTGGAGCGATCCAGGCAGACCCCGCTGAAGCAGGAACCCACCGAAGAGATGCCGCGTGATGTGGCACTCAGTAGGAATCTCCCACCTTCAGGTGGGAGAGGACGTCAACTTGGAACCCCCTGCGCAGGGCGGCGGCCCGCCGGTTTGCCGACTTGTCGCATCTGATGCCAGGATGCATCCCGGTGTTGGCGAAACTGATGCTCCTCCAGACAGATCCGAACGGTCGCGCCGTCGAGGCGGTGCGGTCGGCAGGGCCGCGCCCCGACGGGTGCCCTTGTTCGGAGCACGGGGCGGAAGCCGGGTCCACGGCCGGACGGACGGGCTCCGTATGAGAGGGTCTCTCCGTGGCTCGGGTGCCTCCTCCGTGACCGCCGGGGCCGGGTCGTCCGCCGGGAGTGCCGACGGCGAGCCGGCACTGGTGGACGTGGCGAGCGTCTACAGGAGGGCCGTGGTCATCGCTGCGGCGAGTGCGGTCGTGGCCGCGGTCGTGGGAGTGGTGGCAGGCACCGTCCTCTTCGGCGTGGGAGCGTTGGGAGGAGTGGCCCTGGGGGCACTCAACAACCGCACTTTCCAGGCCAGGTCCAAGCGGATGCTTGCCAAGGGAGGCGTCAAGAAGGGTCCGGTCGCGTCCTCCGTGCTGGCTCGCCTGGCAGCCGTCACGGCACTGGCGTTCTACCTCATCTACGCCGTGCCGGCTCTGGGTTGGGGACTTCTGGCCGGTGTAGCATTCTTCCAGATGAGCCTGATGGGCAGCGCGATCGGCTCCCTGCTTCGCAACAGGGCCAACTGGTGAGCGGAGTGCCGGTACCCGTGATCGCCTCGATCTCTCTCCCGGTGGGCAAGTTTGTCCAGGCGAGAGTGGACGGGTTCACTTTCAACCTCGACACCATCTGGAGCACCGGAGTGGCGGCTCTCGTCGTGCTCGCTCTCGGGCTGGCCGTTGCCAGGAGTGCCAGCAAGCACGTTCCGGGCAAGCTGCAGCTGTTCTGGGAAGTGGTGGTAGACGCCGTCCAGAAGCAGGTGGAGCAGTCGATAGGTTCCAAAGCGGGCCCCGTGGTGCCTCTCGCCATCGTGCTGTTCGTATTCATCTTCGTTGCCAACCTGCTGGAGATCATCCCGTCTGGTGCGCGCCAGGTGGCACTGCCGTCGCCCACGGCGGACATCAACACGCCGTTGGCGATGGCCGCCGTCGTCTTCGTCGTGTATACCTCTGCGGCCTTCAAGCACAAAGGAATCAGCGGGTACTTCCGGCGCTACCTTCAACCTTCCTGGTGGCTTCTACCCATCAACGTGGTGGAGGAGCTCGTCAAGCCCTTTACGCTTTCGCTGCGGCTTTTTGGCAACCTGTTCTCCGGCGGCCTCATGATCATGCTGTTGTCGCTGTTGCCGGCATGGATATCCTGGCTGCCCACTGGACTGTGGAAATTGTTCGACATGGGTATCGGAGTCATCCAGGCACTGATCTTCTCCCTATTGACCATCCTGTACTACGAGGCCGCGGTATCTGCCGAAGGCCACTGAGCAGTGCCTGTACCAGCGGGTCCGGTGCCGTCACGGACCAACGTTCAATGGCCGTGCTCGGCCACTCGAAAGTAGTTTCGTCAAAGAGCCAAATTCAGATAAGCAAGAGAGGAAGCAATGGCAGCAGCGGTAAGTATGCAAAAGGCGATCGATCTGGCAGGAGCGCTGGTAGGTGCCGGCCTCGCACTCGGGGGTGGCGCCATCGGCGCCGCCATCGGTGACGGTCTCGCTGGCCACGCCACCATCTCGGGCATCGCCCGCCAGCCGGAGGTCCAGGGCCGGCTGTACTCGACCATGTTCCTGGTTGTCGGTCTGGCGGAAGCCATGTACTTCATCAACCTGGTCTTCGCGGCCCTCTTCATCTTCGTGCTCGGCTGAGCGTGCTCGCAGTCACAGACTTCCTGCTCCCGAACGCGACGTTCTTCGCGGAGCTGGTCGCTTTCCTGGTGGTCCTGGGCGTCCTCGCCAAATGGGTTCTGCCTTACATATCCAAGGCGATGGCGGAGCGCCAGGCCGAGATCCTCCAGGGGATCGAGGCGGGAGACGAAGGGAGGCGCCTGCTCCAAGAGGCGCGCGCCGAGAGGGAACGCCTGCTGGAGGAGGCCCGTGCCGAGGGCCGCCTGATCGTGGAGCAGGCGACGAAGGTGGCCGGCCAGGCCAAGGAGGAGATCCTCGCCAACGCCAGGGAGGAAGCGGCGCGGCTCCTGGCCCGCGCCGAGAGCGCCATCCAGCGCTCCACGGAGCTCGCCAACGAGGAGGTCCGTCGAAATCTGGTGGAGCTGGTGATGGCTGCCGCGGAGCGTGTGATCGGCGCCGAGCTGGACGCAGCGCACCACCGGCGGCTGATCGAGGAGGCCGCGGCGGAACTGGAGTCCAGTGCCTCCTGAGCCTTCCATCCTTTCCGTGGCTGCCCTTTCCGTGGCTGCCCTTTCCGTGGCTGCCCTTTCCGTGGCTGCCCTTTCCGTGGCTGCCCTTTCCGTGGCTGCTCCTGCCGTGGCTGCCCTTTCCGGAGCTGCCCTTTCCGGGGCTGCCCTTTCCGTGGCTGCACCTGCCGGGGCTACCGTTGGAGTCGGACGTTGAGGGAGGCCGTTCGGGGCTACGCGGTTGCGGTGCTGGAGGCCGTCGAGCGGGACCGGCTGGAGCGCTTGGCCGGCGAGCTGGGGTCGGTGCGCCGGCTTCTGGCCGGCTCGCCCCCGCTGCGGGAGGTCGTGTCCGACGGGGCGATCGCCGCCGGCGCCAGGCTGGGAGTGCTGGAAGAGCTGCTTGCGGGCCGGGTGCTGGAGGCGACCCTGAAGGTGATCGGCTTCGTGCTGCGCGCCGAACCGGCGCCCGAAGTGCCGCCGTCGCTGGAGTCGCTGGCGGAGAGGGCCGCTGCGGAGCTGACTCGTGCGGAGGGTGAACCCCCGCTCGATCCCCCCGTGGGGCGCACTGCCCTGAAGGACAGGGTGGAGGGCTACGCGATCGCCCTGTTCGAGGGCGTGGAGCAGCGGTCGCAGCTGGACGATATCGAGGACGGGCTCTTCCGCTTCGCCAGGATCGTCGAGAGCGTGCCGTCCCTGGCGGCGACCCTCGGGGACCAGAACGTGCCGGAGCCGGTGCGTGAAGACGTGGTGGGGGACCTGTTGGAGGGCAGGACGCAGCCGCTGGTCGGCCAGCTGTGCCGGTACGTCGTCCGTAATGCTCGGGGACGGGAACTGGTCGCGGTGCTGGACTGGCTGGTGGAGGTCACTGCTGCGGAGAGGGGCAGGAGGCTTGCCGACGTCCGCCTCGCCGTGGAGCCGCCGCCCGATCTGGTCGAGCGGCTGGAGAATGCGCTGTCGGCGTTGTCCGGCAGGAGGGTCGAGATGCGAGTTCAGCAGGAACCGGCGCTCATGGGTGGTGTCGTGGCGGTGGTCGGCGACGTGATGATCGACACCAGCGTCCGGCACAGGCTGGAGCTGGTTCGAGCGGCGCTCTCCGAAGTGCCCCTGAAAGGCGGCCTGTCGGACTGGGTCGCATCCGGCAACGGTCGGACGGCTCCCGACGGGCCGGGAGGCGCCGCGGACGGCGGCGGCCAGCCGGGGACGGTTGAGGCGGGCACGCGGCAGGCCGACGAGGCGGATGGCGGGTCGAACGGACAAGAGGAGAGCTCGGGCAATGGCTGAGTTGACGATAAACGCGGCGGAGATCGCCGAGGTGCTGACGCGCCGGCTGGCGTCTTACAACCCCGGGGACGCGGTCGAGCAGGTGGGTCGGGTGCTGGAAGTGGGCGACGGCATAGCGCGGGTGTCCGGACTTCCGGGGGCCGTCGTGAACGAGCTGCTGGAGTTCGCCAACGGCGTGCCGGGCTTGGCGCTGAACCTGGACGAGGACTCGATAGGCGTCGTGGTCCTGGGCGAGTCCAGCCACCTGGAGGAGGGCGAGCTGGTCCGGGCGACAGGTCGCATCCTGGCAGTGCCCGTCGGCGACGAGCTGCTGGGCCGGGTGGTCGACGCCATAGGGCAGCCGCTGGACGGCAAGGGGCCGATCAACGCCACGGAGCACCGGAGGCTGGAGGTGCAGGCGCCCAGCATCGTGGAGCGCAAACCGGTAAAGGAGCCGCTGCAGACGGGCATCAAGGCGGTCGACGCCATGATCCCCATCGGCCGGGGGCAGCGGGAGCTGGTCATCGGCGACCGCAAGACCGGTAAGACGACGTTGTGCATCGACACCATCCTGAACCAGGCCGGCCAGGGCGTGAAGTGCATCTACGTGGCCATCGGCCAGAAGGCGTCGACCGTCGCCCAGACTGTGGAGACGCTGGCGAGCCACGGAGCGCTGGACTACACGGTGGTGGTCAACGCCTCCGCGGGCGACCCGGCGCCGTTCAAGTACCTTGCTCCCTACGCCGGATGTGCGATGGGCCAGCACTGGATGGAGTCCGGCGAGCACGTCCTGATCGTGTACGACGACCTGTCCAAGCAGGCCGAAGCGTACCGGACGCTGTCGCTTCTGCTCCGCAGGCCGCCGGGTCGCGAAGCGTACCCGGGGGACGTGTTCTACCTGCACTCCCGGCTGCTGGAGCGGGCGGCCAAGCTGTCCGACGAGCGCGGAGGCGGCTCGATGACAGCCCTTCCCGTCATCGAGACCAAAGCCGGAGACATCTCGGCGTACATACCGACCAACGTGATCTCGATCACGGACGGACAGATCTTCCTGGTCACCGACCTGTTCTACGCCGGGGTGCGACCCGCTGTGGACGTGGGCAACTCGGTGTCCAGGGTGGGTGGCTCCGCCCAGATAAAGGCGATGAGGGCGGTGTCGGGTAGCCTGAAGCTGGACCTGGCCCAGTTCCGTGAGCTGGAGGCGTTCGCCACCTTCGGATCGGAGCTGGACAAGGTGTCCCAAGCGCAGCTGGACCGGGGCTACCGCTTGACGGAGCTTCTCAAGCAGCCGCTCAACTCTCCCATGCCGGTCGAGGAGCAGGTGGTGTCGGTCTTCGCCGGGACCCAGGGGTTCCTGGACGACGTCCCGGTTCCCGACGTGAGCCGGTTCGAGCGGGAGCTGCTGGAGTACATGAGGGCCGGTCACGAGGGCCTGTTGGTGCAGATGCGCGAGAGCGGGGCGCTGGCCGACAAGCAGGCGCTGTCCGACGCCATCAACGGGTTCAAGCGAGGCTTCGCGCCGAGCGGCCCAGTAGGGCGGTCGGCCGCTGCCGACGAGCGGGCGGCGCCTGTCGGCGCGGCAGGTTAGGCAGAAGTGGCGGGCGGACAGGAGAGGATCCTCCGACGGCGGATCCGCAGTGTTCAGGCGACTCGCAAGACGACTCATGCGATGGAGCTGATCGCCGGGTCGCGGATCGTCAAGGCCCAGTCTCGGATCGTCGCCGCCCGACCCTACGTCGAGGGTCTGGACCGGCTCGCTGCCAACTTGTCGAACGCGCCGGGGGCCTCTTCCCACCCGTTGGTCGGCGAGCCCGAACCCGGCACCGGCGCTGCGGTCGTCGCCATAGCCGGCGACCGTGGGCTGTCCGGACCTTACAACCCTTCGGTGCTTCGTCGGACCGAAACGGTCGTCGACGAGTACACGAGCGCCGGCCGCCGCCCGCTGCTGCTGGGCGTAGGAAAGCGGGCACAGTCCTACCTGCGGTTCCAGGGGCGCCACGTGGACGAGTCGTTCACCGGGATGACCGACATGCCGACCTGGGAGGACGCGGAGAAGATCGCGGCTGCGGTACTGTCCGCTCACCAGGACGGTCGGATCGCCTCCGCCGACATAGTGTCGTTCCGGTTCAGGTCCGTCGGCTACCAGCGGGTCGAGCACCGCAAGCTGTTCCCTCTGGAGCAGGCGGGCGGAGTGCCGTTCGACTACGAGAGCGAGCCGGCCGTCGAGGACCTGATCACTCTGCTGCTGCCGCGGCTGGTGGAGGCCCGGGTCTACCTTGCGCTGCTCGAGGCGGCCGCTTCGGAGCACGCCGCCCGGCAGAGAGCCATGAAGGCGGCGACCGACAATGCGGACGAACTGGTGAAGAACCTGCGACGAGTCATGAACCGGGTTCGCCAGGAGTCCATCACGACTGAGATCATGGACATCGTCGGCGGTGCCGAAGCGCTGAGGCACTCGGCCGGACGAGGACTCCCCTCCCTCAGGGACGCCCCGGACCAGGGCGCGGCCTGATCCCCGAACTGCTAGGAGACGAAGTGAGTACCACAATTGACGCCAGCACCGACCAGATGCTCGCCGACGGCCGGGTGGTCGCCATCGCGGGACCGGTCATCGACGCCGAGTTCCCCATCGGCCACCTGCCGGACATCAACGTGGCGGTGGAGGTCGAGTCGGAGATCGACGGCGTGCCTTCGGTGGTCCCCGCAGAGGTGGCTCAGCAGATCGGCGAGGGGCGTGTCCGCTGCATCTGCCTGAAGCAGACCGACGGGCTGCGCCGGGGCGCCACGGTCCGCAACACCGGCCGAGGCATCTCGGTCCCGGTGGGGGACGCCGTGCTGGGTCACGTGTTCAACGTCGTGGGCCAGCCCCTGGACACGTCCGACATCGGGGAGGTGCGGGAGCGCTGGGACATCCACCGCGATCCGCCCCCGTTCGACTCCCTCGAGCCCCGCGCGCAGATGTTCGAGACGGGCGTAAAGGTGATCGACCTGCTCGAGCCTTACGTGCAGGGCGGCAAGATCGGGCTGTTCGGCGGGGCCGGAGTGGGCAAGACGGTCTTGATCATGGAGATGATCAACCGAGTCGCCCAGCAGCACGGGGGCGTGTCCGTCTTCGCCGGTGTGGGGGAGCGAACCCGGGAGGGGAACGACCTCTGGCTCGAGATGCAGGAGTCCGGCGTGCTCTCCAAGGCTGCCCTGGTCTACGGGCAGATGGACGAGCCGCCCGGCGTGAGGCTGCGAGTCGCCCTCTCCGCCCTGACCATGGCCGAGTACTTCCGGGACGTCCAGAACCAGGACGTACTGCTGTTCGTCGACAACATCTTCCGCTTCGTGCAGGCGGGGTCGGAAGTGTCGACGCTGCTCGGCCGGATGCCGTCCGCCGTGGGCTACCAGCCCACCCTGGCCGACGAGATGGGCGAGCTGCAGGAGCGGATCACCTCCACGCGGGGTCACTCCATCACGTCCATGCAGGCCGTGTACGTGCCTGCCGACGACTACACCGATCCGGCTCCGTTCACCACGTTCACCCATCTCGACGCCACCACTGAGCTGTCTCGCCAGATCGCAGCACTCGGCATCTACCCGGCGGTCGATCCCCTCGCCTCCACATCGTCCATCCTCAGTCCGGAGATCGTGGGAGACCGTCACTACCAGGTGGCCCGGCGAGTTCAGGAGGTCCTGCAACGCTACAGGGACCTCCAGGACATCATTGCCATCCTCGGTCTGGACGAGCTGTCGGAGGAGGACAGGCTGATCGTCTCCAGGGCCCGCAAGATCCAGCGCTTCCTGTCGCAACCGATGTTCGTGGCCGAGGTGTTCACCGGCATCAAGGGCATCTACGTGCCCATCTCCGACACGATCGAGTCGTTCGAGCTGCTCGTCGACGGGGAGCTGGACGACTTGCCCGAACAGGCCTTCCTGAATGCGGGCGGGGCCGACGACGTCCGGGCCAAGGCCAAGAAGCTGGCCGAGTGAGCAGGGCTCCGAGCCGATGAGCTATCCCCTCGTGTTGGCGACCCCGGAGCGCACCCTGTTCTCGGGCGACGTCGAGAGCCTGACTGTGCGGACGACCGGGGGGGAGCTGGCGTTTCTCACCGGGCACGTCCCGTTCATCGGTGCCGTCGTTCCCAGTGAGTGCAAGGTGGAGCTGCCCGAGGGGTCCAGCTTGCGGCTGGCGGTTCACGGAGGCTTCGTCGAGATGGGACCTGCCGGAGCAGCGCTGTTGACGCCTGCGGCGGAACTGCCCGACGAGATCGACGTAGCCAGGGCGGAGGCGGCTCAGGCCAGGCTCGCTTCGGCGTCGGTGGAGGACGAGGCGGTGCAGTTGGCGTTGAAGCGAGCAGAGGTCCGTATAGCGGTGGCCGGCGGGCGCCAGCACTAGGCAGTGCCGCGGCTCCGGGTCGGCGTGGTCCTACTGGTGCCGCCGCCTCAGTCGATCGCCGTCGACGCGCTGCGGGCCGCCTTGGGCGACCAGACCATCGACCGCCTTCCGGCCCACGTGACGCTGGTGCCCCCGGTCAACATTCCCGAGGCCGACTTGTCCTCGGCGTTGGCGGTGCTGAGAGCTGCCGCGTCTGCGACGGCGCCCTTCGGGGCGCGCTTCGGCCCCGCAGCAACCTTCTGGCCGTCGTCGCCCGTCGTGATGCTTCCCTGCTCCGGAGGTGGCGAACGGGTGGTGGCGCTGCGCGACTGGGTGTTCCGTGCTCCTCTGCTGCGATCTCTGTCCTGGCAGTTCGTGCCTCATGTCACCTTGGCGCCGGACGTGCAGCCCGAGCGGATCCCGGCGGTGCTGGAAGCGGTGAAGGGCTTCGACTGCTCCGTCACCTTCGGATCGCTCCACCTGCTGTCGCAGGCCAGGGATCTGACGTGGGCACCTCTGGCCTCCTACGATCTCACCGCGACGCCTTTGGTGATCGGAAGGGGTGGCCTCCAGCTGGAGCTGGTCGCGGGGGACCGGCCGGATGCCGAAGCTGCGGCATGGGCCGCTGGCGTGGCGATCCCGGAGAGCCCATTCACCATCTCGGCGAGGCGTGAAGGTGCCGTCGTGGGCACAGCTACCGGCTCCACCCTCGGCGCAGCCGCTACCCTCTCGGGTCTGGCTGTCGACCCGGCCGTGAGAAGGCAGGGCATAGGTACCCATCTGCTCGCCACCGTGCAGTCCCTCGCTGCCGAGCGAGGCTGTGGCCACATGACCGTGAAGGTCGGCAGCGAGGTGGAAGCCGCCTTCTACCGGTCACGTGGATGGCGGGACGTCGGCTCCGTTCCTTACGACGGCGGCGAGACGGTGCTGGTCCGCCGGCTCTCCCGTTGATCCGGACGGATCAGAGCAGCCGGTACTCGCGCAGCTTTGCCACCCGGTGCGTCGCGTCGACCTTCCGCACCGTACCGGACCGGGATCGCATGACAAGGGACTGGGTCGTGGCACCGGCGTGGTGGAAACGCACTCCTTGCAGCAGTTCCCCGTCGGTTATGCCGGTGGCGGCGAAGAAGCAGTCGTCGCTGCGGACGAGGTCCGTCTGGCTCAGCACGGCGTCGACGTCGTAGCCGGCGTCCACTGCTGCTTGCCGTTCCGCGTCGTCACGGGGCCAAAGGCGCCCCTGGATCTCCCCTCCCATCGAAGCGAGGGCCGCTGCGGTGATCACGCCTTCGGGCGTCCCGCCGATGCCGAAGAGGATGTCCACCCCGGACTCCGGCCACGCCGTCGAGATGGCTCCAGCTACGTCCCCGTCGGTTATGAGCCTGATCCTCGCCCCGGCTGCTCTGACTTCCGCTATCAGGTCGGCGTGGCGGGGCCGGTCCAGGATCACCGCCGTCAGCTCCTCCACCTCGGTCCCCTTCGCCTTCGCCAGCGCTTTCAGGTTCTCCGTCGGAGTGCGGCTCAGGTGCACCACGCCGACGCCCTCCGGCCCCACCGCCAGTTTCTCCATGTACACGCAGGGCCCCGGGTCGAACATCGTGCCCCGCTCGGAGATCGCGATCACGGCCAGCGCTCCGCCCCGCCCCAGCGCGGTTGGCGTCGTTCCGTCGATCGGGTCCACCGCGATGTCCGTCACCGGCGGAGAACCGTCCCCGATCCGCTCGCCGTTGTACAGCATAGGAGCGTTGTCCTTCTCCCCCTCGCCGATGACGACCATGCCGTCCATCGACACCGTCGAAAGGACGTGCCGCATGGCTTCCACGGCAGCTCCGTCCGCCCCCTCCTTGTCTCCTCGGCCCATCCAACGGGATGCGGCAATGGCGGCAGCCTCGGTCACTCTGACCAGTTCCATGGCCAGGTTGCGGTCGGGAGGGTTCAATTGGTCAGTCACGCCAAAGAAACTACTAGCCAGAGGGGTGTCTTGGACAATGCAGGGCGCGCACAGACGCCGGATGCATGCACTCGTCCGGAGGCCGCCGTGAACGCACTCGCCCGGCCACGACCACTCACCCGGCCAGTAGGCCCAGCCGGCAGGCGGAGGCCTGCTCAGCCGCGGGCGGGACCGCGTGACGAGTGGCTGATCCTCCAGGTGGCAAGAGGCTCGTCTGCGGCAACGAAGTAGTAGTCGCCCCTTCCCAGAGCTTCGCAGAAGTCTTCCCAGCTGACCGGAGCGCCGCCGTCGAGCCATGCACGGATCTTGTATATGCTGAGACCGGCGGCCTGCAGCTCGGCCCACACTCCGGCAGTTCGGGCAAGTGCCTCCGCCGTCCCGTCGGAACCATGTTCGAACAGGACAACCGGGCGGTACTCCTTCAGTACTCGGCCTGCCCCCCGCAGTACGGCGAGCTCCCCGCCCTCCACGTCGATCTTCACGAAATCGATGGAGCGGCCCGCGACGAGATCATCCAGAAGAGCGGTACGAACGCGTATGTCCTTTATGGTGACATCCTCGGATGGATATCGGCGTCTCGCGATGCCGCTATAGGACGGATAGGAGAGAACCTGGTGGAACGTTATCTCTCCTTGCGTGTCCGACACCGCAAGCTCATGTATATCTGCCAGACGTTTGAACCGGCGCCGAAGGCCTTTGGCATAAGCGGGCAAGGGCTCGACGGCAGCATGACGCCCGCGAGGAGCAAGCCTGATCATTTGCCGGAGCATGACGCCACGATGTGCGCCTACGTCGACGCAGTTGGAGCCCGGTTCGAGGAATCGACTCATCAGCTCGACAGTCAATAGATCGTACTCACGGTTGACTGGATCACTGTCACGGAACACTTTGTGCCAGGCCCAGTAGGCCGCGGACTCCAGGGGAGTGCCTATCACCAGTCGCGCCAAGGGTGAGGCGAGTCGGCGAGCAGTCGTTTCCAGGGACAATTGAGCCGTTCCTTTAGTTGGTATTGGCGACAGTATGGTGTCTCACCGGATATCTCACGAGCAAGTCCTTCCTAGAGATGACGTTCCGCGCCGGGTCGTCGGTGAAGCCCCCCGGTCACCGGGCGTCACCGACGTGCCTCCTGTCGGTCGGGACACCGGCGGATCGCCTGCCTCGTCGACCCAGTGCCGGATTCGAGTCGGCGGGCGAAGATGTCCGGAGTCTGATGTGGCGAAGAGTCCTTCGAAGGCGGCGTCACGTCCGCTACGGGGCCGCAAGGTCGTGAACGCCAGCTGGGATGCTGCGAAGTGCTCTCCGAACCTGGTTTGGTCGAATCGAACGGACCTGGTAATGGCTCGTGGAACAACCGTCGCCTCCGAATCGACTATGAGTCGTCACCACAGGCTTCGCAAAGGGCACCCACAGTCGGCTGGTCCTGCGCCACCCCATCCGCAATCCGACCGCTCGGCACGCGCAATGAACTTGCGAGCCGTGCTTTGCAGAGTGTAACACACGAGGTCAGTGCCTTCATACGACAGCGTCGACTGTTCCAATAGCATCCGGGAATGGCGGAGGTTCGGGGACGGGAGTGTCACGCCCCGAAGTTTCGAGTGCCGCCGGAAGTTTCGAGCGCCCCCGGAGGTATCGAACCCGTTCTTGGTCGCTACGCCATCGCAGGAATGTACAGAGTGGCTGGAGACTTGATCACAGAGGCCGACTTCGTCTACGACCACCTGCGCCTGATGCGCCAGTCGGGCACCCTGCCCGGTTGGCGAAGGGCAGACAGCTCGACCGTCATCGTGTTCCAGGGTTGTATCGCAGCGGATCAGCTGCTGGTGCAACCACACGAGCTCGACTCGTATGGCGGGTCACGGCAGGGAGCTCTCCCGCTGAACGAGCAAGGCGCTGGACGGGCGATGCTCTGGTGCATGAGCTCGACTGGCAGAGCTCACACTTACCCGAGCGGTTCTGAGATTACGTATATGGCAGCGGAACCGATGCCCGGCACTCATCGCCGTGAAGTCAACGTTTGCACTGCCTTCCGTCCCGTTGAGCTCGAGAGCCTTCAGCGGGGCACCGCCGAGGCTCCTACAACGTTTCCTGGGATGAGGGGTCCAATGGGATGGGTGCCGGGTTCTCGGTGCCGAAGGATCGCCAGGTGGGCTGGGTGAGTCCGGCGAGGACGGCGGCGGCGAGGACGGCGGCGGAGATGAGGAAGAAGGTGGGGGCGCCGAGGTCGTGCACGACGAGGCCTCCGAGGAGAACAGAGGCGGGGTAGGTCCCGAAGCTGGCGAGGAGGAGCAGTCCCATGAGCCGGCCGAGGAGGGCGGGGGGCGCCCAGCGTTGGAAGGCGGTGATGGCCACGATGTTGCCGAAGCCGTTCGACGCACCGTAGGCGGCGAGGGCGCCGGCGGCGGGGACGACTCCGCCGGAGAAAGGGACAGCGGCCAGGAACCCGGCCTCGGCGAGGAACGCCGCCGAGGCCCACATGGCGGGGCGCCGGGCGCGCCGGGCCTGGCCGGCGGCGAGGGTGCCGAGGAGGGCTCCGGCGCCGAAGGCGGCGAGCAGGGCTCCGTAGCCGCCGGCGCCGACGTGGAAGCCCTCGCGGGCCAAGGTGGGCAGGGCGACCTCGCTGGTGCCGCCCGAGGAGAGGTTGGCGGCGATGGTGACGATGAGGATGACCTGCAGCACCCGTTGGGAGCTGACCAGCCGGCGCAGCGTCACGGGCTGGCTGCGACTGTCCGCTTCAGGCCCCGCGGCGCCGGCGGTGCCAGCCAGGTGGGCGCCGGGGCCGGCGCCGGTCGGGGGTTGAGGGCGTTGTCGGCCGCGGAGTGCGGCGAGGGTGGCGGCGGAGACGGCGAAGGAGACGGCATCGATCCCGAAGGCAGGGGCGGGGCCGACCAGGGCGACCACGGTGCCGCCGACGCCGGGGCCGATCAAGGCGGCGAGCTGGGTGCCTGAGGAGGTCAAGGCGTTGCCGGCTTGGAGCTGGTCGTCGGCCAGCAGGGAGGGGACGATAGCGAACGAGGCGGGCAAGAACATGCCTTCGCCTGCGCCGAGGACAGCCGCGACGGGGACGAGCAGCACGGCGTGGGCGGGGCCAGTGGCCGAGATGACCGCCAGGGCGGCGACCGCTATGGCGCGCACGACGTCGGCTGCCATCATGACGTTCCAGGGCCGCCAGCGGTCCGAGGCGTGGCCGCCGAAGGCGACCAGGACGCTGCGGGGGACCCCGTAGGCGGCGAGCACCGTGCCTAAGAGGATCGCCCCTCCGTGGTCCGCGAGGATGTACCAGGGCAGGGCGACCGCGTAGGCGGCGTCGCCCACATTGGAGGCCAGCTGGCCACCGGCCAGCAGCTGGAAGCCCCGATGCGCCAGCGGCTCGAGGGTGCAAGGGGCCCGCACGAGCCCTACGGCTCGGGCGGTGGCGGGGCGATCAGGTAGCTGAACACCAGCATCTCGACCGGCACCGAACCCGCCGGGCGGCTGGCCGGGTCGGTGAGGCGCTCCCGGAAGCGGGGCAGGAGCAGGGCGGAGAGCTCACCGTTGAGCGCCTCGAGCTCCTCGACGGTCAGGTGGAACAGGTACTCGCTGTCGCCGACCGCGTCCTGCCACCGTTTCGGATAGGTGGAGCGACTCTCGATCCACCTGCGGTAGCGGGCGAGCTGACGGTCGCGGAAGAGCCGGGTGAGCGCCACCGCGGCCAACTCGGCCTCGGGGTCGCCGCCGCCGGCGCTGATGCGCATTCCGATGGAGGTCATCTTCCAAGGTCGGGCCCGGCCCTTGCCCCTTCCCGCCTCCTCCACCACCCCGTACTTGGCCAACTGGCGCAGGTGGAACGAGCATGTCGTGGGCGACTCGCCGACCATCTCACCGGCCTCGGTTGCCGTCATCGGCCCTTGCAGGCTCAGTGCCTCGATCAGCGCGATGCGCACCGGGTGGGCCAGCGCACGCAGTGCGAGGGGGTCGCTGACCTCGCGCAGTTCGGGAATCTCGCGACGATCTCCGACCCTCATGCAGCAAGGATAATTATGTCTCGCAATAATCCTGTCGAGAGATACTCGGCGAGTCTCTGGTTCGTCGTCCCAACTAACGGATCGGTGAGTGGACCGGTTGTGATGCGGAATGCATCGCTTTGCGTCGGCCTTGGCTAGAATGTCAAGGTGCCCAAGGCCATCACCGTCCGCCTGGATGACGCCGACCACGAGGCGTTGGCTCGGCAGGCCGACCAGCTGCGGGTCCAGCCGGGCACGCTGGCGCGGATGCTTGTCCATGCTGGCCTGAACGAGGGTCAACCATCGCGCTCGGATGCGCGGGACGCTATCGCCCGGCTGGTTCGGCGTTCCCAACAGGGGGCGTCGGCCGACGCGGTCACGCTGGTGGCCGAGGCCCGTGCCCAGCTTGGCGAGCAACGATGAGTGTCGTCGTCGACGCCAGCGTGATCGTTGCCCTGATGGTCGCCGATGAACGCCAGCCAGCGGCGCAGGCGCATCTGGAGAGGTGGGTGGAGTCCGGTGAGGAACTGCATGCGCCGGCGGTGCTGTCCTACGAACTTGCCAATGTGCTCGCCCGGCTGGTGTTCGACGGCGACCTCGAGGCTGACAGGGCTTTCGAGATTTGGCCAGACGTGGCTGCGCTGGGCGTGGAGCTCCATCCGTTCGACCTCCGGGAGGATGGCCCCGCCGTGGCGGTCATCACCACACGGCTAAGGCGGCGCCATGCCACCGACTCCACCTACATCCACCTAGCGCAGCAGCTCGACACGCAGGTCTGGACCCTCGACAGGCCGCTTGCCCGCAACTCGGCCGACGTTGGCCTGCCGGTCAAGCTGATAGCCTGACCTGTCGCGCTCAGCGAACGGCTTGCAGGACGCCGGCTGCTGGTGCGGGCCGAACAGCCGGGCCGAACAGCTTTGTGCTCCCGGAAGGGATCCTACGGCGGGCCGCCTTGAAGTTCTGGTAGACAGCCCACTGCCACCTTCACGACGAGGTCGGTGGCGAAGAAGGCGCCGTAGGAGCGCTTCGCCACCCAGGTCACGTCTTGACCGTCGAGGCTCGCCAGCGGGGTCGCCGAGGCCTCTTCTCGGCTCGGGCCTGCTCCCCACAGCTCCGATAAGGTCTCGCTGGGAGAGCACGGACGCGGGTCGCGGCCCGCTCGCGAGGATCGCCAGGCCCTGAGCGAACCACGAATCTCGCACCCGACACGAGCAGCACCATCGGGGCTGGACACCTCAACCGGGGCCAACACCGCGGACAGAGACCTGCAGGCACGACTATGAAAAGACCTTTATCACCGAAGGCCGACCATTCTCCTGGGGCCTCCTCACGGACGTCGGGCAGGTCGTTCCGAGTATCGGCGTCGAGAGGAGGGACCTGCCGAGTTCTTTCGACTCGTGAGGCAGATTTGTAGAGTCTGGCGATGCCGCCGCATAGCAAGGACAGACCGTTGGGTGCTTACAGTGGAGGAAAGGGTCGCCGTCAGAGCCGCCGTCCAGGTCGCCGTCTTGGGCGCCGTCAGAGCCGCCGTTCTGTCCGCGGGTCTCGTGGATGGTGGTGGGGCGCGGCAGCCGTGTTGGTGGTGATCGCCTGGTCGGTCTGGGCCGGGCTGAGCCTCTACGGCGGGTTCGTCCTGGCACGGAGCGGTCAACGGCAGTTGGCCGCTGCGCACCTCGGGGCCCTGGGGCAAGGCTCCGTGGGGCAGGGAGACGTCTCGGGCGCCTCGGCGACGTTGCGGAGAGCTTCTGCGACGTTCGGATCGGCGGACCGCCGTTTGCACAGCCCTTCGCTGCTGCCGGTCTCGCTGCTGCCGGTGGCGGGACGTCAGCTCGCGTCCGCCAGGGCGCTGACCGGCAGCGCGAGCGACGTCGCATCGGCCGCAGTGACGGCGGCCTCGTCGGCCAGAGCCGCCTTGGCGCTTCCCAAGGGGACCCCTGCAGACAGGCTTTCCATCCTGAAGCGCCTCGGCTCTTCGGCAAGGCAGCTCGACGCGGCGTTGGCCCGCATCCGTCTCGGGCCGTCGCATGCTCTTCTGGGACCCCTGGCGAAAGCCAGGAACACCATGGCATCCGACCTGAGCCGGCTGCGAGTGGACGTCGGAAGGGCATCCGGCGCCCTCGACGGTGCCGTCGCTCTGCTGTCCGGCAACCACCACCTGCTGCTCGTCGGCGCCAACAATTCCGAGATGAGAAACGGGTCGGGCAGCTTTCTGGCGGCCGGTCCGGCCGTAACGGGATCCGGAACGGTGCACTTCGGCTCTTTCGTGCCGGCCTACCTGCTGAAGGTGCCGGCCCCGGGCGTGGCAGTGCCGGCCACCGTGGCGGCGAGATGGAGCTGGATGGAGCCGGGCCGCTACTTCGACGCCCTCGGTGGTTCGCCGGACTTCGCCCTGAACGCCCCGGTGGCTGCCTCCATCTGGCAATCGGTGACCGGTCAGCGGATCGGCACGGTGGCGGTGGTCGACCCGGTCGCCCTTCAGGACCTGCTGTCGGTGACCGGGCCGGTCGCCTTCGGCGGCCAGTCCGTCAGCTCTTCGACTGTCGTACCGCTGCTCCTCTCCCAGCAGTACCAGAACGGCACAGCGGGCTCGCCGGCCGTTTCGGAGGGTCGGCTCGGTGGGCTCGCGTCGGCTGTCCTCTCGAAGGCGTACAGCGCGCCGGTGGACCCGTTTCGCCTGGTGGCGGCCCTGGCTTCCGCCGCAGCAGGCAGGCACCTGATGCTGTGGTCCAGCTCGCCGTCGCTTGAGGCCGACTGGACGAGGGCCGGGGCGTCCGGCACGCTGAGTCGGTCCGACGCGATGGTCAGCGTGGTCAACCTGGCCGCCAACAAGATCGACCCTCTCACCCGTGTGCAGGTGAACGTGACCCGCACCGTCGCCGGTCCCGACACCCTCCTCCGCTTCACGGTTCGCGTGCACGACACTGCCCCGGCGGTGGCTTCCCTCATCGACGGTCCCGCACCCGGCCTCGGCACTGCTCCCGGGGAGTACCTGGGCATGCTCGCCGTGAACCTACCTCGGGGCTTGGTCCGAGCTTCGTCGTCCGGACGAGACCAGGTCGCGGCGTCTGGCCGGGACGGAGGAAGCTACGTCATCGCGCCGCTCGTCCGGATAGCTGCCGGCGGTACCGGGGTTTACACCGTGTCCTGCGTTCTAGCGGGTCACCACGGCGAGCTCACGGTGATGCCCTCGGCTCGAGTTCCGCCGGAGACCTGGACGTACGCCGGAGGGAAGTTCTCCGACGTACGTCCGCACACCATCCGGTGGTGACAGCGCTCACGTGCGCTGCGCTGAGCTCGGGCCAGGTAGCGCTTACGTGCGCTGCTGGGAGGGCAGCCTGTCCTGCGCTCCGGCTGCGTGCGCTCCGGCTGCGCCTGCGCTCCGGGCGTGCAGCGCCGGTCCTGCAGGTCCGTGCTCTCAGCCCACCTGGAGGGACCGCACCACCACCTGGCCGCGGTAGCCGTTGGGGTTGTCGATCTGGAGCCCCAGGTCGGCCACGCTGGTGGCGCCCGAGGGGACGGTCCAGCTGACCGTGGACACGCCGGGCTTGACCGTGATCGACGATCCGAACGTCGACCCCCAGGAGGTGCTGCGGGTGAAGGGCTGCAGCGTCACGTTGCCGGGGAGCGTGCTGTCGAAGGTGAACGTAAGAGTCTTGGACGACGCCACTCCGGACAGCGTCGAGGCGTGACCCCAGCCGGAGCCGACGCCGGGGTAGCCGCTGCCGGTCAGGTTCAGGTGCAGTCCGTCAGACTGGTTCCACACCCCGACCTGGGAGCCGCCCCACTCGACGCTCCACTGACTGGTCGACAGGGTTGTGCCGTTCACCGGCGTGGGAGTGGGAGTGGGAGTGGGCGTGGGGGTCGGCGTCGGAGTGGGTGTCCCCCCGTAGCCCGAGAAGTCCGCCACGAACGCCGCCTTGGACTGGGGGTAGTTGCGAAGTCCCCATCCCATGAAGTCGAAGTAGTCGGCG
>JAJYPS010000140.1 GCA_021795215.1 Actinomycetes bacterium
TCCGCCGTGGCCACCCAGTAGCCCCTGCCGTCCGGCGTGGGGACGAGGGCGGCCAGGGAGTTGGACCCGGCCAGCCGGCGACCCTGGGCGGCGGGCGACCCGAACCACGCCGCGGCCCCGTAGTTGAACACGTTCCCGTCCGCCGTGGCCACCCAGTAGCCCCTGCCGTCCGGCGTGGGGACGAGGGCGGCCAGGGAGTTGGACCCGGCCAGCCGGCGACCCTGGGCGGCGGGCGACCCGAACCACGCCGCGGACCCGTAGTTGAACACGTTCCCGTCCGCCGTCGCCACCCAGTAGCCCCTGCCGTCCGGCGTGGGGGCGATCGACACGACCGAGTCTCCGACGGGTGCCTTCGCCGCCGACGGCGACCCGAACCACGGAGCCCCGTTCTCGTTGTACACGCCTCCCGTGGACCCTGCCAGGTAGTAGCCGCCCTGGACCCTTCCCGAGAAGGAGTACGTGACCGGTGGTGGCGGTGGTGGCGGAGGCGGGGGAGGGGGAGCTTCCAGGCACGGGGCGTTCTGCTCGGCCGTGTAGTCGTCGACGAACGTGGTCGTCGAGCAGGTCGGGTCGATCTGCCAGGGAGGAGTGCAGGTCACCACGCGGCACGCTATGCGACCGGAGCACGGGATCTCCTGATGGCACTGCCCGTAGCGGAAGGTGATGCAGCCGGCCTGCCTCTGGTTGCAGCTGTTCAGACCGCAGCCGCACGTGAGCCCGTCGCAACCGGGATAGCAGAACGGGGATCCTCCGCCACAGCCGTCCTGGCAGGTCCCGCAAGCCGCGTTGCAGTCGATGTAGTACCGGGGACCGGCGCAGTAGGTGGAACCGTCCGCCTTCCACCAGCCGCCCATAAACGTGCCGGGCGGGCACACGTTCGAACCGTGGATGACGCAGCAGAACTCGGTGAAGCCGTCGCAGCATGTCGATCCGCATCCGCAGGCCGGGTCTCCGCACTGGCATACGTACGAAGCAGCCGAACCCGGTCGGACGGCGTAGGAGATGGGTGCCACCGCGAACGCGGATCCCGCCAGCGCCACCCTGGCCAGGAAGCCCCGGCGGTCGATCCGCCGGTCGAGAAGGTCGCTGGTGCGCTCCATCAGCGCGAGCTTCACGGCTGCTCCTTGGGGTGCACCAGCCGCACCGAGCCCTGCAGACGTCCCAGGGCGCTCAGCGTCAAGTAGGCGAGGTACGTGACGGTTACCACCCCGAGCAGCCATGCGGCGCCGACGGGCGACGCCAACTGGCCCGGCGACGGCAGCGATGGTCGGGGATGCGCAACAGCCGCCGTCGCGGCGACCAGGGACGCCGCCGCCGTCACGGCCGCGTGCACGGCGGTCGGAGGGGTGTCAGGCTCTCCGAAGCAGCCGCACGTGGCGAGAGCCACGCCGTTGCGCCGTGCCAGCAGCACCACTGCCGTGAAGCCCGCGTAAGACGCCGCTGCAGCGAATGCCGGCGCAGGGCTCCGGACGACGAGTGCCGAACAGCCGATCAACAGCTCGGCCAGGGCGGTGAGCCTCACCAGCATCGAGGCGTAACCTACGCCAGCTCGACGGAGCGCCTTTGCGGTGTCGCCCGGGCGCACGAGCTTGGCCGACCCTGCCACGACCAGTAGCAGCACCACCACCAGATATGGACCGGCCAGAGGGTATGGTCCGGCCAGAGGGTATGGTCCGGCCAGAGGGTATGGTCCGGCCAGGGAGTCGACCAACCCTCTCGACATCAACACGGCAGGCATGGCGCTCCCGAGGTCATGTGGTGGCTCCCGGCGGGGAGATGGAGACCGTCTTGAGCATCCGGTTGACCGGGACCAGCAGCGGACCGGCTCCCAGCAGGGACCCGAGCACCACGTACAGGGTGAAAGGACGGCCGTTCGAAGTGAAGAACCGCTGCGCGCCGACCAGTCCTGGCAGCGGTCGGTGCAGCGTGCTCGGGCTGAAATCCGCAGGCGACAGCGCACTCGGCAGTCCGGTCGACGAGAACAGCTGCGTGCCGGCACTCGCTGGGCCATACTCCAGCAGGGCCACGAACACGCTCCAGGGGTGCATCGTCTCGACCGCTCCGGCGCCGAAGTCGCCCGACAGCACTGGCAGTGCGAAATTGGCGGCGTGCAGAATGGGGGTCGTGAGCTCTCCGGCAGCAGTCGGCCGGCGGCGATAGAGGCGGCCGTCCCATCCGGATGGCAGAGTGGCCCCGATCCCGAAGTTGGTCAAGCCGGCCATCAGAGAGCGGCAGCCACCGGGACCGCCAGAGCAGTCAGCATCAGGGCGACTACCGTCGCCCTTCGCGCCGTTCCCCATCGGGCGTCCAGGCGCGCATGGGCTGCCCTGAGCGCCGCCGGGGTGGTGACCCGCGCCGTGGTCAGGACCGGGAGCGCCCTTGCCGCACCGAAGCAGGCGCCGATCACTGCCCCTGCCGGTGACCCGTCCAGGAACGAAAGCAGCAGCATCAGGTACACCGACGCGGTCGTCACGGTCGTCGCCACCCCCGACCCCAGCTGCAGGCCGAACCCGACGCCGTAGACCCAGCCGCGGTAGCGGACCAGCCAGTCCTCGTTCACCTGCCTCCTGATCGTCGGCACTGCCGTAGCGTCCGCCAGGGCGGCGATCAGGCACAGTCCACCGACAAGACCCGGCACCATCCACGGCTGCTCCGCTGCCCATCCTCGACCCGGCCCGGACGAAACGAGCGCCACCAGGCTGTGCGCGCCTGCAAGCCAGGCCGCCGCTCGCCCGACCGCCGCGGCGGACCCGACGACCAGCGCACCGCCCATCATCGAACCTGCCAGATACGACAGCGCTGTCAGCGCCCACTTGTTCCCCCGTGCCCGCTCCCCGAGCGGGTTGATGCTTGCCAGCATCGACTCCCCTCAGGGGGACCAGGTGGACCGCACCGCAGCGACGATCGCCACCGCCATCGCCGCGCCGGCGGTGACCCCGCTCGGTGTCCCTGACGGGCTGGCGACCAGGGAATGCAGCGCGCTCACTTCGGCTCGCTCCCGGTGCCGGCGGGCGGTAGCTGCTCTGGTCGACCGCCGGAGGTCCCGACCGCCACTCCGCCCGAAGCCCCCGTAGGCGGGTACAGGCTGGCGTCCCCCGGATGGACCCCCGCTGCCGCCAGTTCGGCGTCCACGTCTGCCTCCCGTTCCCTCCCCGTCCTCCCCCTCTGTCTGCCGGAGATCGGCTCCCGGGACTGGCGGTGGCCCGCCGGGAAGTCGTCCGTCAGTGGCCGCCGGTCGAGGTTCGGTCCGAGATGACCCGCTCGTGCGAGCAACTCGGTCACCTGCTCCCAGCTGCGAGCGACGCCTTCGCCGGCGACAGTTGCCGAACCGGCGGGGACGAAGGCAAAGTACGGCGAACCCGGAACCGTGTACTGCTCCCACGCTTCGGTGGACATCAGCATCGCCACGTCCGCAGGACACAGCGAAGCCAGGTCGGCCTGGCTCTCCTGTGCCGGGTCCCGGGCCACCACCACCAGCCTGGCACCAGCGAAGGTGGAGCCGGGCCCGATCGCCTTGACGAGGCCGTGCCAGAGAGGAGCGCACGTCGAGCACCCGCTGGAGAGGAAGGCGATCAGCGTCGCATGACTGCCCCCCACCCCGTACTGGACGACCTCTCCCTCCAGGGTCGTGCCCGAAACGTCGTAGGCGGACCGTCCGGTCAGCCCTGCATCCTCCGAGGCCGGCACGGACTGCGTCCGCAGCTGGACCGGGGACGAGTGCCCGGGCGAGCTATGGGGACCGACCCCCGGAATTGCGTCCACGCCCAGGCGGTGCAGCGACCGCAGGATCTCCGCGTGACTACGCAGCAGGCCTCCGACCAGCACGGCCAACAGCAGTATGGCCAACCCTTCCAGCACCACCACCGCGATCATCTGCACCTCCGCACGACCGGAGCGTCTCGTTTCCGGCCGTAGCTTTTGACCGTAGCACGGCTTCCGTCCGATTCTGGGTCTCTGCTGGGGTCGGCTCGCCCGCCGCTGGCACTGCCGCGGGCAGCAGCGCCGACGCCTACCGCGGTCCCGACTCCATTTCCAGTTGCGCCAGAAGGTCCCTGACCAGCGCGACGATGTGGTCCCGGATGGGTCGCACGTCGGCGACTTCCCTGCCCGCCGGATCGTCCACCTGCCAGTCGAGGTAGCGCTTGCCTGGGAAGATGGGGCAGGTGTCGCCGCATCCCATCGTGATCACCA
>JAJYPS010000059.1 GCA_021795215.1 Actinomycetes bacterium
GGAGCCCGCGAGCTCCTTGGTCTTCTTGCCGTCACTGCCCATCCGGATTGCGTCATCGGTGGGTCCAGTCCCGCCCACCGATCTCCCGAAGCGGTCGGGGTTCAGGTTCCTGGCTGCATTGCGATCCCGCCCAAGGACGAGACCACAGCTTCGGCATGTGAATACCCTCTCCGACAAATCAATGCGAGGCTTGGCTTTCGCCCCGCAACAACTGCACTTCTGCGTGGTGTCCTTCGCTGGGAGCACGACAACTTGTTTTCCGGCCTTGGTTGCCTGCCAGGAAGGACTGGCCTACCCCCATTAGCCACCTTGTCTGCCTGGACATCCTGTCGGAGGGTGAGCTCGGACGATGTCAGTGGAGCCGTTCGCTGCGCCGGCCTGGATCAGGTACAAGCCAGTGGTGGTCTGCGCCAGCAGTGATTCGTTGGCGGACTTCGGGAGTGGTGCCCCACCTCGGAACCTACCGGTGCTGGCCTGGAGGCAGGCGATGCCGGTGGGCGATGACAGCCAGGCGTAGCCGTCGAGGACAGCGACGCTTGGTCCCTGGATGATGGCACCGCCTTGGCTCAGGTCCTTCCACACAGATCCGGGCAGCTTCCCGGGGCTGACGATCGGCCCGAGCCCCGTGGCGTCGAGCAGCTCGACGTCTCCGGCCATGCCTAGGCGGTAGGAGGCCCACACCCCTCCGGCGACGGCGTGGAGGTCGGCGCCGTTGGTGGAGAACCTCACGCCGGTGGTGGCGATGACGGCGCCCGTGGCGGCGTGGCGTTCGGTGATCACTGCGGCGGGGTCAGCCACGGCGTTGGTGAAGGTCCGGTTGACCGCTGCGTACATCAGCTTGCCGTCCGGGCTCACGCTGATGCTGGTGACTCTGTTCTCCGCTGGCACGCGTCGCAACACGGCCCCCGTTGCAAGGTTGAGCTCTACGACGTTGCTCCCCACGCCGATCCAAGTGTCGGTCGTCCCGGCGACGGATGGACCGGTGGGTGTGACCAGAGGGACGTCGGCGCTGAGCCCGAGAGGCAGCGGGCCGATCCGGGTCAAGTCCGCGCCGGAGCCGAGGCGATACAGCGTCCAGGGGCCGCTGAGTTGACCGGCCTTACCTGCGAGGGGCTCGAGGACATACAGTTTCGGGCCCACGAGAAACAGCTGGCTGGCGGACGGCAGGGCGCTGCCCTGCTCAACCCGCCCGGTGGCGAGGTCGATGCGGGCGAGTCGGCCGTTGGTCGACGTCGGCGAAGTCGACCTGACCGTGATCGCGTACGCCGACACACCATCCGCTGCCGCCAAGATCGCAGCGAGCTTCACGTTGGCTACCACTGACGTTCTCCACACCGGCGAGCTGGATTGCACCCGCCCCGGCGGCGAGCTGGTCGTCGGTGACGACGACGTCCCCGCGCCGGGCCGGGTGGCACCCGTGCCCGTGCCCGTGCCCGCGCTCGCTCCGCACGAGCACAGGGCCAGGGTTAGGACCAAACCACTGAAGCCAGCCTTCCACCGACGGCCACCGACCTTCATTCCACTCCGCCAGAAAACTCGCACATCAAAAGGGACGCCCAAAGCAGCGCCGACGTTTCCCTTGAGACCGCCCCCGAGCCAGAGACGACCGGACGCCTCTTCTGCTTGGCCCTCAACGAAGAGCAGCCGCCGAGTGAGGGCCGTCTTGCGGACTGCGGCAGCTTCGGTCCCATCTGAGGCAGGCCGAGCCCAACCGCCATCCCGAGTCCAGCCGCCCGGCGGTGGTCGAGAAGGAACATCGAAGTTGCCCTCCCAGCCACTTCGAGGCATCAAAGGTGACCCAGGTGGGGCCAGTTCAGGATGGGCGGTTTCTAGCCATGTCATTCCGATGGCAGGTGCTGCCAACGACACCAGCGGCCCGTGAGGGTCACTTCTGGCGATCAGCACAGAGCCGACCAGCACAGAGCCGACCAGCACAGAGCCGACCAGCACAGAGCCGACCAGCACAGAGCCGACCAGCAGCGCACCCGACGCGACCCCTTTGGTCCACAGGTGCTTCTTGACCACGCCGCGGCAGTCGGGCCGCGCCCATGGATAGGACGTTTCGACCCGCGCAGCAGCGGGTCCAGCTCCACACGGTCGGCTCCGTCGGTAGATTCGCATGGTGGTCGACGAGTCCCTCGACGAGTCCTTCGACGAGGACCAGAAAGAGCCGGTGCCGCAGGCGCAGCATGCGCCCAACCGGCTGTCGCCCCTGCGGTTCGTGCTCGGCTTCGGCGTGGTGTCGATGACGGCGGACTTCGTCTACGAGGGCGCCCGATCGGTGATCGGTCCTTACCTGGCAACCCTCGGAGCGTCGGCAGCGGTGGTGGGAGTGGTCAGCGGCACCGGCGAGGCGGTGGCACTGATGTTCCGGATGGTGACCGGGCGCATCTCGGATCGCACCGGTCGGCACTGGGCTCTCTCCATCGGCGGATACGCCCTCACTGTCGTTTCGGTACCTCTTCTGGCGGCCACCGGGTCACTGTGGTCCGCGGCGGCGCTCATCTTCTCCGAACGCTTCGGCAAAGCGGTCCGCACGCCGTCCCGCGACACGATGCTCGCGGAGGCCGGAGCGTCGATCGGTCGTGGCTGGGCGTTCGCGGTGCACGAGGGCCTGGACCAGACGGGGGCGCTGGCCGGCCCGCTGTTGCTCGCCCTGATGCTGGCCCTGACCGGCAGCTATCGGGACGGGTTCGCAGTACTGGCGGCGCCGGGGATCGTCACGTTGGTGCTGTTGGTCCGCCTGCGGTCTCGTGTGCCCGTGCCGGCTGCCTACGCGCCCGACGGTGCGGGCCGGAGCTCAAAGGCCGGCACCCAGCGGGTGCAGCTGGCGGGGTTTTCTCGGCAGTTCTGGAACTACGCTGCGTTCAGCGCGTTGTCCGTGGCCGGTTACGCCACCTTCGCCGTGCTGTCCTATCACCTCCAAGTCCATCATGTGCTGCCGAAAGCGGAGATCCCGCTCGTGTACGCGGCGGCAATGGCCGCGGCGGCGGTCGCCGGGCTGGCGTCGGGTCGAGCGTACGACCGGATCGGCCTCCGTGGTCTGGCCGTTCTGCCACTGCTCAGCGCAGCGGTCCCGTTCCTGTCGTTCTCCTTCTCGCCGACGCTCGTGTTCATCGGTGCCGCAGTCTGGGGGATGGCGATGGGAATCCATGGGTCGACCATGCGCGCGGCGGTGGCCGACCTCGTACCCGCCGGCCGCCGGGGAGCGGGGTATGGCACGTTCACTGCCGTGTACGGGGCCGCATGGCTGGCCGGCAGCGCCACCATCGGAGCGCTCTACGGCTACTCCATCGGCGCAGCCACTGCCTTCACTGTGGTCGTGCAAGCGCTTGCCCTCGGCGCTTTCATCCCCCTGATACTGGCGAGGACGGCGCCCGCGGGGACTGCACAGAGCCCGAGCTGACCCGGCGTGGGTGGACGTGCGTGGACGCCTGGAGCTCGCTGGGACGCCCCACTCGGCAGGCGTTGCTCGTCGGAACCTCGTGAGCGGATGAGTCACGAACTCGATCGAGGCGTCGAGACCATCCAGTGGCCACCCGCCGGAATTCTACGGGGACAGCCCTCCGGTATGCTGCCGTGGACCGGGGGCCACACTGCATTGGAGGGGATTGGATGGCGTCCAAAGCGCTGGTCTGATCAGGACGCTGCTGTTGATGGTCCTCGGGCTCGTGGCCTATGCGATTGTTTTCATCGTGCCCCTTGCTTTGCTGTGGGGCGGCCTCGCGTTCATCGTCAAGTCGATCGGAGCATCACTTCACAGGAGTCACCACGACGTCGTATTCGCGGCATGGATGCTGTTGGGGTGGCTCGTCGTGCTGATCGCCGAGATCGCCATCGCACGGATGCCCGGCACCGAGTCCGAGGTGGGCATCGACCTGGGTCTCACGACCTTCGCCGTGCTGTCAGATGGGACCAGGATCACCTCAAGCCGTTGACCTGCTGCCCGGCGATGACGGAGAGTGGCCCTACAGCCTTCAGGTGCCGCGTCGATGGCCAAGGGCATGGCCACCTACTCCTGGAAGGAGCCGCCGCCGCTGCAATCGACGACCGTGATGCCCGGACAGTGGCGGCGCTGGTTCCTGCTCGGCGTGGTCCAGCTCGGCGACGGCAAGTGGGCGACCGGAGGAGTGGAGGTCAACATGTTCACCGGGGACGACGACTGACTGGGCAGCACGTGCACGGAGGAGTTGATCGATCAAAGGACCGGTTCCGGCGCGGCGTGGAGGTGGAACCTGGCCGCTGGAACGGCAGTTGACGGCGAGTCACAGGCCTGACCCGCCGACGCCTGGTCCCACGGGTCGGCGGTGTGTCCGAGACAGTCGCCGACTTCAGCTGACAGACGTCGTGTTGCCCGGCGGCGTTGGACTCGTCAACTTCCCACGGGGCCGTCCTTGGCCCCCGCCTCGTCCCGGACCGCGGCGAGGGCCGTTCTCCAAGGCTCGACCGTGGTGGTCTGGAAGTGCTGCTCGGCAATCTGGGCCGCTCGCTCGCCGTCACCTCGCACGACTGCGGCGACCAGCTGCTCGTGCTGCGCCAGGGCCCTCGAGTGAAGGTCGTCGGAGTAAGGATCCGCTCGGAACCCGAAATTGACGGCGGTGACGAGCTCCCGGCTCAAGCGGTGCAGGTGGCGGTTGCCTGTTGCTGCGGCGATCGCTCCGTGCAACTGGTGGTCCGCGACCCGGGACGCCTCCGCGCTCTCCGCCAGCCGGTACTGCCTCAGTGCCCCGGTCATCGCCACCACGTCCGCCTCCTTCCGCCTCCAGGCGGCAGTACGGCAAATCTGCTGCTCCACCAAGTTGCGGTAGTCCAAGAGCAGCGCGACCTCGTCCCAGACCGGCCCCAGCGTCCTCAGCACCGCCCGACTGCCTTCACTGTCCGGGCCTATCGGCAGGACGAACGTACCTCCGCCCCTGCCCCGGCGAACGTCCACCACGCCGACCGCCTGCAGCCGACCGAGCGCCTCTCGGACGGTGTTCCGCGCCACTCCCAGCATTGTCGCCAGTTCCCTCTCGGGGGGGAGGCGTTCTCCGGGATAGAGCACACCCACTGCGATGGCGGCCAGGATTCGGTCTGCTATCTGCTCCGATGCAGTCTGGAGATCCAGCTTCAGGCCGGGAAGGGCTACAGCCTGCCTCCGAACTGGTTCTTTGCCGACCTTCTCGTCCGGAGCCGATCTTCCCCGGCGACCAGCGACTTGCTGCTGGGCCAAGCGATCGTCCGGCTGCGGGCGGCGCACCACCGACACATTTTACAGAGAAGTAAAGGTTTACTGGTTGCGCCTTTAGTCCCTCAGTTCTACCGTGGGCAAGGGACGGAGGGAGGCCGGAATGAGCAACCACACCCGGACAAGGCCCGGCAGTCGAGCCGAGCAGAGGAAGAGCGGCGCACCTGTCCGATGCAGGGGCCGGTGCAGGCGTACCGAGGCGGCAGGGCAGGTCCCGGGCGCGGACGAAGGGAGGCGCCGGCCGTGAGGAGAGCGACGGGATCGCGGACCAGATCGGGAGCGCGGGCGGCCTCCGCCGTGTCGAGCGAGGTGCAGCCCCCAGGAAGCCTCCAGCCGTCGGCGCTGCATCCGTGGAGCGTGCTGGCGATAGCGGTGGCAGCCATCTCGCCCACCACGTCGGTGTTCCTGATCTTCGGCGGTGATCTCGCATCTTCGGGGACGGGCATCGTGTGGGCGTTCCTGATCGGCGCCGTGATCGCGCTGGCGATGGCTCTCTGCTACGCGGAGGTGGGGTCGGTGTTCCCGTCCGCTGGGGGCACGTACACCATTGTCCGCCGGGCGCTGGGACCCGTGCCCGGCGGTGTGGTCAACATCCTGTTCCTGGTGCTGGGCCTCACCGCTACGTCGGCAATCCTGGTGGCCGCCGCGACCTACCTGTCGTCCCTCGTCCCCGGCGGAATTCCCACCAACTGGGCCGCTTTTGCGATGATGGTGCTAATCACGGCGCTTTCGATCGAGCGGATCGGCCCGACCGGGTGGGTGACCAGTTTCATGCTGGTGCTGGAGCTGGCGGTGATACTGGTGTTCACGGTGTTCTGCTTCGCCCACGTGTCGCTGGCGTCGAACCCGCTCAGCCACCCGGTGCTGGCCGGGTCGAAGCCGGGAGTGCTGCAGCCGGTCGGATGGGCGGCCCTGCTGGCAGGAGTGGTGCCAGCGCTGTTCGCGTTCAACGGCTACGACTGGCCTCTGTACTTCGCAGAGGAGACCTCGTCGGCTCGCCGCGTGCTTCCCCGTGCGGTGCTCGTCGCCGCCGTCATCTCCGTGGTGGTCGAAGTGGCGGCCGTCGTTGGCGCGACGCTGGCGATACGCGACCTGCCCAGGACGGTCGCCGCCTCGGCGCCGTTGACTCTGATCGCACACCAGGTTATGGGCCCGGTGGGTGCCGACATACTGGTCGCCGGAGTGGTGATCGCGATGTTCGACACCGGGCTGGCAGGCAACCTCGGCTATGCGAGGATCTTCTACGCCGCCGGCAAGGACCGCATGTGGCCGGGTTCGCTCAATCGGCTGTTCGCCCACGTGGGCCCGTCCAGGGTGCCGGTCTACGGTTTCGGTGTGCTGTTCGTGGGCAACTCGATCCTGTGCATCTTCAGCTCGCTCAACAACCTGATCACGTTCACCGGCGTCGTGATCGTGATCATCTACCTGTTGGTGGCGCTGTCTGCCGTGGTCCAGCGGGTCCGTGACCGCAACCTCGCGAGGGCGCTGGTGATGCCGCTGTGGCCTCTGGCCCCAGTTGTCGCTCTGGTGGGGGTCGCGGTGGCGCTGACCCAGCAGAGCGCCCGGGACCTGGAGATAGCTTTTGGTATCGCGGTCGCCTCGCTGGTCGTCTACGGGGCAGTGCGCAGCCGCCTCCCGGGCAGGCTGGAGCGGTCGCCGTCGGACACCGGGCCGACCTGGGAGGCCGCCGCAGCGGAGCCGGCCAGGGAGAAGCACCTCGCGTGACGGCACGCACCAGCTCCCTGCCGGGCCAGCGCCGGCCGCCGGACCGGGCGGTTGTGGTCGGCGCCGGAATGGTAGGGCTGTCGACCGCCTGGTTCCTACAGGAGTCGGGAGTGGAGGTGACCGTGGTGGAGCGGGACGGGGTGGGGGCCGGCTCGTCGTGGGGAAACGCAGGCTGGCTCTCGCCCGGACTCGCCGTACCGTTGCCGGATCCCGCGGTCCTCCGCTACGGCGTCGGGGCGCTGGTCGACCCAGCCAGCGCCCTGTACGTACCGCTGTCGGTCGACCCGCCGCTGTGGTCGTTCCTGGCCCGCTTCGCCTATCACTGCACCGCACGGCAGTGGCGGCGAGGCATGGCGGGCTACCTGGGCGTCAACCGCCAGGCGCTGGACGCGTTCGACACGCTGGAGTCCGGTGGGGTCGAGGCGCGGACCGTGGTGGCGCCGATACTTGCCTCGTTCGCCAAGGAGTCCGAGTCGGCCGGCTTGCGTGGCGAGCTGGCGCTGCTGTCCGAAGCTGGCCAGCAGGTCGACTTCGAGGTGCTGAGTGGCCACCAGGCCCGGGCCGAGGTGCCGGTGCTGTCGGAACGGGTCGGAGCGGCGGTCCGGTTGGACGGCCAGCGCTACATCGACCCCGGCGCGTTCGTCGATTCGCTCGCCAAGGCGGTCGCCAAGAGGGGCGGGACGATCCGGACCGGCTTCGAGGCCCGGTCGCTGCACCGAGGTGCCGGTGGGTTCAGCGTGTCAGGGTATGGGCACGAGCCGGTCCGAGGGGACGTGGTGGTGCTGGCCAGCGGCGCGTGGCTGGCGGACCTGGCCAAGCCGTTCGGGGTGCGGACCCAGGTTCGAGCCGGCCGAGGCTATTCATTCAGCGTCCAGGTGTCGGACCCGGTCGACCGCCCGCTGTACTTCCCCCTGCCTCGTGTCGCTTGCACCCCCTACCGGGGAGGTCTGCGGGTGGGAGGCACGATGGAGCTGTGTGACGCCGGGTCTCCGCTCGACATGCGGCGGGTCGAATCGCTGATCGCAGCCGCCCGGCCGTTCCTGTCGGGAGTCGACTGGGACTCGGTGACCGACACCTGGGTCGGCTCCCGTCCGATCACGCCGGACGGGCTGCCTCTTGTGGGCCGGACTGCCGACCCCGACGTGTTCGTCGCCGGAGGCCACGGCATGTGGGGCGTCACGCTCGGTCCGGTCACAGGGCGGCTTCTGGCCCGGCAGATCGTCAGCGGCGAGGTGCCGACCGCCCTGGTCCCCTTCGACCCGCTTCGTTGACGGTGGTGCCCCATGTCGTGCCGGCCGCCGGCGGAGTCTGCCCGGCTGGTGGTCGACCGGCTGACCGGCCCGGCGAGTGGCCCGGCTCGACGGGCTCTGAACGCTCCGGCATCGTGTCGGGGGAGGTCATGCTCATAGGGGACCCGGCCGTTCGGGCGGTCCCGGTGGTGGACAACGGCGAGGCACTGGTGGACGTCGCCTCGGTGCCGGAGCTGTCGGTCGACCACCGCCTGGCCGATCCGCAAGGCATGTACCGGATGCTGCGCAGCGGCGTGGTGGACCGTCTTGGGCGGGCGGCGGCGCTGCTGCCCGGCGACGTCCGGATCTGCGTCGTGGAGGGTTACCGGCCCTACGAGCTGCAGAAGCGGTACTTCGAGCAGTGCTGCAGCGAGCTCCTCTCAGCCCGACCGGATCTCGGCGGCGCCGAGCTGGAGGCACTCGCCAGCCGGGTGGTGGCGCCACCGGAGGACAACTCTCCCCATGCGACCGGGGGAGCAGTCGACCTCACCTTGTGCGACGGCGCGGGCCGCCCGCTCGACATGGGCACCGACGTCAACCAATCGCCCGAACAGTCCGGAGGGAGGTGCTACACCGCAGCGGCCGAACTGCCACCGGCCGCGATCGCCAACCGGCGGCTGCTGGTCCGAGTGCTGGAGGCGGTGGGCATGGTCAACTACCCCACTGAGTGGTGGCACTGGTCCTACGGCGACCGCTACTGGGCGGTGCGCAGCGGTGAAGCCGCGGCCTGCTACGGCCCGGCGGCTGCGTCCCGCACCGGCCGAGTCGGTCACCCGGCCTGATGCGTGCAACGACGTCCGGTTGGCACACGTCGGTCAGTACCGGCAGGGCGCGGCCACAGCGCCTTCCGGGGCCTACAGCAGCACCCGGATAAGCTGGGGTTCTGGTCCTGTCCTGGTCCTGTCACCACGACGACAGAAGGCGGCTTGGAGGTGCCCGTGTGCACGTACTGCGGTTGCGATGAAGAGCCGGCGATCCAGTCGCTCCGGGGAGAGCACGCCACCATCGAGGAGCGCATAGGGGCAGTGGTGTCCGCTGTGGAGCACGGCTCCCCGGACAAGGTGCAGGCGGCGGTCGCCAACTTGGTGTCGGTTTTCGCTCTCCACAGCGGCCGGGAGGAGGAAGGGCTGTTCGCCGAGCTCGGCGGGGATACGGCCGCTAGCGGCGAGGTGGACCGGCTACGCGGCGAGCACCGCGAGCTCCTGGCACGGTTGGCGGCCCAAGGGACCGGCGAGCGTCCGGAGGAGCTGCTCCGCTTGATGGCCCAGCTGTCCCACCACGCCGACACGGAGGACACCGACCTGTTTCCCTATGCGATGCAGTCCCTTTCCAGCGGCAGCTGGGAGCGCCTACGGGAACTGATGGCCGGTGCTCCTGGACCAAGCGGGCAATCAGGCGAGCCGGCCGAGAGCGGTTCGGCGCGTGAGACATGTACAGGGGAGTACTGACTTGTCGGGTACTGACTCGTCGGGTACGGGCTTGTCGGGTACGGGCTTGTCGGGTACGGGCTTGTCGGGTACGGGCTTGTCGGGTACGGGCTTGTCGGGTAAACGGCCGTCCGCACCTGGGTTCTCCGGCATCGGCCATCTGGACCTTTCGGTATCCCAGGTGGAGGCGAGTGCGGCGTGGTATGAGCAGGTGCTGGGTCTGCACCGCCTCAGGCGGGTGGAGTTCCCGGACCGGACGATGGTCGTTCTCCGACACCGGTCGGGCCTGATAGTCGGACTCAACCAGCACGCGGCGTTCCCCGGCGGCCGGTTCGACGAGCGCCGTGCAGGACTGGACCACGTCGGCTTCTCGGTGGAGCACCGTGCGCAGCTGGACGAGTGGCAGCAGTGGCTGGCATCGCTCGGAGTGGAGCACTCGCCGGTGGCCGATTCGGCGGTCGGGTCGGCGTTGGTGTTCCGTGACCCGGACCACATCCAGCTGGAGATGTGGTGGTCCAAGCCGGCGCAGGACCGGCCGCCGACGTCGGCGTCGGCGAACCTGGCGTCGCCGAACCTGGTGGAGCGCTCGAGCCCGGCGGGAGTGGAACAGACGGTGCAACGCCTGGTGCAGGTCGCCAACGCAAGCGGATTGACCGTGTTCGCCACCGTCGACCACTCCGCCGGAGCCCGGTCGGTCGGGATGGACATGCCCGACACCCGAGTGGTGATCCTGGGCAATCCGGCGGCCGGGACGCCTGCCATGCTTGCCGCCCCGGACCTGGCGCTTGATCTGCCCACACGGGTCCTGGTCAGGGAGAGAGGGGACGGCGGTCCGGGCAGTGTGGTGCTGTTCCACGACCCGGCCGCCTTGAAGGACCGGTACGGGTTGAGTGCATCCGAGGCTGGCAGGCTGGCAGGGATAGTGGACATCGTGGAGCGTGCAGTGGACGTGCGATCGGATGCCTGAGACGACGAGGATGACCCCGGGATGCACGGCCCTACTCGTTATGGACTACCAGCAGGGCATCGTCGATTCGCTGGCAGTGGGCGACGATTCCAGCACCCACAGGATCTGCTCCACAGGGGGACCTACGAGAAGGCGATCTTCAGCAGTTCGTCGAATTGCCCAGTGGCATCAGCAGTTCGGAGGGCTTGGAGGTACCTGCGGCGTCGCTCCGACGCCGGTAAACCAGTCTTAGAGCCCCATGTCAGAGGCCGATGACCCAGACCCAGGAGTCGCCCGAGCTCATCGGCTGCTACGCGAGCGTGCCGACCGTTCCCGTTGGGGAAGCAGTGAATGGACACCAGCGCATGGTGGAACCGGACGCACACTTCTCCAGCTGGGAATGCCTCTGCGTCGATCTGCTCTTGGGTGTTGCGCAAGAGCACTGCCAAGTGTGTCGTGACGAGGTGGGGCGCCACGCCAATGTTGGTTTCCTTGGAGCGAAACTTTCCGGCCCACGTCCAGACGTCCTCGAACATCCGTTTGTGAATCTCCCGTATGGACATGACATCGAGAAGGTCCGAAGTCGAGCTATAAGGATGAGACTCAAGCCAGTTGACTGCAAGCAAGATGTTCTCCGCCTCATGCTCATTCACTTCAGCCAAGGTGAGCAGGGCAGAGCGTCGCGGAGTCAAGAATTCCCGAACGTCCTCGTCCACTTCCGTTGCTCCGTAGCCCGTGTCCGTATCGACCAAGGCGGCTAGACGAGTTGCTTCACGTAATTCTTGTCCCGAGGCAATGCTTTCTGCTGACTTGCCGACACCCTGGACTCGGTATTGGTTGGTGGCGCGGCCACCCCCAGTCTTGCTCACCGCTGCCCGAGCGTCGTGACGACGAGGGTGTGAGCGATCCTGGCAAGAGCCGCTTCACCGAGCTCCTGCCCTTCCAAGGACATCTGCAGGTTGACGTAGTTCGCCAGGTCCTCGGACCTCTTGATGGCCCGCTCCAGAACACCAGCCGGTACGACGATGTCCAGACGGGCCAAGTCCAGTGCCAGCATCGCTTTTTCGACCGTGCTCGTCTTGGCCGTTCCGCGCTCGTCATTCAACTCCAGCGTGGACACCGACGACACGGTGATTCCCAATCGATCGGCCAGCTCGGCCATGCTGACCCCCGCATGCTCCCTGGCTTTTCGAAGCGTTACTCTCATGAGGGCATAGTACTGCGATCTGAAGGATTCGGGCTTTAGGGGCCGATGGAACTGGAACCGACCGCAGTGCTGCAGCGAGCTTCTCCCAGCCCGACCGGATCTCGGCCGTACCGAGTTGCAGACACTCGACTACCCCACCGAGTGGTGGCACTGGTCTCATCCAGAAGTCGTGTCGGCGGCCGGCCGTGGCCGCGGGCTCGACTACCCGACCGAGGGGTGGCACTGGTGCTACGGCGACCGCTACTGGGCGGTGCGCAGCGGTGAAGCCACGGCCTGCTACGGCCCGGCGGCTGCGAGTACCGGCAGGGCGCGGCCACAGCGCCTTCCGGGGGCCCACAGCAGCACCCGGATAAGCTGGAGTTCTGGCCCTGTCGCCACGCCGACAGAGGGCGGCTTGGAGGTGCCCGTGTGCAGCGGTTGCGATGAAGAGCCGGCGATCCAGTCGCTCCGGGGAGAGCACGCCACCATCGAAGAGCGCATAGGCGCAGTGGCGTCCGCTGTGGAGCACGGGTCGCCGGACAAGGTGCAGGCGGCGGTCGCCAACTTGGCGTCGGTCTTCGCTCTCCAGCTGGAGATGTGGTGGTCCAAGCCCGCGCAGGACCGGCCGCCGACGTCGGCGTCGCCGAACCCGGTGGAGCGCTCGAGCCTGGCAGGAGTGGAACAGACGGTGCAACGCCTGGTGCAGGACGCTACGGACATCGTGGAGCGTGCAGTGGACATGCAATCGGATGGCTGAGACGACGAGGATGACCCCGGGATGCACGGCCCTGCTCGTGATGGACTACCAGCAGGGCATCGTCGATTCGCTGGCAGTGGGCGACGACCTGCTGGGCCGCGTGGCCAGGGCCATCTCGGTCGCCCGGCAACGAGGAGCGACGGTGGGTTACGTCCGCGTGGCGTTCGACCAGGCGGACTTCGACGCTCTGCCGCCCCGGAGCGCGATGGCAGCCATAACTTCCCGCGGCACGGACGCTTTCCGCAGTGACTCGCCCGCCACGGCGATCCATCCGAGTGTCGCTCCGCAGCCGGGTGACATCGTGGTGCGCAAGACCCGGGTAGGGGCGTTCTCCACGACCGACCTGCATCGCCAGCTGCAGCAGCGGGGCATCAGCTGCCTCGTCCTGGCCGGCATAGCGACGAGTGGGGTAGTGCTGTCCACTCTCAGGGACGCGGCAGACAGGGACTACCGGGTCGCCGTCCTGGCCGACGCCTGCGCCGACCGGGACCCCGAAGTCCACCGATGCCTGGTGGACAAGGTGTTCCCTCGCCAGGCGGCGATCGTGGCTGTCGACCAGCTCCACAGCCTGCTGGGGAAGGGCGAAGCGTAGGCCGGAAGGCCGGGGGCGAATAGCTTGCAGTCGACGGCCAGGGCTGCCAGGCCGCGTCTCCACAGACGGTTGCGGTACCCGGTTGGATCCGCCGCGTCAGCTGTGACCATCAGTGTGGTGGCGGTCCGTTTGATGTCTCCCCACGGCTCGACGCGTGCGTCCTCGAAGCGTCGAGAAGCACCGCTTAGCGAGCCAAGTGGTCAGACCTTGCTGGTTGGTTGCGCTCGACGCCGACTGGCAGTTCGCAGAGCGGTGGTGTAGTCGCTCGGAGATCCGTCGTAAAGGCCGAGCTCGCCAGCCTCCTCGGTCAGCTGATCCAGGGTGGCCCGACGTTCCCTTCGTCGGCGATGTTGGAAGTCGATCATGTCTTGGAGACGAACAAGACGGTGGCGGCTGGGCCTGTCGACGGTGGCGGCTGGGCCTGTCGAAGGGGATGGCGCCGTCTTGGAGGAGGTTTACAGGGTGGTTCAGCCAAGAGCGGGAGAGACAAATAGCTTTGCCGGCATGACGATGCCGCCTTCCTCCGAAAGGCTGGCTCTGGTGACCGGCGCGAGCGGATGGCTCGGCCCCGAGCTGGTGGCCGCCCTGGTGGCCCGGGGCTGGCAGGTGCGGGCGACCGGCCGCCGGGCAGAGCTGCCTATCTGGTCGGACCCCGTCGAGTACCGAAGTGTGGACCTGGTGGGTGACCCCCTGGACGAGCTGTGCGCCGGGGTTGCCGGACAATAGCTGGCGCGATTGACGCACGTTCGGAGGCAGCTGCGTCAGAGCTTGACGAAACGGCACTCTAACGTGCGGCCAGACTGCTACTTTCAAGCTGTGCTGCTCAGGTTCGAGGTCTCCAATCACCGGTCCGTTCTGGATCCGGTCGAGCTCTCGATGGTCGCCGTTGACGAGGACAGGCCGTCCGTCCGCGCATTCGACCGCCTCCCGGAGCGAGTGCTGGCCGTAGCAGGCATCTATGGAGCGAACGCTTCGGGCAAGTCGAACGTGATCGAGGCGCTCGCTTGGTTGTCGGCTGCCGTAAGGAGGTCGCTGCGGGCCTGGGAACGGTTCATCCCTCGGGACCCGTTCAAGTTCGGCCGGGGGCCGCAACAGCCCTCGGTTTACGAAGTGGAGATGGTCGTTGCCGGAGTGCGGTACGCGTACCGGCTCGAGGTGGACGACTCCGCTGTCCTGTTCGAGGGCCTGTACAGCTATCCGGAGCGTCGCCGACGGGTGCTGTTCGAGCGGGAAGGGCTGGACGTCCGCTTCCGGCGGGGGCTCGGCACCCTCTCGGGAACGAAGGAGCTGTTGACACCGACGACGCTGGTGCTGTCGGCGGCGATGCGCTTCAACGAGCCCCAAGTGCAGGAGTTTGCGTTCTCACTTGGGGGAATCGCGGTGCTGGGCATGCAGCGTAGGGCGCCGTGGCGGCGGCGGTTCGGCGCCGAAGGTTTCGGCGTGACTCCAACCGAGCTCCTTTTCGAAGACGCAGACTCCTATCGGCAGCATTCCCTGTTCGAAGATCCGGACTTGGTCTACCCGTCGCCTCGTGAATCTGCGCTGGCGCTGCTTCGATTTGCCGATCTCGGCATTGACGACGTGAAGTTCGTCGAGGAGGTCGTCGAGGAGAAGATGGTGATGGCAGAGCCGGATAGGGGGCAACGCAGAGGGCCACGCAGGAAACTGACGTTGGTGCATCGGGTTCGGGGACAGGATTTGCCGTTCGATCTGGAGGAGGAGTCGATAGGCACGCAAACCTGGTTTGCTCTCATCGGTCCGACGTTGAATGCTCTTCGAAGTGGCAGGGTTCTCCTCTTCGACGAGATCGACGCGAGCCTCCATCCGCGCCTCTCGGCGCGCCTTGTGGAACTGTTCGACGATCCCGACACGAATCCGGAGGGTGCGCAGCTCATCTTCACTACGCACGACACGAGCCTTCTCAATCATCTCAACCGTGACGAGGTCTGGCTGACCGAAAAGAACGAGCACGGTGCCACGACCCTGACCGGGTTGGCCGAGTACGGAGGCGACAAGGTGCGAAGGTCGCTGAACCTCGAACGGGCTTATCTCCAGGGAAGATTCGGCGCCGTTCCAGATCTCGACCAGTTCAAGCTGCGTCGGGCACTTGGTCTGGTGTCGAGCGATGCTTGATGGCACCCGGACGTCGTAGGTCCGGGCAGCGCCCCCTCAAGCGTCGGATCTCGGTCCGACAGCCACGGAAGACGATCGTGATCTTCTGCGAAGGAGAGCGGACCGAGCCGGAGTATCTCGAAGCCCTGAAGCGTCAACCTTGGGTGCGAGACACCGCTGCGGTAGATCTTCGGGTGGAGCGCCGGCGTGGAGGGAACGATCCCAGCACTCTGGTCAGGAGGGCCGTTCGCGCACGTCTGAAGGCGCTCGAAGAGATGGACGAGATCGACGAGTTCTGGTGCGTCTTCGACGTGGAGTGGCCAGAAAACCACGCCGGCCTAGAAGAAGCCGTGGTGGCCGCGAAGCAGCAGGGCGTCCATCTCGCCATCTCGAACCCGTGTTTCGAATTATGGCTCATACTCCACTTCAAGGAGCACCGTTGCTGGTTGGAAAACGATCGCGCACGTCGGATTCGCCGGGGTCTGGATGGAAGTGGCGACAAGGGAATCGATGCGGACAGGTACATGCCGTGCGTCCGAACGAAGCGGCAATGCGGGCCGTCACCCTCGAGCAGCAGCACCTCAATGACGGCCGGATCTTCCCGCGCGACAATCCCTCCTCGGGTATGCACCGGCTCATCGACAGCATCGGAAACCACCCCGCCCCGCCGGCCGATTAGCTCTCCAGGCGGTGCGGTCTCGACAGCCGGCCCGCTCACGGCCAGCCGGACGCCTTGGGAAGCTGCGCAGGAGGGCCGGCGTCGTTCTCAGGCGCACCGGCCGGTATGCGGCGCAATTGGTTCAGCGTGTCAAGCGGGCGGTCCCGGCAGCTCGAACCGGTGACGCTTGAGGGGATGTGCAGCCGCATCTCCCATGTGGCCACTATCTCTCGTCCGGACAACGTCCGGACGCTGCTGTCCGGTGGGCGATTCCTTGCGGTAAAGCGCGGTGACGGTCACCACGGCGGCGAACGAGCACCGTGGTTCTGGGGGAACGCGTCGCTCCTGCGAAGGTCAGGTGGTCGAGGCTGGGTAACGAGGTGCAGACTGCGGAGTCGGCCGCCGACGCTGGTTTGGACGACGCCTGCTCGCAGCCCTCGCAGCCTTCGCCGCCGCCCGATAGTAAAGGCGTGCCTCGACGGGGAACGAGCCGCCGATAGCTTTGGCGCCATGACGACGTCCTCATCCGGCGAAAGGCTGGCCCTGGTGACCGGCGCTAGCGGCTGGCTCGGTTCCCAGCTGGTGCCCGCACTGGTGGGTCGGGGCTGGCAGGTGCGGGCGACCGGCCGCCGGGCAGAGCCGCCCAGATGGGCCGTGCCGGTCGAGTACCGCAGCGTGGATCTGGTGGAGGACCCGCTGGACGAGCTGTGTGCCGGAGTGAGCCACGTGTTCCACCTGGCAGGAGCGTCGTCCACCCGCTACAGCGTCGAGCAGATGGCCCGGGTGAACCGGGTCGGCGGGGAGCGCCTGGCCCGGTCGGCGCTGGAGGCGGGCGTGGAGCGAATGGTAGCGGTCAGCACCACCGCCGTCTACGGCGAGAAGGTCGCGCTGCCCTCCCCCGTGGTGGAGGATGCGGAGCCCTCGCCCAGCCGTGACTACGGCGTCACCAAGCTCGCCGCCGAGAGGGCCATTGCCGCGGTTGCCCAGGACGGGCTCGAGGTGGCGGTGGTACGCCCGGTGACTGTCTACGGTCCGGGCAACACCAAGCTGATCGCCAGCGCCATGCTGGACGTGGCACTGGAGCGGGCCGCCGGCTTGGACACGCTGCTGGTCGGGGCCGACGCGGTCGGGCTGCGCATGGTCCACCTGGACGACGTGGTCGACGCGCTGGTCCATCTGGCGACCGTTCCGGGTGCCGCTGGCCGGACGTTCAACCTCACCTCCGGCATCTATCCCGACAGCCACCAGGTCGCCGGAGCTCTGGCGGAGGTGTTCGGCATGGGCTTGGACGTGGCGGGGGAGTGGGACGGAGTGTTGGCCCCGGAGCAGCGGAGGCAGGAGCTTGCCGCAATCGCTGCAGTAGCTCCACGCTCCGGTTCGATAGTGTTCACCCCCGAGCGGCTGCGGTTCCTGCGCCGGCCCAACGTGAACAACGTGCTCAGCATCGACGCCCTCGCGTCGGTTGGGTTCCGCCCTTCCCGGAGCGATCTGGTACCGGCACTGGCGGACACTCTGGCGTGGTACCGCAGGGAGGGCTGGCTCCCGGCGTAGGTGACGACCGGGGCCGGACGACCGGCGCTGGGCCGTCGTTGCTCCGGCACAGCGGGGCACCGGGCGGCGTCGCTGCCGCGGCTCGCATTTCGGTGGACCCGGTGTGCCGGATTAGTTCCTGTATGGG
>JAJYPS010000060.1 GCA_021795215.1 Actinomycetes bacterium
CGATCTGACCGACCTCGGCTGGGTCACGGTGTCGGCGAAGGTGATCCGGTCGCCTGCCCGCTCGTGCGCCAGGTCGGCCAGCTCCACGCCGGTGCGGGCCTCCAGGTCCTCGAACGCCGCCACCGCCAGCCGCCCGTTGGTCGTGCCCGACATCGCCAGGATCGCCTCGCAGAAAAGGTCGTCCCGGTCGATCCGGGGCCTCCCGTCGGCGGTCCCGCCACGGACCACGCCGTTTCGGCTCCGGAGGTAGTCCATCTCCCCTCCAACGGGGATCTTCATCCCCTTCGTCGTCGCACCCAGCTCGTCCACCAGCGGGCCCACCGCCTTGAACTTGTCGATCAGGTGCGGGTAGTCCCGCTCCACCAACACCAGGCGGGGCATCGTCCTGCCCGGAACCGGCTCGCAGTCTCCCGCATGCCAGTCCGTCACCCTGCCTCCAGGCTGCGCGCACTCGTCGGGCGTGTCGTGCATCAGAGGCACTGCCACCACGTCCCGCCGGACGCCGAGACGTCCCTTCGCCAGACGGGAGAACTCCGCCGCAAGATCGGTGAACAGGTCGAAGTCCGACCTGGCCTCCCAGGGCGGCGCGATGGCCGGGTTGAAAGAGTGTACGAACGGGTGCATGTCGGTCGAGGAAAGGTCGTGCTTCTCGTACCACGTCGCAGCCGGCAGCACCACGTCGGCGTAGATGCCTGTGGATGTCATCCGGAAGTCGGCCGTCACCAACAGGTCCAGTTTCCCTCGTGGCGCCTCGTCCCTCCATGCCAGCTCCGCCGGGCGGTCATCGTCCGGGCTCTCCTGCGCCGCCACGGCGTTGTCCGCCCCCAGCAGGTGGCGCAGGAAGAACTCGTGGCCCTTGCCCGACGAGCCGAGCAGGTTCGACCGCCACACCGTGAGCACCCGGGGAAAGTTGGCCGGATCGTCCGGGTCGGTCGCTGCGAAGCCCAGCCGACCGGCCTTCAGCTGGTCCACCACGTAGTCCGCCGCATCCTGGCCTGCCGCCTCCGCCTCGTCCGCCAGGTCGAGAGGATTGCGGTCGAAAGCCGGATGAGAAGGCGTCCAGCCCATCCGGACCGCCTGCGCATTCAGGTCCGCCACCGACTTGCCGGCGAAACGGCCGTCGCCCAACGGGCTCGACATCGAGTCTGCCCGGCTGGCCTCGTACCGCCACTGGTCGCTGTGCAGGTACCAGTAGGGGGTGGCCGCCATGTGACGGGCCGGCCTGGCCCAGTCGTAGCCGAACGCCAGCGTGAACCAGCCCGTCAGGGGGCGCACCTTCTCCTGGCCCACGTAGTGAGCCCAGCCGCCGCCGTTCACCCCCTGGCAGCCGCACATCATCAGCAGCGACAGGAACGTCCGGTAGGTCTGGTCCGAGTGGTACCAGTGGTTGGTGCCGGCACCCATTGCGATCATCGACCGCCCTCCCGACACCTCCGCATTGCGAGCGAACTCCCGTCCCACCCTCGCCGCGGCGGCTGCCGGCACGGATGTGATCCGCTCCTGCCACGCTGGGGTGTAAGGGCTGTCGGCGTCGTCGTAGGAAGCGGGCCAGTCCCCCGGCAGCCCATCCCGTGCCACGCCGTAGTGGGCCATCGTCAGGTCGAACACCGTCGTCACGAGCCACTCGCCGACCCGGATCGCGGGCACGCCCCTGCGCAGGACGGTGCCCCCCTCGGCTCCCCCCGTGCTCTCGTCGCCGTGGACGACGCCCTGGTGGACGCTGCCCTGGTGGACGCTGCCCTGGTGGACGCTGCCCTGGTGGACGCTGCCCTGGCTGACGACCTGGTCGAACCGGGGCAGGTCGATCAGCACCGGTTCCCATCCGGCAACGTCCGACATGCTCAGCGTCGGCTCGATGCCCTCCAGACGCAGGTTCCACCGCCGGGTGCCCGACTCCGCCCAGCGGAAGCCGATCGAACCGTTGGGCACCGCCGGACCGCCCGCGGCCCCGTCCCATACCACCGGCTTCCACCGGTCCTCCTCTGCCGGCTGGTTCAGGTCGGCGGCTGTCAGGAAGTGGTCCGCCACGAAGGCGCCGTCCCGCTGGCGAAGCTTCACCAGGAACGGCAGGTCGGTGTACGTCTTGGCGTAAGCGTCGAAGCGTTCCACTTTGCGGTCCCGATAGAACTCGGTCAGGACGACGTGCCCCATCGCCATCGCCAGCGCCCCGTCGGTGCCCGGTGCGGCCGGCAGCCAGTCGTCGGCGAACTTGGTGTGGTCCGAGTAGTCCGGCGACACCACGACCACCTTCTGCCCCCGGTAGCGGGCCTCGGTCATGAAGTGAGCGTCGGGCGTCCTGGTGATCGGCAGGTTGGTGCCCCACACCAGCAGGTACGAGGCGTTCCACCAGTCGGCCGACTCCGGCACGTCGGTCTGGTCGCCGAACGTCTGCGGAGAGGCCGGCGGCAGGTCCGCGTACCAGTCGTAGAAGGAGAGGATGGTGCCGCCGAGCAGCGAGTAGAACCTGGTGCCGGCGGCGTAGGACGCCATCGACATGGCCGGTATCACGGTGAAGCCGGCGGTGCGGTCGGGGCCGTACTCCGCCACCGTGTGGACGTGGGCCGCTGCCACAAGCTCCAGCGCCTCGGCCCAGGTGGCCCGCACGAACCCGCCCCGGCCACGAGCTGCCTTGTACCTGGCCGCCTGCTCGGGGTCCCCCGTTATCTCGGCCCACGCCCCCACCGGGTCGCCCAGCCGCCTGCGGGCGTCCCGCCACATGGAGAGCAGCTCGCCCCGCACGTAGGGGTAGCGCACCCGAGCCGGCGAGTACGTGTACCACGAGAACGAAGCGCCTCTCGGGCAGCCTCTCGGCTCGTACTCCGGCGAGTCCGGCCCCACGGAGGGGTAGTCCACAGCCTGGGTCTCCCAGGTGATGATGCCGTCCTTCACGAACACTCGCCAGGAGCAGGACCCGGTGCAGTTGACGCCGTGGGTCGAACGGACCACCTTGTCGTGCCGCCACCGCTCCCTGTAGAACTCCTCGGCCTGGCGGCCGCCCCGGCGGTGCAGCTCCCGGCCGTCGGACGACTCGTCGCCCCTCTGCAGGTAGCGGGCGGCGCGCACCAGGCCGCCGCCGGCAATCAGGGTCGATCTGCTCCGTTCCGCTGCGGCCACGCGCCCCACCCTATATCCGCTCCGGAGCAGGTTTTCACGCGCCGGCCGAGCCGGCGCGTCGATCGGGCGACCGGCGGGCGGCTGGCTATGGTGAGGCCCGGTGGCCAGCCCTCACAAGCTTTCAGGGGCGTTGACGGCCTGGGTCGAGGACCTGGACCCCGGCTACTTCTCGCTCGTGATGGCGACTGGCATCGTGTCGATTGGAGCGCACCTGTTCCACCGGCAGGTCGTGTCGGTTGCCACCATGTGGGTCACCGGTGCGGGCTTTTTCGTCCTCGGGGCGGCCTACGTGTCGAGGGCCCTGCTCTACCCCGGTGCCGTCCGTCGCTCGTTCCACACACCGGCCAAGGCGATGGCCTACTTCACCCTGGTGGCGGGGACCAACGTGGCGGCCACCCGGGCGCTCATGGCCGGATGGCCGGAAGTCGGAGCGGTGCTGGCGGCGTTGGGGCTGCTGCTGTGGGCCGGCTTCAGCTACGGCCTCCCCTGGTCGCTCATGGTGGGCCGGCGCAGGCCGCACCTGGGCGACATCAACGGCACCTGGCTGATCTGGGTCGTGGCGACGCAGTCGGTCGCCGTGGTCGCCGGAGAGTTGGTCGTAGGCTCGCCCTGGGCGGCATTCCATCGCACCGAGGCTGTCGTGGCCGTCCTGTTCTGGAGCGTAGGCGTGATGCTGTACCTGGTTCTCATCGTGATCATCTTCCTGCGGCTCTTCCTCGTGGAGCTCACCCCCGAGGAGATGGGACCGCCCTACTGGATCGCAATGGGAGCCACGGCGATAAGCGTCAAAGCGGCCGCCGGCATCCTGGCCATCCGCTCAGGGGTGGACACGTCCTTGCTGGCCGGTGTAAGACCGGCTGTGGTGGGCGCATCGGTCATGCTGTGGGCCTTCGGCACGTGGTGGATCCCCATGCTGGTGCTGTTCGGCGTGTGGCGCCACCTGCTGCGCCACTTTCCGCTCCGCTACGAGCCCCGACTCTGGAGCGTGGTGTTCCCCCTCGGCATGTACACCGTTGCGTCCGCAGGGCTGGGAGCGGTTCCAGGGCTGGGATTCATGGGCTCGATCGCGGGTGCCTGGCTGTGGGTGGGTGTAGCGGCATGGGTCGGAGCTGCCGTGCTGATGGTCGGCGCAGCCCTCTCTCCGGCGTTCCGTAGCGGGGGAGGGGTCGGCGTCGCTCCCCAGCCGGGCTCCGCGGCAGGTGCCCGTGGCCGCTGAGGTGCGGGTCCGCAGGGTGTACGAGCCGATCCGGTCCGACGACGGTGCCAGGGTGCTGGTGGACAGGGTGTGGCCGAGAGGTCTCAGCAAGGAGAGCGCGGGGCTCGACCTGTGGTGCAAGGCGGTCGCACCCTCCACCGAACTGCGCAAGTGGTACGGCCACGACCCGGAGCGCTTCGAGCAGTTCGCCTCTCGCTACCAACAGGAGCTGGGCGAGCCCGGCCCGGCCGCGGCCCTGGACCAGCTGAAGCGGATGGCGGGGGACGGCCCGCTGACTCTGCTCACGGCTTCCAAAGCGGTGGACATCAGCCAGGCGGCGGTGCTGTCCCGCGTCATAGGCGGCCGCCGGATCGTCGATGATTGAGCGGAGACGGCCACGGCCAGGATTTCACAGCCAGGATTTCACAGCCAGGGGCTCACAGCCAGGGGCTCAAAGTCCGTTCCTGACGATCCGGGCCGCTTCCACAAGGTTCTCCAGGGCGGGCACCACCTCCTGGTAGCGGCGGGTCTTGAGGCCGCAGTCCGGGTTCGCCCAGACACGGGCCGGCCCCAGCGCCTCCACCGCCTGGCGAAGCAGTCCCGCCATCTGGTCCGTGCTCGGGACGTTGGGCGAGTGCACGTCGTACACGCCGGGGCCCACTCCGCCGAGGTACGGGCCCTCTGCCAGCTCTCCCACCGTCGCCATCTTGGACCGGGCCGCCTCCAAGGAGATGACGTCGATCTCCAGCTGGCCGATCGCTGCAAGGATGTCCGAGAACTCGGCGTAGCACATGTGGCTGTGGATCTGCGTTCCCTCTTCCGCGGGTGCCACTGCGATCCGGAACGCCTTCGTCGCCCAGGCGAGATAGGCGTCGTGTTGCGCTCGGCGCAGAGGGAGCCCCTCCCGCAGACCGGGCTCGTCCACCTGGATCACGGCGATGCCGGACCTCTGCAGGTCCGCCACCTCGTCGGCGATCGCCAGTGCCAGTTGGACAGCCGTGTCGGCTGCCGGCTGGTCGTCACGTACGAATGACCAGCGAAGCATGGTCACCGGGCCGGTCAGCATGCCCTTCACCGGCTTCGGAGTGCGCGAGGAGGCGTAGCACGCCCACTCCACCGTCATGGGCTCCGGTCTGGACACGTCCCCGAACAGGATCGGCGGGCGGACGCAGCGCGACCCGTACGACTGCACCCAGCCGCCCTCGGGCAGAGTGAAGCCGCCCAGCTTGGCGGCGAAGTAGCGCACCATGTCGTCCCTCTCGGGCTCGCCGTGAACCAACACGTCCAGCCCCGCTCGCTCCTGGACGTCGATCACATGGTCGATCTCCGCCTGCAGCTGAGACCGGTAGTCGGCGTCGCTCGACTTGCCCGTGCGCCAGGCCGCCCTGGCCCGTCGCAGCTCCGGCGTCTGGGGGAACGACCCGATGGTGGTGGTCGGGATCACCGGAAGGCGCAGCCGTTCTTCCTGCACCTCCCAGCGCCGGGCCGGAGCTGCGCTGCGCCGGTCGCCCCCGTCCCGCAACGCCTCCACACGTGCTCGGACAGCGCCGTCCCGAGCTCGGCCGGACGCCCTGCGCTGCTCCAGCGTGCGCCGGTTCGAGTCCAGCTCCTCGCCGATCGCCGCTCTTCCGAGATCCAGCCCCTTGGCCAGCAGCCCCAGCTCCGCCAGCTTCTCCTCCCCGAAGGCGAGCCACGGCGCGATCTCGGGATCGAGCCCGACCTCGTTCTGTGCGCTGACCGGCACGTGCATCAGCGAGCAGGACGTCGACACCACCACCGAGCCTGCCAGGGGAGCCAGCCTCTCCAGCTCACCGAGCGAACGCTCCAAGTCCGAAGCCCACACGTTGCGGCCGTCCACCACTCCGGCGAACAGCCACTTGTGCCCGATCCCTCCTGCCTCCGAAAGCAGGGCGAAGTTGGCCGGTCCCGCTCGGAAGTCGAGGCCGATACCCTCCACCGGCAGTTCCCCAAGCGTGGGCATCGCCTGCCCCACGTCGCCGAAGTACGTCGACAGCACGATCTTCGGCCGCTCCGAGCTCGATCCGAGGCGCCTGTACGTCCGCTCCAGCGCCTCGAGCTGCACCGGTCCCAGCTCGCCGACCAGGGCCGGCTCGTCCAGCTGCACCCAGTCGGCCCCCGACGCGCGGAGCGCTGCGAGCAGCTCCACGTAAGCGTCCACCATCCGGCTCAGCACCGCCAGCCGAGCGGACCCTTCCCCCTGGACGCTGGACAGCTGCAGCATCGTCAACGGTCCCACCAGCACCGGTCTGGTGCGGATACCGATGCCCGCTGCCTCGGTGAGCTCAGACGTCGCCTTGGTCGCATCCGGAGCGAACGACGTCGAGCGGTCCAGTTCCGGGACCAGGTAGTGGTAGTTCGTGTCGAACCACTTCGTCAGCTCCAGCGCAGGCACCGGACCGCCGTCCGAACCGGCTCCCCTTGCCATCGCGAAGTACAGGTCCAGGCCGACGGCGCGCCCCCGGCTGGATGCCTCCGTTCGTGCCGCCTGTGCCGGCTGTGCCGAGAAGCGGGCGGGCACCACCCCGAGCGACACCGCCGTGTCGAGCACGTGGTCGTACAGCGAGAAGTCGTTGGAGGGGATCATCGTTATGCCGTGGGCCGCCATGGACATCCAGTTGCGCCGCCTGATCTCGGCAGCCGTGCTCTCCAGGTCTGCGGCAGTCCGCCTGCCTGCCCAGTGCTCCTCCAGAGCCCATTTCAACTCCCGGCCCGGTCCGATGCGAGCCATCCCGTGAACGCTGGCCTCGACTGCCATCCGTAAGCCCTCTCCTCGCTGTCGGTTCGCCGGACCCTTCCGGGCGACGACCCCAGATCCGCTTCGCCACCGTAGACGACCGCCTGCGCGCCCATATCCCTGTCCGCATTCCTGTCGGCCGCAGCCCTTCGAAGCGTTCGCACCATCGGCACTTCCATTCCGACTTTATCAAGGCTAGGCTAGAAGAAAACGAGGGTAGGAGGTGGGTAGTGAGCACACACACCGGACCGGGCGAGCTTCGCGACCGTTTCCACGACGAGGAGACCGCCGAGCAGGTGATCTATCTGGAAACGGGCGATTACACCGTCGACTGGGAGATGCACACACTTTCCGACGAGCTGCCTGGCGCTCCTGTCGCTTGCTGACACCGCCCTCCGGCTTTTCTCTACCGTGGGGCGTTGGGCTGCCGGCGGGGCGTCGCGCCACCCGTGGGCCGTCGCGCAATCCGGTGCAGGCGCCACCTGTCGAGCGCGCTGACGCGTCCCCGTGTGGTCACGCCTCGCCGGGCCGCCTGTCGACCGGGCGCTGCGGGCGGACCGAGATCCGGCGAAGGCCAGGTCGCGGGCCACTCCAAGGCGCTGCAGGGGCGTGGACCATCGCTGCGAAGCGGTATGCCAGCTCCTCGTAGTTGACTCTCCAACCGTGGAAGTGCGGCCAGGCCTCCTCCGCCGGCCGCTCCATGGGGAACCCCGCCTCCTCGAGGCGCTGCACGGCGAGCTGGAACTCGGCTCTGGTCAGGTCGATCGGCTCCGACGGGTCCGGATCTGGGTCGTAGGGCACTCCCACCGCCCGGGCGATGTCCCGGAGGGCCGAGAAGCCCATCCTCAGGCACAGCCTCGCCTGGGAGGGTGCGGCGGCCGGCGAGACGGCCAGGTAGAGGGCGGCCGAGTCGAGCACCGCCAGCAGCGCCACGATCCACGAGAAGCGAGACTGTGGTGAGCGGAAGTGGAGAAGGGACGGGTACGTACTGTGGCTCTCGGCCACGTCGGCAGCCCACGCCTCCCATGCCGAATAGAAGGTGGGCAGGTCGTCCACGATGCCCACCAGCTGGTGCCGCACCAGCAGCTCCGGGCCCCACGCAGGTACTCCTGCCCTGCTCTCGAGCATCGTCACCAGACGTTCCCGCCGGTTGTAGGCGCCGTAGAGCGTGGGCAGGTAGCCGATCTGCAGCGCCACCACGACCAGGCCCGTTACGGCGGCGAAGAAGTCGATCATCGTGGCGGTCGGGTCCCGTCCTGCGACGGAGCCCAGCGTCACCATCGAAGCCGCGGACTCCTCGAGCGCTCGGGAGAGCGACGTCGGCTCGACGGCCCACAGGCAGAGCGCATAGCCCATCCACACCAGTGCCAGCCAAGTCATCAGCACGGTCAGCAGGGCAACCGGTTCCTCCAGCACCAGAAGCCGGTCCTGTGCGTCGTAGCTCGGCAGCACTCTGACCGCGTAGCCGAAGCCTTTGCGCATCAGCGACAGAGCGAGCCGGAGCGGGCCTCTGGCGGGGGGACGGGGCACCACCAGCGCCCTCAGCACGCTTACGGCGGTGCCCAGCACCAGCAGCGCGCCGAGTCCGAAGGCCGAACCGTGCAGCAGCATCGCTCGTGGTTCTACTTGCCCGCCGGTACCTACGGCGCAGCGAGCTCTCGCCGGTCGAGCGCCGGTACAGCCCGGCGGGTCAGGCGCCTTGGCCGACCAGCTCCGTCGCCGCCGGCTCTTCTTTTCGCACGTCCGCCAGAGGCGGATGGGCGAACAGCCCCAGGTGGTAACGCAGGGCGAAGATGAACACCAGCGTCGCACCGAGGAGGTGGAACTCGACCAGCACCGCCGGCACGTGCAGGAAGTACTGGGTGTAGCCGAGCGCCCCCTGTGCCGCCATCACCTCCAGCATCACCATCGCCCGGTGCTGTACGCCAGGTGGGGCGTCCACTACCCGCAGGGCGAACTGGGTCGCCAGGGTGAGCCCTATCAGGAACAGCACTATGTCGGCGTGCAGCTCCGCCACGGCGCGGAACTGGAACGGCAGCCGCGCAGCGAGCGAGCTGCCGGCGTGCGGGCCGCTGCCCGTGACGGCCGTGCCGACCGTGATCACCAGTGCCACCGTCGCAAGCGTCAACCGGGACAGCCACACCAGCTCACGCCGGACCATCGGCTCGCCTCTGGTCGGCTCGATACCCGACCTGTGGTACAGCACAAGTGCATCGCCGACCATGGCGACCGCTGCCAGGAAGTGGGCCATCACCAGCTCCGGCGCCAGTTTGAACAGCACCACCATGCCGCCCAGCACTATCTGCACGACCACCCCGATCAGCAGACCGGCCGTCAACCACAGCAGGTCCTTGCGCCTCGGAGAACGCAGCCACGCCGCGACCGCGGTTGCCGTCAGGACGCCTGACAGCACCAGATTTGTGATCCGGTTGACGAACTCCACCAGCGCATGAAACTGGAGGGGCGCCACGTAGTGGCCTTGGGTGCAAGTCGGCCAGTCCGGGCATCCCAGCCCGGAGTCGGTCAGTCGAACGGCACCGCCGCTCACGATCAGGGCCGACAGAGAGATCACCGACGCCAGTGCCAGGTACCGGAACGTCCGTGGCGACACCTTCCACCGCTGCGCTGCACGAGGCTCCCCGGTTCTTTCGTCGTGAGCCCCGACGCGGGCGTTAGCTGAACGCACGGCAACATGCTAAGTCCCCCGGCCCACTGCCGTCACGTCGTGGGGTGGGTGCCGGGGCCACGTCGTGGGTGGGTGCCGGGGCGCCGATCGAACGTGCTGGCCACCCGAACCGAAGTGGCTGGCGACCCGAACGCAGGTCCTGGCGATGCGTTGAGGGGCTGGGGACCGAACGGAACCGGCAACCACCAGCATCGCCGAAAGTATTCGGGAGGGTGAGGATCTTTGGTCGGATGGTGTGCGCCCGGCGGGCCGCCCCGGCGCCACGGCTCGTTCCGGCAGTTCGGCGGCCTCCGGCGACTCGCTCCGTCGTCGCCTTTTCCCTTGCGGCCCTTGCGTCGGGTTGGGGCGACTCGCTCCGTGGTCGCCTTTTCCCTTGCGTTCCCTTGCGTCGGGTCGCCTGCGAAGGTGATTATGGCCGGTCGAGGCTGCTGGACCCGGAGGCCCCCGGGCCGAGAAAGGGGTCGCTTCAGTGATATCGGTGCCGACGTCGATCATCGGAACGAGAGGCGCCTTCAGTCGTCTCGCAACGGCCGCGGCCGCAGTGCTGCTGGCAGTCACAGCGGCCCTGGCAAGCCTCGCCTCACCTGTCGCAGCCGCACCGGCTCTCGCCGCCACTGCGACGGTGCCCACTGCCTGCAACTCCACCGCTGCACCATCCGCAGTGGTGGGGATGGCCTACTCCTCGAGCACCGGTTACTGGTTGGCGGGAAGCTCCGGCTCGGTGCTGTCGTGTGGCAGCGCCGTCTGGTACGGACAAGCAAACACCGCACAGATGCACGGAGCAGCTTCGGGCATCGCCACCGCCCCAGGAGGTCACGGCTACTACGTGCTCTCCCACTCGGGCGGGGTGTACAACTTCGGGATCTCGACGTGGCACGGCTCCCCCTATGCGGCACTGAGGGGACACCTGGCCTCCTCGGCAGTCGGTATCGCCACCACCGCCACCGGTTACTACGTGGTGACTGCAGCGGGCAACGTGTTCGACTACGGAGGAGCAGCGTGGCACGGATCGCCGGCTGCAGCGGGGGTTCGCCTCGCTGCACCGATCTCCACCGTCACCACGTCTCCCGGTGGGGGCTACTGGCTGGGGGCTTCCGACGGTGGAGTGTTCTCCTATGCAGCGCCGTTCTACGGATCGGGCGTGGCGGCGGTGAGCTGCATCTCGGACATGTATACCGGAGGCCCCTACGGGGCGCCCCGCGCTGCTACCGCGTGCCCCGGTGCGGCACCAGTGGGAGCCAAGGTGTCGATCACGAGTTGGGACTGCGGCGGCCCAGCTGCACCCGCACCTGGTTACAACTCTTCCTTTTTCATATTTCTGGGACCCGGGCAGGAGACGGGAACCGCTCAAGGGGGCGAAAGCGTTAATGGGGGCAGCTTCTCTCCACTTACTGGAACCGGGCGCGTCATATACACCATTCCCAGCTCCTACCGCCGTGCGAACAATATGGGCTTACGGCCGACGGCACTCAGCAGCGGCTACCACTTTGCGACGCTGCCCCCGCAATGCGCCATATACCCTTCACCGTGACTGCACCGTGACTGCCGGCTGAGCGGCCGGCATCCAGTTGGTACAACGCGGCGCCTACCGGCCGTCGAGCTTGGTTGCCAGCCAGGACGAGATCCCACGTAGTGCCGCAGCGGCCATCTTCGTCGGAGAGGACGTGAAGCCGTGGCGGGACTCCGGATACACCCGGAGATCGACTTCATTGCCAGCTGCGACGAGGCGGGAGGCCATCGTGAGACTGTCCTCGAGAAGCATGTCCAAAGCGCCTACGACCACCAGGACGCCCGGGAGGCCACGTAGGTCGCCGTACAGCGGAGAGATGTCCGGGTTGGTGCGATCGGCTACGTGGCCGGCGTAGGCCTGGATGAACCACTCGTCGGCGTACGCACGTCCACTCGGCGATTGGCCACTCAGGTCGTAGGCGCCGAACTCCAAGACGGCACCGACGAATCGCTGGAGCTGACCTCTATCCCGCAGGCGGAGCAAGGTGGCTGCGGCAAGGTTAGCTCCCGCCGACGCCCCGCCGATGGTGAGCCGAGCCGTGCCGAACAAGTCCTGGGCACGCTCGACCAGCCACAGGGCGGCCGTCTCGCAGTCGTCGGGAGCGGCCGGCCAGGGATGCTCGGGCGCCAAGCGGTAATCGACGCTCACCACAGCCACTCCCGCCGCATCGGCCAAGAGACCGTTACGGCTGTCGCTTCGAGAGGCCGCGTCCATGTAGAAGCCTCCTCCGTGGATCTGGAGGTAGGCGCCCCTGACCTGGCCACGCTGGGGGATGATGACCCTCACGGGGACTTCGCGCCCCTCGGCCCGAGCGACGAACTCGGCGGCTCGCGGGTCGGGCGGCCTGCTTCTCAGCTGGCTCCGAGCCGCCTGAAGGCCCTCGGGAGTGGACGGGTCAGGGTGCGGGTGAGAGGCCGTCGCCTGCACCGCGGCGTTGAACGCACGGCTCTCCTCGACGTAGGCCGACGATCCCTCGTCCGTCAGCTGGGACAGGGTGATGTCCATCGTCCCTCCTCGCAGCAAGCGTTGCGCACCCGTTTCCTCGTACACACCCGACGCCAAAGTCTTAGCGCCCCAGCCGTGGAGGCCGCCAACGGCTGCGCTGGGGCCTGTCGAGGACAGCCACTTGATCGGCCAGTCACGGAATCGGCCCGTCCCGGCACTGACGGCGCCGGAGGTGTTCGTCGACCCGTTCCGGCGTTTTCGTCCGCCTCGGTGAGGTGGCCGCCGTAGCACTGTCGTGATGCGTGGGGCATGGAAGGCTCCCTCGGGCGACGCCAAAGCGGAACCCTGCACGACCGGTGAGTTGACACTGATTACTTAACGCCGGTAACTTACGCCGATGGCTCTGAGGACGCTGGGACGTATGATCGCCGCAAGAAGATGGGTCGTGTTGGGCCTGGCCGCTGCAGCGGTGGCGGTGGCGGGCTGGTACGGCAACGGTGCCGCATCGCGGCTGTCCACCGGCGGCTACCAGGACCATTCGTCGCCGTCCTACCAGGCCGCCACGGCGCTGTCCCACCGGTTCGGGGTGTCGCCGCCCGCAGTGGTCGTCGTGGCCCGGGCCACCTCGCCGGGGGCCACCGTCTCCACTCCTGCCGTGCAGGTCGCAGGTCGCCGGCTGGAGCGCCGCCTGGCCGGACTGCCCGGAGTCGTCGGAGCGTCGTCCTACTGGAGCGTCAGCCGTTCGGACCCAGCTGCCGCCGCGGGGCTGGTAAGCCGGGACGGTCACTATGCACTGCTGGTGGCCGGCCTCAAAGGCTCCGAGCAGCAGTCGATGCAGGAGGCGACCCACATAGCGGGAGTGCTCGACGGCGTCCAGGGCCCGCTGTCGGTCCAGGTCGGCGGTCCGGCGCTGGTGAACGCCCAGATCACGGCTCGCTCCGAGGCGGGCCTCGCGCGTGCGGAGGAGATCGCATTTCCGGTCGTGTTCGTGCTGCTGGTGATCGTCTTCGGGGGCCTGGTTGCAGCCGCGTTGCCGCTCGTGATAGGCGGCGTAGCGGTGGTCGGCACCCTGGCCCTCCTCCGGGCGATCGCCGCCGTGACGCCGGTGTCGGTGTTCGCACTCAACATCACGACCGGATTGGGGCTCGGGCTGGCGATCGACTACAGCCTCTTCCTTCTCAGCCGCTACCGGGAGCAGCGGGCTGCCGGGATGGACACCGCCGACGCGATCGCAGCAGCCACCGCCACCGCCGGGAGAACGATACTTTTCTCGGCCACCACGGTCATGCTGTCGCTTGCGACCATGGCGCTGTTCCCGCTGTACTTCCTAAGCTCGCTCGCCTACGCCGGAGTGGCGGTGGTCGGCCTTGCCGCCCTCTCCGCGATAGTGGTGCTGCCCGCCTTGATCGCTGCGTCGGGAAGGCTGGTCGACCGGGCGTCGCTGTTCTCGAAGTCGGCCGTCGCGGGAGAATCCCGCTCGTGGCGTTCGATAGCGGCCTTCGCCATGAAGCGGCCGCTGCCCCTTGCAGCAGCCGTGGCCGTGGTTCTCGCCAGCCTCGCCATCCCGTTCGCATCGGTTCACTTCGGACTGGTCGACTCGAGGGTGCTGCCCCCCGCAGCATCCGCCCGGCAGGTCGCTCAAGTGGTCGACACCCGGTTCAGCCAGGCTCAGGCGAGTGCCGTCGACGTGGTGGGCACCTCCGCTCGATCGGCGAGCCGAGCTCGCACGGCCGGGTTGGCATCGTACGCGAGGCACCTCTCGACGGTGCAGGGAGTGGCAGGAGTGCAGTCCGCGGTCGGCCAGTTCGTCTCGGGCAGGCAGGTGGGGCCTGGTCTGTCACGGCTGTCCAAGAGAGGGATCGGCACCTATCTGGTGGTCCTTCCCCGACCCTCCTACCGGGAGAGCACCACGTTGCTGGCCTCCCTCGAGGCGGTGCCCTCTCCATTCCCGGTCCGCTTAACAGGTGTCGCCGCCCAGCTGCACGACACCGAGGCGGCACTCGGCGCGAGGATTCCTCTTGCTGCCGGGCTGATCGGCGTAGCGACGCTCGTCCTGGTGGCGGCCTTCACCGGCAGCATCCTCCTCGCCGTCGAAGCAGTGGTGCTGGGAGCGCTCAGCCTCGGCGCCAGCTTCGGAGCGCTCGTCTATGTGTTTCAGCAGGGACATCTTCACTGGTTGGTGGGGCCCTTCACTGCGACCGGCTCGCTCGACGCCACCACTCCTATCCTCATGTTCTGCATGGCGTTCGGACTTTCGATGGACTACGAGCTGTTCCTGCTGTCCCGCATCTGCGAGAGATACAGGTCAGGTGCGGACGTGACCGAAGCGGTGACGTCGGGCCTGGCAGCAACTGGCAGGCTTATCACTGCGGCAGCGCTGCTGGTGGCAATCGTCTTCGCCCTGATCGGGACCAGCGGAGTGAGCTTCATCAAGCTGATGGGGGTCGGCATGGCGCTGGCGGTGCTGCTGGACGCGACCGTCGTGCGAGCGCTCCTGGTGCCGTCCGTCATCCGGCTGGGGAGCACCGCCAGCTTCTGGGGTCCCAGGTGGCTGCTGGGCGTCAACAGGCGTCTCCTGGAGGTCGATTGAGCGGAGCGGACAAGGATCCGGCGGAGGGTGTGCCGGCGGAGGGTGTGCCGGCGGAGGGTGTGCCGGCGGAGGGTGTGCCGGCGGAGGGCGGCCGGCGGCGTCGCCGGGCGCCGAAGGGTCAGGGCGGCCTGTTGCGCCAGGACATACTCGACTCCGCGTCCGCCATCCTCGCCGAGAGAGGGGATGCGGCGGCAGTCTCGATACGCGCCGTCGCCCAGGGAGCGGGGGTGAGCACTGCCGCGATATACCTCCACTTCCCCGACCGGGACAGCTTGCTCGGAGAGGTGTGCGGAACCGTGTTCGGTGAACTGGAGCATGCTCTGGCGGAGGCCGCTGCCGGCGCACCCGATCCGTTGACTGCGTTACGTCGCCAGGGTGTTGCCTATGTGCGTTTTGCGCTGGACAAGCCGGAGCAGTACCGGTTCATGCTGATGGGCAGGCCAGAGGAGAGCCACCGCCCCGCCCCCTCCGAGCTTGTCGCCTCGGGTGCCTTCGCCGACTTGGTGGCGGCTGTGAGTGAGTGCCAGCGCCAGGGTCTCTTGCCACCCGGAGACCCGACACCTGCTGCGCTGGCGCTGTGGGCAACCGTACACGGCCTCGCGTCGCTGCTCATATCGGTCCCGTACATGCCGTGGCCGGACATCGAACAAATTGCCGGAATGATGACCGAAGTAGCGATAAGCGGGCTCCAAATGAACCGAGGAGCCGCACCCGACACGGACCGTGCTCCGTGAGTGGCCGAACAGCCCGAACCGGGTGCGACAAAATAACTGAAGATAGCTAAAGGATGCCGCTCCCCGTGGCGATATCCGGGCATCGGAACGGTCTTTATGACTGCTCGGATAGTCGATATACGACTAATTGGGAGAGGCGGTATCACATGGATCGACATGCTCATACTACGCATGGCAGTTGGAGGTCTCGGACCGGCAGGAGCGTCGTCGTGGCGAGCGCGGCCTTGGCCATGACGGCAACGGCCGCGCCGGTGGCCTTCGCCCAGCCGGTGACCCCGGCGCCGTCGCACGGCGTCCTCGCTCGCTCCCACGCCGCGAAGTCGCCCGACCGTAAGGCCGGCGGGGACCGTAGGCCGCCATTGGCAGTGGCGCTCGTGACCAAGGCTCAGGCCGGCGCGGCGGCGGAGAAAGCCGTCACCGGCGCATCGGCCGTCCGAAATGTTCGCTTCCACGGCAGCGACGGACACGACTACTTCGAGGTGCACTTGAGCTTGACCCCTCATGGCGGCGCTACGGCATGGGTGGATGCGTCCACAAAGGTGGCAGTGGTAGTGGCTACCCAAGGCGACAAGCAGCACTTCCGCGACACGAAGCTGGTCGGTGCCAAGGCGGCTGCCGCGGCTGCAGTGGCCAAGTTCCCCGGCGCCAAGGTGACCGGCGTCCGGCTGCACGGAGAGCATTGGCGCTATTACGAGGTGAAGTTGCGCACGACCAAGGGCGTCAAGGAGCAGGTGCGCCTCAGTGCCGTCACGGGTGCGGTCACGCAGGTCCACCAAGGCGGCTGACGGAGAGTCCGGGGCGCCAAGAACCTCACGGCTTCAGCCGAGGGAGCAGTCAAGATCCCGGGCCGGCTCCGGTGCACACCGGAGCCGGCTGCGGGCCCAGTCGGCGGCGGGCCCCGCGTCGGGCGCCGCGGGGTTGGTTCAGCCCCCCTCTGGCGGAGAGCTCCCTCGCGAGGTGCTCCTCTTCCCCGGTGCGGTCAACGTCACGTGGGATTCAACCCGACGCAGCCACCGCGGTGTCCGGCTTGCCGAACCCGACCACTGCCGCCACCAGGCCGGCGGCCACCCCGAGGGCAGGAGGGGCGAACGCGGAGGCAGGCACGCCCGTCGCCTGCCACAGCGCGCCACCCAACACCGGCAGCACGAAGGAGAGCGTGTAGGCAATCGTGAACATGCCACCCGACAGTTGCGCCGCCTTTGCTGGCCCACCCAGGATCGGGGCGAAGGTCAAGCTGGACAGCAGCACGATGGCCGTGGAGAAGCCTAGAACTGTGGCGGCGACCAGCACGCCCCACGACGGCGCCCATACGATCCCTGCAGTCGCCGCGAGGCAGGCGGCAGTGAACGACGCCAGCACCGCCGGCCGCAGCATCCACCGCGACGCCACGGTGAACAGCAGCGACGCCGGCAACTGGGCCGCGTTCAGAAGCGCCAGCGCCGGTGCGACCAGTGCCTGGCGGTGCTGGGTAACCAAGTACGCCGGCAAGAGCGCGTTGGCGGCGAAGTAGGCGACCGAGCCGGATCCCTGCGAGAGCCCGAGCGCCCAGGCGCGCCATTCTCGCCAGTCGGGCAGCGATCTTCCGGTCACCCTCCGACCACGGGACCTGCCGGTGGCGGCGAGCGCCACCAGGGCGAGCACGACGGGCAGCGACCAGGCGGCCAGAGACATCTGCCAGGTGCCGAGCAGAGGCAACACGAACGGAAGCGTCGCTCCTGCGGCTGCCGCCTCGGCCACCAACATTCCGTTGCCGTACACGGCGGTGGCCAGTCCCAGGCGACTCGGGAACCAGTCTGCCGAGAGGGCCGGAAGGGCCGTCTGCACCACGGCGATCCCTACCCCCATGGCGAAGCTGGCGGCGAACAGGCCCTCCACAGTACCGG
>JAJYPS010000061.1 GCA_021795215.1 Actinomycetes bacterium
CTGTTCCTGGACGAGCCGACCATCGGGCTCGATCCGCAGACCCGCTCGTCCATCTGGTCCTACATCGGCGAGCTGAAGCGGACCGAGGACATCACCATATTCATGACCACTCACTACATGGACGAGGCGGAGTTCTGCGACCGGATCGCCATCATGGACAACGGCCAGGTCATCGCGCTGGACACACCGGAGGCGCTGAAGGCGAGCGTCGGCCACGACCGGGTCCAGATCCGCACCGGCGACGACGCTGCCGCCATCGCCGCCCTGCAGCACCAGTTCGGCATCGCCGCCACCGTGGCCGAGGGTGTCGTCACGTTCTCCGTGGAGGCCGGCGAGAGCTTCGTACCCCGTCTGTTCGCCGAGTTCCCGGTTCGGATCCAGTCGGTCAGCGTGTCACGGCCTACACTGGACGACGTATTCATGTCCTACACCGGAGCGACGATCCGCGACGCCGAGGTCGGGGCGGCATCCCAGAACCGGGAGATGATAAGCCGGTTCACCGGAAGGCGGTGACATGGCGGGCACGCTGACGGACGAACCGGCGACGAGGCCGGTGACGTCCGTGCGGGTGGCGGACCGCACTTTCGGCGGAGAGCTGCGGGCGGTCAAGATCGTGTGGCAGCGAGAGGTGATCCGGTTCTTCAGCGACCGGCTGCGGATCGCCACCTCGCTGGTACAGCCGTTCCTGTTCCTGTTCGTGCTGGGAACCGGACTGTCGCAGCTCACGTCGGGCATGTCGGGAGGCCTTTCGCTGCGCACCTTCCTCTATCCCGGCATCCTGGCGATGGCGGTGCTGTTCACAGCCATGTTCGCAGCGGCGTCGATCGTGTGGGACCGCGAGTTCGGCTTTCTGCGGGAGATGCTGGTGGCGCCGGTGAGGCGCAGCTCCATCGTGATCGGCAAGTGCCTCGGGGGAGCCACGGCAGCCGGGTTCCAAGGGGTGATCATGATCGCCATCGGAGGTCTGGTGGGGGTCCCCTACGCGCCGCTGCTGATGCTGTCCGTTCTCGGCATCCAGCTGGTGCTGGCGTTCACGATCACCGCCTTCGGAGTGATGGTGTCGGCGCGGATAAAGCAGATGCAGTCGTTCATGGCGATAACGCAGCTTCTCGTGATGCCACTGTACTTCTTGTCCGGCGCCATGTTCCCAGCAGGCCGGCTGCCGGTGTGGCTGGCGGTGCTGAACCGGATCGACCCTCTCACCTACGCTGTCGACCCCATTCGCCGGCTGGTGTTCGCCCACCTGACCATCCCCGCGGCAGTCCAGGCCCGACTGGACCCCGGAGTGACCTGGGGCGGCTGGCGGATGCCGATCCTTCTGGAGGTGGCCGTGGTGGCGGTCATCGGTATCGCCATGCTGGGGGTGGCGATCGTCTCGTTCAGCCGGGAGGACTAGGGCGGCGACCGCTCGTCTTCGCCCCAGGCGGGTAGGGTCGCCGGTGATGACCTCCCCCCCGAACACCGACGCAGAGCTGATCACCCAGACGTTGGAGCTGGAGACCGCCGACGGCCCGATGCCGTGCTACGAAGCCGCTCCCGACGACGAGCCGCGGGGCTCGGTGGTCGTCATCCAAGAGGCGTTCGGCGTCAACGACCACATCCAGGACGTCTGTCGCCGCTTCGCGCGGGAGGGCTACCGGGCGGTCGCTCCCCACCTGTACCACCGCACCGGCACGACCGAGTTCGACTACGGCGACTTCTCCACGGTCCGGCCGGCGTTCGACGCGCTCACCGACGCCGACCAGGTGACCGACGTGGACGTGACACTGCAGTACCTGCGGGAGTCGACCAGCTGCTCCCGCATAGGCATCGTGGGGTTCTGCATGGGTGGCCGCACGTCCTTCCTCCTCGGGGCCATCCGCTCGCTGGGCGCCGCCGTCACCTACTACGGAGGCGGCATAGTCACCGAGAAGGCGACCGGGCGGCCGTCGCTGATGCACCTCGTTCCGGCCATGAAGAGCCCTTGGCTCGGCCTGTTCGGCCAGGAGGACCCCAGTATCCCGAAAGAGGAGCTGGACGAGCTACGTGCCGCCACCGCCTCGGCGCCGGTGGAGACCGAGATGGTCGTGTACCCGGGCGCCGGGCACGCTTTCAACTCCGATCCCCGGCCCTCCTACCACGAACCGTCCGCGAGGGACGCTTGGGCCCGGACGCTGGACTGGTTCGGCCGTCACATCGCGACCAGCTGAGCTGGCGACGGCGCGAGAGGTACGCAAGTCCCCCGGGACGGCACGGGTGCAGGGCCGGAACGACGGTCCCGCCACTTCGCCTCCCTGCCCGGCACACGCCGCAGCGGCGAAGGATATCACGGCCGCTCAGGCGAAACGCCGGGCCTGCCTCGCCTCGTAATCCGCCAGGGACGACGCCACGCTGCCGAATATGTCCCCCACCATGTACAGCTCCTCGTCGTCGACCTGGTCCAAGAAGTAGCGGCGCACGCCGGAGCGGTGGACGGGGGCCGCCTGCTCCAGCCGACGCCAACCCTCCTGGGTCAGCTCGGCGTAAGTGCCCCGCCGGTCACTGGCGCAGGCGGAGCGGCGCACCAGGCCGGCCGCGACGAGCCCGTCCACTCGGCGGGTCAGGCCACTGCGCGACACCACCACCCCCTGGGCCAGCTCGGCCATGCGAAGGCGCCCCTCCACGGAGTCCGACAGGTAGGACAGCACCTCGTACTCGGCCAACGTCATGCCCGACTCGGTGACCAACTCCTCGTCCAGACGGTGCAGAAGACGACCCATCCCCACCATCATCGCCCGCCACGCCCCGAGCTCCCACGGTGTCAGATCCCTGCTGGGGTCCGCCTCGTCCACCTGGCCATACTATCGCCGGCCACAAACACTATGATGCACCTGCACCACTGGTGGCGGTTGCGCCATCTCCGTAAGTCCCTATTTCTTTGTCAATTCTTAGTCGGGTGAGTCCCTACTTCTTCGCGGGTTGGTGGTAGGGGTTACGGCCTCCCGCGTGGTCCGTCACGTCCATCACGGCGGTGATCTCCGGCACGGCTTCCTTGATCGCCACCTCGATTCCCTGGCTCAGCGTCACCGGTGCCAGCCCGCATCCCTGGCAGCCGCCCATCAGCCGCAAGTACGCCGTGCCTTCCTCTACGGCCACCAGCTCCGCTGCTCCGCCGTGGGAGGCGATCGACGGGTTGATCGTCGTCTCCAGCACCTGCATCACACGCTGGGCGACCTCTCCCGAAAGGTCGCCGCCCCCGGGCGGGCCGGCCGGCGCGTTGGGGTTCAGCACCGCAAGTCCGCCGTCCACCACGTCCAGCGTCGCCCCCCGCAGCGGCTCCACGCTCGTCTCGGGCACCACGACCGTCAGCAGGTCGGAGTGCAGCACGGCGTCGGACCCCGACGCGTCCGCCGCCGCTTCGAAGTACAGGTCGTAGGTGTAAGCACCGTCGTTCGCTCCGCTCACCTCGAGCCACAACGCAAGTCGCTCGGGCGACTCCTCGTCGGCGCGCAACGAGACCACCAGCTCCCGTGCCGCATCCGTCAAGCTCACTACAGGCTCGTAGGCCGTCTCACCGTCGATGGTCATGTCCGGCACACCCTTCGTCGTCCTGTCGCCATGATATTGCAGTGCCAAGGCTCTTACTCCTCCTGCCGACGTCGACCTACAGGGCCGAGCGCTTCCTGGCCGCCGCCCGCAAGGCGGGCGCGGAGGTGGTGGTCGGCACCGACCAGCCGCACGTCTCGGAGGGAATGGCATCCGGCACCACGATCGCGGTCGACTGCTCCGACCCTCAGCTGGCGGCGGATCAGATCGTCCGGCTGGACTCCACACTTTCGCTGGATGCCGTAGTCGCCGTGGACGAGCAGGGCGTGCAAGCGGCCGCTGTCGCTTCGAGCAGGCTGGGACTGCCTGCCAGCTCCCCGGAGGCGGTCGCCAGGACCAGGGACAAGGCGCTGATGCGTGAAGCTCTTGCCCAGGGTGAGGTGGACCAGCCGGCGTTCGCCGTCGTCGCTCGAGGGGAGCCGCCCGGAGCCGCCGTGTCCAGGGTGGGACTGCCGTGCGTGGTCAAACCTCGCTCCATGTCGGCCAGCAGGGGCGTCATCCGGGCAGACACCCATGCGGAAGCCGAGGAAGCGGTACGGCGCACGAGGTCGATCGTCGCCTCGGCCGGAGGTTCGCCGGATGCTTCGGTACTGGTCGAGTCCTACGTCCCCGGAGTGGAGGTCGCCGTGGAGGGCATGTTGCAGGACGGGGTGCTGGACGTCCTGGCGCTGTTCGACAAGCCCGACCCCCTCACCGGCCCGTACTTCGAGGAGACCATCTACGTCACCCCCTCACGGCTCTCCCAAGCGGACCAGGACACCGTCTCGGCGGTGACCGAGCGGGCGTGCGCAGCGATCGGGCTGACCGAGGGGCCGGTGCATGCCGAGCTGCGGGGCGACGTCGGAGAGGACCCGGCGCGGTTCCGCTGCATCGAGGTGGCGGCCCGGTCGATCGGAGGCCGGTGCTCGTCCGTGCTCAGCTTCGGCACTGGCGCCACGTTGGAGGACCTGATCGTCCGCCAAGCCCTGCACATGCCGACCGCCCGACCCGGCCCCGGCTCGCCCGCCGCAGGCGTGATGATGATCCCCATACCGGCAGCGGGCCACCTTCGGGCGGTCGACGGGCGGGATGCGGCCCTCGACGTGGCAGGTGTGGTCGGCATCGAGGTGACCGCGCCGGTCGGAACCTGGATCGAGCCGGTGCCCGAAGGCGACCGCTACCTCGGCTTCATCTTCGCCAAGGGTGACCGGCCCGCCGACGTGGAGGCAGCCCTGCGGGCCGCGCACTCGCGGCTTCGCATCCGGATCGGCCCACGGGGGCGACCATTGGCCTGACCACGACCATTAGCCTCACCGCAGTGAAAGTCCTGTTGGTGTCCACTTACGAGCTCGGGCATCAGCCACTCCACCTGGCCTCCCCCGCTGCCGCCCTGCAAGCGTCCGGTCACCAAGTCGCCTGCTGGGACATGGCCGTCGATCCGTGGGATGAGCCGGCCGAGGAGCTGTTCGCGTGGGCCGAGCTGGCAGCGGTATCGGTGCCCATGCACACCGCCATGCGCCTTGCCACGCAGCTGCTCACCGACGTCCGCCGACGGTGGCCCTCGCTTCCGATCTGCCTGTACGGCCTTTACGCCCCTCTCGGTGCCGACCCGTACCTGTCTGACCTGTCCGACCACCTGATCGCCGGGGAGTACGAGCGGGAGCTGGTCTCGTGGGTCGACTCGGGAGGCACCACCGGGCACCACCCTGGGACCGCCGATGCCGCGCCGGTCGTCGTAGACGTCGGCCGTCGCAGGCTGCAATCACCACCGGAGCCCGGCTCCGGCGTGCTGCAGACCCCCGCCGGTGCCGTTCGGGTGCCTGCCCGACATCTCCTGCCGCCGCTGGACCGCTACGCCAAGCTGCAGGTGGGCCACCAGGAGCGTCTGGTGGGCTACGTCGAGACGAGCCACGGCTGTAGGCACCGGTGCCGGCACTGCCCGGTGCCGATCGTCTACGACGGCCGCACGACGGTGGTGGCCGTCCGACAGCTGCTGGCCGACGTGGAGCAGCTGGTGACGATGGGTGCCCGTCACCTCACCTACGGTGATCCGGACCTGTTCAACAACCCGCACCACGCCCTGCGCGCGATCCAGGCCGTTCACTCCGCATTTCCAACGCTTACGTTCGACTGCACGGTAAAGGTTTCGCATGTGCTGCGGGACAGAGACGCCTGGCCGACGATGGCGGCTTCGGGGTGCCTGTTCGTCGTATCGGCCCTGGAGAGCACGGACGATCCGGTCCTGGCCTACCTGGACAAAGGACACACGTCGTCAGACGCCTCCGAGGCCATAGCGATTCTCGCGGGAGCCGGCGTGCAGATGCGGCCTTCCTGGCTCCCGTTCACCCCCTGGACGACCCTCGGACAGCTGACCGACCTGTTCGAGTTCCTGGCACGGCACGACCTGACGGCCAACACGGACCCCGTCCAGGCCACCATACGGCTGCTTCTGCCCGAGGGATCGCTTCTGCTGGAGCGGCAGGACATCCTGTCCCGTATCACCGGTTACGACGCCGAGGCCCTGAGTTGGAAGTGGACGTCAGTCGACCCCCTACTCGACGACCTCCAAGCCGAACTGTCCCAGATTGCCGAAGACGCCACCACGACGGCAGAGCCCCAGGACGTCACATGGAAGCGCCTCGGCCGGGTGGTTGCCCGGGCGGCGGGCGTCGACCCGGAATGGGAGAGAACCCTGCCGGATGCAGCCGTCAGAGGCCGCTGGCCGGAGCCGGCTCTCAGACCTCGCCTGAGCGAGCCGTGGTTCTGCTGCGCCGAGCCGACCACCACTCAGCGCTCGTTCGCTTCCGCATGCTCAGCGTCGAGCCGCTTCCCGGCAGAGGACGGCATCCCGTAAGGGCTCCAGCGTCAAGGTCCCGGGAACCATCAATATCCCGGGAATGGGGGCGGCCCCCCGTCCTGCTCCTCCTCCGCCTCGCACCAAGCAGCGTGCTCGTCGCCTGGTTCGGCGCGGCACTCCGGGCACCGGGTTGGAACTATCTCGATCGCCCGTTTCAGGCTCCGAGCCTCTTCGAAGCGCCGATGACGGCCTTTCTTCACGAGCGACTCCCAGATCGACCAGATCGACCATTGACCGGGACATTGTACCGGCTGCCCATCTATCAGGCAGCCGTTCCGCCGGTCTGATCCAACCGCGCCGCAACTACCGGTACGTGGGACCGCTGCTCCACTATCAACCCGCCACGGCCGTCCAGCACCAAAGCCACCCTGCCCGCCACCACGTCCGCCAGCGACCGGCCCAGAAGCTCCGCACGCCAACCGGTCGCCATCCGAGCGCCCGCCTCGCCGCCCACGAGAGCTTGGATGTCCGCTCGGGTGCCCAGCAGCGACGTCTCGATCGACAGCTCCGCCGCCAACTGCGACACCCATGCGCCGGCCAGCGTCACCGCCGGACGGAGGCTGCGGTCCACGCTTTCCGAAGGCGGCAGCCGCAGCTTCTCCGGAGGCAGGGCGGCGCCCACCCGGACGGCGGCCAGGATTGCCTCGCCGACTGCCGCCCCCGGTCCCCGGCCGTCCAGGCCGCGCACCGTCGACAGCTCCGAGACCGTTCTCGGTGGCCGGTTCGCTATGGCCGACAACGCTAGATCCGACAGCACGAACCGCGCCGGCCGATCGAGCCTCGACGCCTGGCGCTCACGCCAAGCTGCGAGCTCCTGAGCGATGCCGCGGGAGCGGCCTTTCAACTGGCGAGCGTCCTTCATCCGCCACCAGGCCTCCTCCGGCACCGCCGGGCCCCGCGGGCGGGTCCGCAGCACCTCGCACTCCTGCTCTGCCCACTCCTGCCTGCCCAGGTCGGACAGTTGAGCCGAGATGACGTCGTGCAGGGCCAGGAGATGCTCCACGTCCGACGCCGCGTACTTCGTCTGCTCCGCTCCCAGGGGACGTACCGTCCAGTCGCTCAGCCGATCCCCCTTGTCCAGCCGCACCCCGAGCAGGTTCCCCACCAGAGTCGAGAGCGAAGGCGACGACAGGCCCAGGAAGCCTGCAGCCAGTTGGGTGTCGAAGATTCTCGACGGCACCGCGCCACAGGCCCGCTCCAGGACTTCCAGGTCCTGCGCCGCTGCGTGCACGACCGCCAGCGACGAGCTCTCCAGCAGCGGTCTCAGCAGGGTCGGGTCGGCCGCAAGGGGGTCCACCAGGGCGATCCCGTCCGACCATGCCAGTTGCACCAGAGCCAGGTGAGGCCAGTAGGAGCGCTCCCTGTGGAACTCGGTGTCCACCCCGTAGCGGGGCTCGCCTCGCAGAGTCTCCACCAGCGCCCGCAGCTCCGACGAAGAGCCGACCCACTCGGGCTTTCGCATACCCTCCTGTCGAGCGGCGGCATCGCTGATCACGGAACGAGGTTAACGCCCGATCGTGGCCCCGGACCGTCGCCCCACGTGGGTGGTGGCGGCGTCGCACCGCTGCGACGGCCCCGATGTCGAGCTCGCCGGGGAGGAGGTCCCAGACCACCTCGATCACCCCTGTGGGACAGAGCGCTATGGGCCTCACCTACCAAGACGTCGGCCAGTCCCTCCGCAACTACACAGGGGGCACCACCTTCGCCAACGGTCCCCTGGGACTCGACGCCCGGACACCGGCAGGAGGCACCACCACCTACTACCTCCGGGACCCCTCGGGAGTACTGTTGGGGATGTCCACTGGGGGGACGAACTACTACTACCTCTACGACGGGATCGGATCGGTGGCGGCCGCGTGTTCAACCCGATCCGCTTCGCCGGGGGCTACCTGGACACCTACACCGGTCTCTACCACTTCGATGCCCGGGCACCGAGATTGTTGCCTCGCCCCCCCTCACATCCCAAGCCTCGGCCCACCCTGGCTCGGCCCCCTCTCCCACAGTGCCCCGGTGGGAGCCTGCAGTCCCGGTCTCGGCTGGTGGGAGGGTGACTTGGGAGGGTTTCGCTCCTGGTGTCCCGTAAGGGGTCCCTCCCACAGACAGACTGGCAGTCTTCACGTACCACCGCCACCGGCGGTACCATACGCGAATGGAAAAGACTACTTTGTACCTTCCGGAAGATCTGAAGGCCGCCATCAGACGCGCTGCCGCGCAGCAGGGCGTGTCAGAAGCAGAGGTGGTTCGCCAGTCCATCCGTCAGGTTGTCGGCGTGTCCCGGCCTCATCCCCGAGGGGGACTGTTCTCAAGCGGTCGTCCGATCGCTCGGCAGGCCGACGAACTGCTCGCGGGTTTCGGGGAACGGTAACGGGTGCCCAACCTCATCGTCGACACCAGTGCGCTGCTGGCCTACTTCGACGCGTCCGAGCCGGATCACGATGCGGTCGAGCACGAGATCGAGGCTTGTACCGACCTCCTGGTTGTATCGCCCTACGTGATTGCCGAGCTCGACTACCTCGTGGCAACGCGCCACGGGTTGCACGCCGAGCTGGCGGTGCTGGACGAGCTGACCGGCGGAGCGTGGGAACTTGCTGAATTCGATGTTGCCGACCTTCTACAAGCCCGTTCGATCGTCGCCAAGTACGGAGATCAAGACATCGGCGTGGCTGATGCGTCCAACGTCGTCCTGGCCCACCGCTACCGAAGCCCCACCATCGTGACGTTGGACAGGCGCCACTTCGAGATGCTCCGACCACTTGACGGGAAGCGGTTCACCGTGCTGCCTTGAGTTCTGCTAAACCGATCAGCAAACGGACCCCGTCCATCCTCAGGTCCGGCGTTGCATCTGCGCCACAGAGGAATCCTGTTGCGGGACTTGTACGTCCGGCTGTCAGCGCCGAAGCGGCGTTCCAACGCCAACCGTCACCCGTAGCCGCCCTTGTAGGTCGGGGCCGCCCTGTGGGACAGAGCGCGATGGGCCTCACCTACCAAGACGTCGGCCAGTCCCTCCGCAACTACGCAGGAGGCACCACCTTCGCCAACGGTCCCCTGGGACTCGACGCCCGGACACCGGCAGGGGGCACCACCACCTACTACCTCCGGGATCCCTCAGGAGTACTGTTGGGGATGTCGAGCGGCGGGACGAACTACTACTACCTCTACGACGGGATCGGATCGGTGGCGGCTGTGGTCAACGCATCGGGGTCCTCTGTGGTGGACCGCTACTCCTACAGCCCCTACGGGAGGACGCTGTCGGCTACAGGGAGCGTGTTCAACCCGATCCGCTTCGCCGGGGGCTACCTGGACACCTACACCGGTCTCTACCACTTCGGTGCCCGCTACTACGACCCCAACACCGCTACTTGGACACAGCCCGATCCACTGGGGGGATCCCTGTCGAACCCCCTCACCATGAACCCCTACGTGTACGCGGGGGACAACCCGGTGAACTACGTGGATCCTTCGGGTACGAGCTTAAGTGCTGCCTTCCATTATGGGACCCAGTGGTCTGGATACGGGTTCGTCGGAGGTGCAGTAGTGGGCTGTGGCGTTGGCGGCACCGCCGGAGGGATTATCGGCATTGGGGGAGGACCAGCTGGCGTCGTTCTGGGCGCTATCGCAGGATGTACCTTCGGAGGAGCAGCTCTTGCGGGACCCGCCTCAGTTCTCGGAGCCGTCGCTGGCTTCGCCTACGGACTATTTCAATAGAGTTGGGAGAGGAGCGAGCATGCAAGGATGGATACGCGCAGGGAGAGCCGACCTGAGAAACTTTCAGCAGCACAACTACGAACGCTGGGTGGCCGCTGGAGTACCCCCTCGAAGTGCAAAACTTCGTGCCCAGGCTTTAGCGGGAGCAGGGGCAATATTTTTTGGTATGCGCCGTTTGGTCCTGCCTCCTCCTCCTGGCTCAGAAGGCCCCCCTCGAACCTGAAGCCACCATGTAGTGAGCGGTGCCACCGGCAGGGTTCGCCTCCCGTGCATCGCCTCACCTGAGTCGTACTCCTCCCCCCCTCACATCCCGAGCCTCGGCCCGCCCTGGCGTGGCCCCTCCGGCCGCTGCTGCCACGCAGGTGCCGCAGGCGACCGCAGCCCCAGTCTCGGCTGCTGGGACGCTGCCTTGGGCGGGTTGCGCCGCTGAATCTCCTGGTGGATCTCCTTCAGCTCCGCTTTGCGCTCCACCAGGGCGTCACGAGCACCGGGGATAGCCTGGTCCAGCTCTGTGATCTCGGCGGTGGCTGTGGTGATGGTGCGGTGCAGCTCCGCCCGGTCGGCCATGAAGCGCTGCTCGATGGTCGCCACGGCGCTGCGGTGGCGGCGCTCGCGTCGTGCCGGCGGATCGAACGCACCGGGTGTGCTCCTTGCGATGGAGTCCAACTCGGCTTGGAACGCCTGTCGCCTCTGGCCCCGCATGGATAGCCGCTGGCGTAGGCCGTGGGGATTGAGCGCAGCGTCGATCTCCGCCACCCGGCTTGCGACGGCTTTCTCCTCGGCCGCCCTGGTGACCTCTTTCCGGAGGGCCTCGTCGCGGGCCTTTTGCAGCTCCGCCAGCTTGGCCTGTGCAGCGGTGAGTCGGTCCTTCGTGGCCAGGCGAGCCTGGCGGTAGTGGTCGAGGGTCATTTGGGCCGTCACCCGCCGTCCGATCGCCTCCGACTGGCGCTCCCGCAGCGCTGCGTCGTCGAGGGACGCCACTGGTGCCTCGGTCTCCCGTTGCTCGTCTGCCCGCTGCTTGCGTGCGGCCAGTTCGTCCGCTGCACCCCGAAGTCCGAGAGCACCTCCAAAGTGCGCTCCCACGGGCGGTACCGAGCCCCGGGCATCGGCTTTGTGCGACGTCCCCACGCCATGACATCCCGCCGCTTTATGAGTAGGCGGCCGTAGTCAGTCCGAGCTACGGAAACGAGCGCTCCCCTGCGCACAGCATTACGTACGGCGTCAACAGACCGTCCGACCAGCCGAGATGCCTCGGTGGTGTCGATGAGATCTTCGCCGTCAGCCAGCTCGGCGCTATCAGCAGGTTCCGTTCGTTGCTGGGGCACGAGTTTCACGGCTGTGATTATTACATAGACACCACCCGCGCGGGTGGATTGGAGGAATCTTATTCTTTCCCCCCCCTCGTATGCGTGCTAGCACGCTAGCTAGCCCGCTGCTAGGCGCACTCGCTCATGTGCTAACCCGCTCACGCGCTTGCATGTTTGCGGTCGCGGGTGCGTCCTGACAGGGTTGCTAGCATGCCAGTTGTCACTGTGGCGGCAGCGAAGGGTGGAGTGGGGAAGACCACCATGTCCTATGAGCTAGCGGCCGCTCTTGAGGGAGCACTTATCGACTTGGACTGGGATGCCGGGGGAGCGACCAGGATGTGGGGCTTCGACCCGAGGTCACGCAAGAAGGCACCCCTGCTCGACGGCTTGGAACTCGGCCCGGACGTTTGCACCACCTCGACTACGTGCAAAACCGCATCAGCCTGCGCTGTAGCCCTCCACACCTGATCTCGCAGCAAGTTCGATCCCGCCAGAGTTGGTGGGGGACTGTCTCACCGCTTGGGCTGAGAAGTGGCAACACCCGTACACCGTCGTAGACACTCATCCAGGTGCCAACCCTCTGACTGATGGAGCACTACAGGCAGCGGACCTCGTGGTGATTCCGGTAATCCTGGCAGGCCGGGAAATGGATGCCCTTGAGTCGATGCTCGCAGACTTCTCCACCTACCGGCTGCTACTCGCCCCGACAATGGTTCCCGCGAGTCCGCCACGCCGCTACGTGGAGCGCCTCGAATCCATCGCTAAAGAGTTGCCGGTAGCTCCACCCATATCCGAGCATCGCTGGATCCGCAGACGCATCCGAAGAGCGGCGATCGTCTCTCAACCCAACCCGGGGCAGCAGGTAGCCAAAGCCGCTTCGGAGTTCAGGGCGCTCGCCCAGATGGTGGAGAAGCACTGTGCCTGAAGCCGAACCCGAAGGTTCCACCGGAATCGCCCAGCTCAAAGAGCGGATCGAGCGGCGTTCCAGAACCGTACCTCCGCCACGCCGCCCCAGGGAATCTCAGATCACGCCGCCGACGAAGAGCAGCGAACCGGGCAGCGCTTCGAAAGCACCCGCACAGCCAAGCGAGTCACCCGCTGTACCAGAAGCTGCTTCCGTAACAGCGGTAGAGTCAAAACCACAGCAGCCAACCAACAACGGGTCTGAGCGGAGCGCTGTTCCGGATCCTCAGGTCCAACTCGGCGTACGCATACGCCAGAGCCTGGACGAGAAGCTGACCGACATTGTGTACGCGCTAAGGAAACAGGGCGTACGCTCCTCGAAGGCCGAGCTGGTAGAGCTTCTCTTGGATCAGATGCCAGACGAGCCGGATGAGGATCTTGTTGACCGCATCGAGCGCTCCCGTTCGAAGGCTCTGCGCTACAGGCGCTGAGCCAAGTTACAGATCGTCACGTGAAACTTGGGTGCTCTTCGGACTTCTGGTCTGATTCACTCAGCTCGTGTCTGGCTGGAGCAGGACGGGTCGATGTCAGGGACAGGCCGTAGAATGTTTGTGTGCCCTTGACCGTGAACCTACCCGAGGATCTCGCCACTCGTCTCGCGGTGGAAGCAGACCGGCGCGGCCTAGCATGGACGAGCTGATCGTTGAACTTGTGGCCAACCCCCTGGCCACCGGGGATCGCTCCGATCCGCTTGAGACGTTCATCGGCTGTGGGACTTCGGGAACACGCGAGCCGTTTAATACTCATGCAGTACGCACAGAGTTAGCCGGGCGCAAGCTGACCGAGGGCGCCTGAGTCCTCGTCTGGAACTGTCCTTGTGGACACCGGCGTGGCTGGTTTCCGCCGCCCGACAACGACGAGCCTACCCATGGTGACTGTGGTGCTCTGTTGCGTCGGCACCGCGGCCAATTGAAAGTCCCTGCCCCGTCGTCTCCGAGACTGCATGGCTGATCGCAACGAACGCGCTCGTTCGAAAGACGTGCGTCACGTGCGCTGACCCTGCAACAAGTGCCGCTACCGGCGGGGACGTGGTGAGGTCCCGCCGCCGTCGGACCCCACCTCCTGTTGCTGGGGATATCCTTATGACGTGCCGCCGTCCACGACAGCTGACCGCAAGGCCACCGCTACCGAGGTTGGGGCTTACGGCCCGGCAGTTCGCGAGGCGGCGAGCCGTCTCGGGTTGAGTGATGTGCGCCTCCGCAACGACGGCACCGTCGTCGTACACAGCACCGAGCGTGGCTACCGGGCAGTGACCCGACTCTCCGCTGCGGTGTCCGAGATCGTCGGCCACTACGTGCACGTCATCACCGACGACGTGCCCGGTGCTGTCGGCGCCCGGGAGTTGTGAACGCCGGCAACGCACTCAACGCTCTCATCGCCACGCTCGAACAGCTGGATGAGCTCCTCCCCTCCGACAAGGCCAGCTGGGACAGTGACGTGGTTATACGACTCGCCGTCGAGCGCCTGTGGATCAGTGCTGGCAACCTTGCTGAGGCCTACCGGATAGAGCAGGACCTACCCACCGGTATCGAGCCCTGGTCGGAGCTGGCCGGCTACCGGCACCTGTTGGCCCATGCCCTCCCTGGCGACCTCTCGCCTGATCGGGTGTACTCCGACACCACTGCTGACCTCGACCGGATCCTGAACGACCTTCGAGGTCGGCGGCAGCAGTGAGTATGCGGGGCGAGGGGTAGCAATCCCTCCTACCCCTCTTCGCTGGGCCGTTCGGCTGTCCGGTTGGGGTGTAGCCCAACTGGACGTCAGGCGTCGTCCGCGACTGGCGTCAATTTGGGGTCCGATCCTGCATTGACTGACACGCCCCTCGCAGGGGTCACAGAGCCCAGCCTGACACTTCGGGTTCCGTACCGGCGTAGGTACGTAGGTACGCACGTACGCCGGGGCGAGATCAATGAGGGCTCGGACCGCTTCCCATGGGGGGGCTTCGAGGGTCCGACGTGACAAGCTGGCCGTAGACTGGAAGATGTGAGCGAGGTGACCCACCAGGACCATGACGGCGGGGCCGAGCTGGTCCTCACCTTCGAAGAGCTCGCTGAAGCGGTCCGCCATGCCCCCCCTCCTACTGACGACGACGTGCCGATCACTTGGGACGGTCGCGCCATCAACACCAAAGAAAAGCTCTTCGCCTGGCTCAAGGAAGTCGACACCAACTACAGAGCGGGCATCACCTACGAAGAGCTCTCCAAGCGCCCGGAGGCCAACTGGCGCCAGGTCGACTGGGACTGGGACCCTGTCGCCGACCCCCGAGCCTGACCTCGCCCGGGTCGTCGAAGTCCTCGACCGCCACGGCGTCGAGTACCTCGTCGTCGGCGGTCACGCCACCCGGGCCTACGGCGCCACCCGACCCACGAAAGACAGCGACTGTCTGGTCCGCCAGGACAAGGACAACTTCCTCCGGCTGGCCGGCGCCCTTCGTACACTCAATGCTCGCCTGCGAATCAGTGGTCTCACTGATGAGGAATCCGCCGCACTTCCCGTGCAGATAGACGCCATTTTGAGTCAAGGCGGCTTCAGCAACTGGCGCACCGACGCCGGCGACCTCGACATCATGACTGAGATGCGGGACCGCGACGGCACGCCTCGCCGCTACGGGGATCTGGCTGGCGATGCCCGGGTCCTCTCCTATGCAGGGATCCAGGTCCGCGTCGCCAGCCTGAACGCGATCGTGGCCTCCAAAGAGTTCGCCAACCGGCCGAAGGACCGAGACGCCCTCCCCGAGCTCCGCCAGCTCCAGGAGCGGATGCGAGGAACACGACACGACCGTCCGAACGCTGTACCGCCGGCGACGTCTTCTACTCGTCCGCATCGCTGCGAGCCTCACCGCCGTGGGCCGACGCCCGGCCGGTGACAGCTGTACGGCCCTACTTGGCAGGCGCCGTCTGCTCCCCGGCACGCTGGATGGCGCGATAGACGGTCGAGCGGGCGACGTTGAACAGCTCGGCCAGCTCGACGGATGTGTGCTTGCCCGCCCGCCACAGCTCGACGAGGTGGGCTTCTTGTTTCGCACTGAGCTTGGGCTTCTTGCCCCGCAGGCGGCCCTTGGCCCTGGCCACGGCCATGCCTTCGCGGGTGCGGGCCCGGATGAGGTCGGCCTCGAACTCTGCGACCATGGCAAGGACATGGAACAGGAGTCGGCCCACCGGGTCGGTCGGGTCAGTTAAGTCCCAGTCAGTGGTGTACGAGCAGCAGGTGAACTGAGGGGAGATCCCCCACACGCGACGGTCACCGCGTCAACCTCAAGAAGCAGTTCGACAACAACTACTTGAGGAGGATAACGGTGACTGTCCCAACCACTATCGACGCAGGCGCTTGGCTTGGCAAGTATCTCGAGGCCGGTGACGCAGATACCGACCTGCCCCGGGCCATGCTCGCAGCCTTCGCCGAGGCGCTGATGTCAGCCCAGGCGTCCATGCAGTGCAACGCTGGCTACGGCGAGCGGACCGACGAGCGGGAGAACTCCCGCAACGGCTACCGGGTGCGGCCCTGGGACACCCGGGTCGGCACCGTCGACCTGGCCATCCCGAAGCTCCGCCAAGGGGTCTACAGCCCAGAGTTCCTGCTCCAACCCCGGAGGCGGGCCGAACAGGCGCTGATAGCGGTGGTCTGCCAGGCCTACGTCGAAGGGGTGTCCACCCGGCGGGTCGACGACCTGGTCAAGGCCATGGGGATCGAGGGGATCTCCAAGTCCGAGGTGTCCCGGATGGCCGCCGAGCTCGACCAGAAGGTGGCCGAGTTCCGAGACCGCCCACTGGACGCCGGCCCCTATCGCTACCTGTGGATCGATGCTCTCACCCAACGGGTCAGAGAGGGCGGCCGGGTGGTCAACGTCTCCGCCGTCATCGCCACCGCCTGCAACGCTGAAGGGAGGCGAGAGATCGTCGGGTTCGACATCGTCACCACCGAGGACACCGAGGCCTGGACGGCCTTTCTGCGCTCGCTGGTGGCCCGGGGGCTCTCCGGGGTCGAACTGATCATCTCCGACGCCCACGGGGGTATCAAGGCAGCCATCGGCACCGTGTTCGCCGAGGCGTCCTGGCAGAGGTGTCGAACGCACTTCATGGCCAACCTGGCCTCCCGGGTGCCCAAGACCACCTGGCCGATGATCGCCACCTTGGTGCGCTCGATCTTCGAGCAGCCCGACCGGGAGACCACCTGGTCCCAGTTGGGCGATGTGGTCGACAAGCTCACCGAGGCCGGCTTCAACGACGTGGCGGTCTACCTGCTCGACGCAGCAGACGACATCTTGGCCTTCAGCTCCTTCCCCGTGGAGCACTGGCAGAAGATCCGTTCCAACAATCCCCAGGAGCGGCTGAACAAGGAGATCCGCCGGCGCACCGACGTGGTAGGGATCTTCCCCAACCGCAAGGCAGTCATCCGCCTGGTAGGAGCACTCCTGGCCGAACAGACCGACGAGTGGGCCATTGCCAAGCGCTACATGGGCGTGGAGTCACTCAGGACCGACCGGATCGCCTCCGTCTCTGAGGCGGACCCGAGACCGGCCATGGATGCCGCCGCTGGATGACAACGAGAAGGATGCCCAAGCGATGATGACCGGCAGCGCCCTCGCCGCCGGCGGAACGAGCACGTCCCAACTACCAATCTATTTTCCCGAAAGAAGGTATTGCAATCGATTCTATTTACTGATACAAATGCATTCAGTTGATCGACATTAGTCGTCAACACAGGTTGATGCGAAGACCGTCGCCGCCGGTGGTTCGTACACCAGCGCTCGGGACTTAACCC